>JAKACY010000136.1 GCA_021821025.1 Bacillota bacterium | reverse complement strand
ATCTTTCTATCAAATGAAGTCCTGAAACCATCCCTTGATCTTTTGAAGAGTACCACCGGAGGACCTACCACGTTTTGACTGTGACGTAGCAGCAACAGCACTGCGCCCATATACATGCGATACATGTTTAATCATACCCACGCATCCCACATACGATGGATCCCTAACGCCCACATACTCTGGTACAGCTACTCTTACAGGCCCTTGAAGTTCTTCCTCAGCGAGCTTGTCCGCTGCCTTCAAAAGCATGCCGCCCCCAGATAACACATAGCCACTTGGCAGACCATTCGGATATCCGAGCCGCTCCACTTCACGCTTAACCAGTTCAAAAATCTCCTGCATCCGTGGCTCAATGATATACGCGAGTTCTACCACGCTAAAATCCTTATCCATACTACTACCTATTCGCTGTATTTTGAACTTTTCCTCTTCCCGCGCCAGAGAAACCTTTGCCACTCCATACTTACACTTAACCATCTCAGCCATATCCGTTCCGGTTTGCAGCCCGACCGTGATATCGTTTGTTACACTGTCCCCACCAACGGGAATGACGGACACCCTTTCGAGAGTCCCCTTATCAAAAATGGAAATTGAAGTCGAACCAGCACCTACGTCTACCAGAACGACCCCCAGTTTTTTATCATCAGAGGTCAAGACCATATCGGCTGCAGCAAGAGGCATCAGCACTGTCCCGGCTACATCTAGCCCAGCGCGCTCCACGCAGCGCAACAAATTATGCAAAACCGTGCGCGCACCAGTAACTACATACGTATCAACTTCCAGACGAACGCCGATCATGCCACGCGGATCCGTGACTTCAGCCAATCCATCAACTGTAAATTCACGTGGCACTACGTCTACGATCTCCCGTTCCGCAGGCAGATTCAACACACGCGCCGCCGACATCACACGCTCCACATCTTCATCGCCAATTTCGCGATCGATGGCAGATACCGCCACAATCCCATGGCTTGGCTGAAGAGCAATATGCCCGCCTGAAACCCCGACGTATGCAGACCCAATAGAAATACCGACCATGCGTTCAGCATGTTCAACCGCAGCACGAATGGCGCTAACAGTCCGGTCGATATCGACGATCGCACCTTTGCGAATACCATCACTCTTGGCAGTTCCGACACCGATAATGTTTAGATTCAATCCATCAAGTTCGCCAATGATCACTCGAATCGTCGAGGTACCTACGTCTAAGCCGACAAGAATATCTCCCTTACTCAAGGAAGCGGCACTCCCTTCTAAAGCAAAACTAATTACATCAACCACGTTCGTCGATCACGAGTTTATAGACTCACAAGTATACTATTTTATCATAACACGAAATCTGCTAATTTTGGGACGGAATTTTTTTACGCATTAAAAACAGGTGCCTGATCGTGGCGAGGTTATTAAAAATCCGCACCCCAAATGCCACCACAGCGGCGAGTGCAAGGTCGATTCCCAAAAAGGAGCCGACGATTGCAAGCCCCGCGGCCAGAAGGGTATTGGAAAAAAAACCGGTTAAAAAGACCCGGTGATCAAACTGATTTTGCATCCCGGATTTGATACCGCCGAACACTGTATCGAGTGCTGCGAGAATAGCCACCGACAGATAGGATGCATATTGGATCGGCAAGTGAATCTTTGTCACCAGTCCGAGTAGGATACCGATGATTAACCCTGCGAGTGGTAAGAGAAACTGTTTCATAATCCGACCTCCATAGCATAGCGGCCTGGCAGCACACCGGTGTAGGCTGGAAGTGTCACGGCGTTTATTTGCGTCACATGGAACGATTGTTCCAGAATATTAAACTGTGCGGCGATTCCCTCCACATTCAGCGCATTGACCATGCTTTGCGCCGATCCGACTGCCATCAGGATATAAGGAGCTTGAATGGGGACGCCATTGACCTGCAAAACCCCAGAAAATGGGCCCACCTGAGCGTTTAATCCATTAACTGAGCGGATCGTCGATGTCGTGACAAGACGCTGATCGTTGATGGCAATACTTTTGGCCCCGCTGGCATCAAGTAAGTTCACGACCATTTGAAGTTGCGTAGCCTCGTCCACGTACCGAAGGCCAGGAATAACTGGAAGGTTGGGATCATAGTTGATCTTAATCGCAATCCCTGGCCCCTTTACGACTGATAGTCCTGCGGCCGCCTTCAATGCGTTCAGTTCCTGTTGCAGTAGTCGAACACCAAGAACCGTGTGTCTGGTGGCTTCACCAAGGGCCTGCAGTTGATGTTGACCACGACTTAGCGTCTTTCCAAGCACCGAGCTCTCATTTAACGCGTCGGTCAACTGCTGACTGGATTCATAATAAGAGGTATAGGGACTTTGAGTCGGTGTGCGATCAATATAAAATTCTAGGCTTAACATGAACCCAAGAACGACGCTCACGCCGAAGAGCGCACGCTTATGCCCTGCCCGCATCATCCCTGCGCACCTCCATTTGCAGCCGTTACTGACGAAACATAAGCAGGAATCCTCAGCTGTCTGAAGACAGATGGTGTAGAGATGGCCAAACCGCGGTTTGCTCCCCGCAAAGCGTCCAACACGCCGCCAGGAAAATTGAGGGCCGCAGCCAACACTTTGGGGTCCCCTATGGCACGAATAATAAATGGTGGCCCCAAGCGCATATTCCCGACCCGAACAACCGGCCCGATGCAGAAAATTCCGGTAGTCGAGGTAATGCGCGCGTCATTGACTGCTACCGCATCAGCGCCGGCCAAAAACAATTCGTTGACGACTGAGCGCAGATCCCAGTCGTGCGTGATAAACTGCTCCTGCTCATTGGAGCTCATCTTGCCATCGTCAATCATAACTTCCACCCCTGGACCCGCAACTGGCACCGTACCAGCCAACACCTTTACCGCATGCAGTTGCCTTTCCAGATCAGCGACGCCGCCGCCTTGCGCGAGCGTTTGATTCTGAAGGCTGATCACCTGCTTTTGTACTTCTTGGATACGCTGAGACAGCATCTGATTGTACGCCGTAACCGCTTCTAAACGATCATTAACCGCTGCAACGTCTGGCGAAGAAGACCAAATCCCGGCGCCACCAAGCAGTACATCGTGATACTGCAAAGACATCATAGCACCTAACACAGTAGCCACGACCGTCCAAGACATCATCATCTTAGCTTTTGTTTGCAACCCGCACTACCCCTTTGCCACAGTGCTTTGATAAGGTTGATAAACTGCCGTGTGACCATTCATTACGTCAATCAACCCCGGTGCAATATGCTGTCTTAAAAGCTTCTGATGAATGTCCTCATACAAAGCCATCGATCCAGCGATGCCTTGCACTGGCATGCGAATTTCGTATCCGTCTCTCGTAAACGCCAAAATAACTGCGTTTTCCTGAAAGTTCTCCACTTGCAATTCTGACAGTTGTTGTGCAACCGAAAGTGGTAAGCCTGGTAATTGACTGCAAATGGACAGTAGAGAGGGATCGGTCAATTTCTCGCCCAGACTGACGGACACAGGACTCGATGTGGTGATGATCGGCGCTGAGACACCGACGCCAGTCGTGTCCTTATCAAGCACAGTGCCGTCCGTTAAAATTCGATAGAGCGTCCCGTTGACGGCCAAAATACCTGCCACAACCTTTTCACGTAATGATATGATAACTTTTTGAGAGATAAAATTACGCTTGCTCACTGCCTGATACAAAATCGGGTAATCTGCCAGCAGGCGGTGCTCCGCGCTAGTCGCCGGTACTTGAAATAGGCTTTCACCTACGGTGATACCCGTATCATTTAAAATCTGGGAGACAGACAAGTTGACAGCACCTTGCACAACAATAGCCTTCACTTTTGCCAAAGGCGAGCGAATATAAACCGCAATTGATATACCTACAAAAAAGACGATAATCCATGCAGCAAATGCCATTCGACGTCGGCGCGTCGTCGCATGCTTGTCACCAGCCACCGGCGGGACGCCCCCTGTTTGTCACCAATTTGTCCAAATAGAGACCGCAAGACTAGATGGTTGTCCGCCATTTCTAAAAGGGGCGAAGCGCTAAGGCGCTTTGCCCCTTTTAGCTAAGTCATCATCGAATATCCGTTGCCAGGCATCACGTCGCTTGCGAGACACTCACATCGCCTTGCGCCTTGCCCGGTCGCACACGTTCTATATGCGCCCCTAGGTTGCGAAGCTGCACTTCTAAAGTCTCATAGCCTCGATCGATGTGATAGACCCGGTCGATGATGGTGGACCCTTGAGCGGCCAATCCTGCCAGAACCAAGGCTGCCCCGGCTCGCAGATCAGTTGCCTGCACCGCCGCGCCAGTCAATTCGCGCACCCCTTTTACGAAAGCCGTGCGCAAATCTACCTTAATCAGTGCACCCATGCGCTGCAGTTCACTCACGTGTTGAAAACGGTCCTCAAACACCGTTTCAGAAATCACACTTGTGCCGTGAGCCAGCGTTAACAAAGACATAAAAGGAGCTTGTAGATCGGTGGGGAACCCCGGAAAAGGAGCCGTCTGAATTCGCTCGACAGCCTTAAGACTACCAATTCGTCTCGCTTCTAGTATATCACGAGTCCCTATGACCTGCACCCCGCACTCTCGCAATTTCATAATGACTGCGGTGAGATCATTTGCTTTCACATTTTCCAACTGTACCTGACCGCCTGTGATCGCCGCAGCGATCAGAAGCGTTCCTGCTACCACGCGGTCTGGCGACACGGAAAACTCGCCGCCTTTTAGTGACGAGACCCCCGAGATCACGATAGTATCTTCACCAGCTCCTGAAATCTTCGCCCCAAGGGTGTTTAAGAATGCTGCAAGATCGCGAATTTCCGGCTCTCTGGCGGCATTGCCAATCACGGTTTCGCCATCAGCCAAGACAGCGGCCATCATGACATTTTCCGTTGCACCAACACTTGGAAAATCTAGAAAAACGGAAGTCCCCTTCAGTCTCGTGGTCGTACACTCGATAAAGCCATGCCGCTCATCAATCTCTGCGCCTAGCGCGGCAAGCCCCTTAAGATGAAAATCAATCGGCCGTGAGCCGATGGAGCATCCTCCAGGCTTTGATACCCGGACTGAACCAAACCGTGTCAAAAGCGGTCCCATCATAAATATGGAAGAGCGCATCAAACGCATCAAGTGCTCCGGCACATCCGTTGTCGAAATCGTGCGCGGATCGACCACTAGTTCTCCTTTGTAATACGACACCCTAGCACCGAGCGACCTCAAAATATCCAACATGACGAGTACATCGTCAAGATTGGGCACGTTTTTAATAACAACTTCTCCATCTGCCATCGTCACCGCTGCCAGAATCGGTAGAGCGGCATTCTTTGAGCCGTGTACTCGAATCGATCCAGAGAGAGGTTGACCGCCCTCAATGACTAGACGTTCCACGTTTGTGTCACCCCCCTGCCTCGTCCTCCCCAACCACTTTCACTTCAGGCACCAGATCTACGCCGAACTGTTCTCTTACCGTGACCTTCGCGTGCATGATCACAGAAAGTGCGTCTATGGCACTTGCCTGCCCTAAGTTGACGATGAAGTTCGCGTGTCGTTGCGAGATAGCCGCCTGCCCGATTTGAAAGTTTTTCAAACCGGCGGCTTCTATGAGGCGCGCGGCGTGATCTCCTGGCGGATTACGAAACACGCTTCCACAGTTTGGCATCGATAAAGGCTGCGTAGTTTGGCGACGTTTGCTCCATGCCTTGACGCGCTCTTGCATCTGTGCCGGGTCACCTTCATGCAGATGGAAAGTCGCCGATAGCACCGTCCACCCATTTTCTACAATGGCGCTGCGCCTGTAGCCAAAAGATAGTTGCGCTGCATCCACGTCTTGCACATCACCCGCTTGATCAAGCACTGATGCTCGATACAAAACATCTTTTATCTCGGACCCGTGCGCCCCCGCGTTCATCGTGACCGCGCCTCCGACCGTGCCTGGTATACCAGTGGCAAATTCCAAACCGGAGAGGCCGTGACGAATAGCAATATTTGCAGCAGATACCATTCCACGACCGGCCAGCGCAGTTAAAGTTTCACCTGTGATATCAAGAGCGGAAAAATCATCCCCGAGTTTGATCACCAAACCGCGAATTCCACCATCTTTAACTAGCAAGTTGCTTCCACGACCGATCACAAAAACAGGGATGCCTTCAGCCTTCGCTCTGGTAACCGCGTCCCGAATTTGATCCAGGTGATTTGGCACCACAAATACATCGGCAGGACCCCCGATTCGCCACGTCGTATGATGACGCAGAGGCTCATCATAGCGCACGATTGGCGCCACGTCGGAAAACAATCGCTTGATATCTTCCCGGTTCAAGCCTTAAACCCCTTTTCCGTCTTGACAGCGCAATGGCGCACCTTCAAGTTATTCTTTAACCTCAACGTGTCATGCTGTCTGCTTCGTACCCCATCATATGTATCACGCATTTAGTGTGACACTAGCCTATGGATCTCACTTTGCACGCGATCAAGCGCATCGGGTCTTCCCAGTTGACTGCTTGCGACGCCCATGGCCTCAAGGCGAAATGGATTGCTGATCAGCTTTTTAACCTGGCTTTGCAAAGATTCACCGCTCAGTTCCTGCTCTGGCAAAAGTACAGCAGCGCCAGCATCGACCAGGGCTCGTGCGTTGTAATCCTGGTGGTGATTGGTCACATAAGGAGACGGGATCAAGATAGACGGAACACCCAGGGCAGTCACTTCTGCCAGCGTCGTCCCACCGGCTCGACTGATGAGTAGTGTTGTCTGCGATAAGAGCGCCGGCATATCATCGTAAAACGGCACGATGCGAAGATTTGGGCGCGAAATCCGTTCAAACTCAGCTTTAATCTGATCATAGTGAACCTGCCCTGTAATCCAAACTAAGCGGCACTGATTCATCGCGTCTTGCGACAGCCAATCTGTAACAGCGTGATTGATCGGGCTAGCCCCACGGCTACCACTGACGATCACAACAGTCGGCATAGACGCGGTAAGGCCGAACTCTCTTGCCGTCTTTGCCTTGTCACGCGCAGACACACCCACCACTTCTGACGCCCTGGGGTTACCTGTCACGACCACCCGCTTCGCTTTTGAAAACGCCGGCGCGCCAGCCTCCATGGCTAGCATCACACTG
>JAKACY010000135.1 GCA_021821025.1 Bacillota bacterium | reverse complement strand
CACGGCATTGCGAAGGGGGTTACACGCATGCATATCGAACTAAAAACGGCTAATCGTGGATCTGTGGTTATAGCAGCCCTTCGTGGCGAGTTGGACGATCACAGCGCCGAATCAGTGAGAAGGGCCCTGGATCAAGAGCTAGAAAAGCGTCAGGCCTCTCGTTTGATTCTCGATTTGAGCGGGCTCACCTTCATGGATAGCTCAGGGCTTGGAGTAATCTTGGGTCGATATCGAAAAATCAAATCCGCTGGCGGGCAGATGGTCATTGCAGCCGTACCACAAAGCGCCCAGCGTCTGTTTGAAATATCCGGCCTACATAAAATCATGAACATCTATGACAAGCGTGACGATGCTGTTCACGCCTTGAAGGAGGTATCAAGATGAAAGCTGTGAATCAGATGAGGGCTACAAACCAGATGAGTCTCACGTTTTCTGCGCTATCTGAAAATGAGTCTTTTGCCCGTGTGGCGGTGGCGGCGTTTGTTTCTCAACTCAACCCGACTATGGAAGAGTTGACGGAAATTAAAACCGTGGTGTCAGAAGCCGTGACGAACGCCATTATTCATGGATACCCAGACGGCGTTGGTGAAGTTTTTTTGAATTGTAATATTATGGATGATAGAATGGAATTGGTTGTGGAAGATAAAGGAATAGGTATTAAAGATATGGATCTCGTGAGACAGCCGCTCTACACTTCACGCCCTGAACTTGAGCGTTCAGGGATGGGATTCACGATCATGGAGTCTTTCGTCGATGAGTTTGAAGTGGAATCTGAGGTGGGATGTGGTACTCGTCTACGATTCGTGAAACGCATTTTGGCTCCCCATGGCGCAGCAAACTACGAGGTATAGTGTATGGAACATGGAACAGCGCGTGAAACCCCAAAGCTATCCGATGAACGCGTGAGGGAATTGATAGAGAACAGCCAAAGTGGTGATATCGCTGCTCGGGATGAATTAGTGACCAGCAACCAAAGGTTGGTTTGGGCTGTGGTTCAGCGTTTTTTAGGCCGTGGGTACGAGCCTGATGACTTGTTTCAAATCGGCTGCATCGGCCTCATGAAGGCAGTTGATAAATTTGATTTATCTTATGAGGTCAAATTTTCGACATATGCGGTGCCCATGATCATCGGTGAGATTCAGCGTTTTTTACGAGATGATAGCACGGTCAAAGTTAGCCGGTCAGTCAAAGAGACGGCTCGCCATATCAGACGCACGCGCGATGAACTCGCGAAGCAACTCGGGCGCCAGCCACAGATAGGCGAGGTCGCTGAGGCGCTAGGGATTGAACCCGCTGAAGTCGTGCTGGCACAAGAAGCCATGCGCCAGCCCGCTTCCATTCATGAGACAGTTTTTGAAAACGATGGGGATCCGATTTACCTAATGGATCAGATCGCGGATACCGAGCAGGAAAAGTGGTTTGACAAACTCGCCCTGCATGATGCCGTCTCAAGGCTTCCTGAAAGAGAACGACTCATCGTATATATGAGGTTTTTCCAAGATAAGACACAATCTGAAGTGGCTGAAGTGTTGAACATCTCGCAGGTTCAGGTATCCCGTTTGGAAAAGCGTATCTTGCAGACGATCCGAGACGGGTTGTTTTAGAGACTGATGATTCAAGATTGGTGGAAAGTGGATTTCATAAGGCCATTCTTTCGAGCGAATCCTATGGTTACACGGGAAGCGCTTGGGGGTGGCTTTTTTGAGTGTACAAATGGGCGTCAAGGCCAAGCAGTATCAAACATTCATCAAAGGCAGACAGCCAGGTAGACCATGGTTTCGAAATTCCGCTCGCGCCTTCTTATCTGGGGGAGCGATTTGCCTCGTTGGTCAAGGTGTCGAAGAATTGTTCGTTCATGTCTTTCATTATACCGAAAAAGTCGCGAGTAATCCGACTGTGGCCGTCATGGTCATGTTGTCTGTAATCTTTACGGGGTTCGGTATTTATGACAAATTCGCACAGTGGGCAGGCGCAGGTTCAGCCGTACCTGTAACGGGTTTCGCCAATGCCGTGGCTTCTGCAGCGCTTGAGCATAAGACAGAGGGCTACGTGATGGGCGTAGGCACCAATATGTTTAAGGTGGCAGGACCTGTGATCGTCTTTGGAGTAGTTTCTGCTTTCGTGGTCGGCTTGATCAAGTACGTATTGACGATGGGCTCATGAGACAAAGCGAGAGACAGGAGGTGTGAGGGTGCTGATAGGAAAGCAGACATGGGCATTTCAAAATGCTCCTAGGGTGCTTGCCACGGGCACGGCAGTGAGCCAAAAAGAAGGCAAAGGGCCTCTGGGAAAGGATTTTGACCTGATCTATAAAGACCCTTACGTTGGGCAGAGTTCGTGGGAAAAAGCTGAGCGAAAGTTACTGGAGCAGGCTGAAGAAAAAGCGGTGGAAAAGGCGGGCGTCACGATGGAAGACGTCAGCGTGACCATATCCGGTGACTTGTTGCCGCAAAATATCACGTCAAATTTTGCAGCCAGAACGGAAGGAAGACCTTTGCTTGGCGTATTTAGCGCCTGCGCCACGAGTATGCAGGCGGTTGCTCTAGCGTCGCTGCTCGTAGACACGAAGGCTGCAACATACGCCCTTGCCGCTGCGAGTAGCCATAACAGCACCGCTGAGAGAGTCTTTCGCTATCCAACGGAATATGGTGCGCAAAAACCTCCTACAGCGCATTATACCGTCACGGGTGCTGGTGCGGCGTTGATCGGGCTGGGCGCGACCGGGCCTGTGATCACGCATGCCACGATCGGTAAGGTGAACGATTTTGGTGTACAAAACCCATGGGAGATGGGGGCAGCCATGGCGCCTGCTGCGGTCGATACGATCGTGCAACATTTGGACGATACCGGGCGCAAGGTTTCCGACTACGACCTGATCATTACGGGCGACTTGGCAAGAGTGGGCCTGCCGATCGCACAGGAGCTACTGACGCAGCGAGGTATTGATCCAGCAGGGCGCTTTACAGACTGCGGTATTTTGCTGTTTACCCCCGATGAACCAGATGTGTTCAGCGGGGGCAGCGGACCGGGCTGCTGCGCTTGCGTGACATTCGGACACTTGCTGCGGCGGGTGGCGCAAGGCGAGCTAAAGCGGATCTTAGTCGTTGCTACAGGCGCACTGCTGTCGCCTATATCTAGTCAACAAAACGAAACGATTCCTTGCATCGCGCATGCAGTTTCCTTCGAATACAGGGGCTGACATACTTCAGGATAAGGGGGAAATGTCGTGGATGGGGTATGGATTTTTGTAGCGGCGTTTTTCGTGGGCGGCTTAATTTGTGTAGTAGGTCAACTTTTGATGGATCTCACAACGCTCACACCCGCGCACGTGATGGCCATCTTGGTGGTGGCAGGCGCAATTCTCGACGGATTGGGACTCTATGACCCGCTGATCAAATTTGCCGGAGCGGGCGCTAGTGTCCCGATCACGTCATTTGGCAACGCACTGGTCCACGGCGCGATGACAGAGACGAAGCAATATGGATTTGTGGGACTGATCACGGGTATATTCGAAGTAACCAGTGCTGGTATTTCTGCCGCGATCATTTTTGGCTTTTTTGCGTCGCTGGTATTTCGTCCTCGGGGTTAGCGAGGTGAAATCATCTTGAATAAGATAGATCGCCGTCGCGTGATTCTCGTGACGGACGGGGATCCCATCGCGAGGGTGGCCCTGCAAAGCGTTGCGACAAGACTTGGCTTGCGCCTTATATCCAAATCTGGCGGTAATCCAACTCCGATCACGGGATCTCAGATCGTGGAGTTGACCTTGGCTGCCGCACACGATCCTGTGATCGTTATGTTGGATGACAATGGTACCTGGGGGCAGGGGAGCGGGGAGCAAGCGCTAAAGCAAATCGTGCTCGATAAACGGGTGCGTGTGATCGGTGTGCTTGCAGTCGCGTCCCATACCCGCTTTGTTCGGGGCGTAAAGGTTGATTTTTCGATCGATTTTCGGGGTAAAATCATCGACGCTGCAGTAAATAAAGACGGTATGCGCCTGGCGAGTAAAAAGAAATTGATCTACGGGGACACGGTAGATATTTTGCGACGCTTGAACGTGCCTGTTGTGATGGGAATCGGCGACATTGGAAAGATGAAAGGTTGGGATGCATTAGACCGAAAGTGTCCTGTCACCACTGCTGCGATTGAATGGATGATCCATCTTGATGGCCGCCGTCTTGATAGGAGTTCTGAGGCATGTTATCATCCTATGAAAATACGGTGAACAAAGTAGCCTGTTTCAGGGCGGAAAGAGGATGTAATAATGTTTCTTCATGGCAACAGTCGTGTAATAAATGGAGAGTTATATATTGGAGGGTGTTCAACCACAGAGTTAACACGGGCGTTTGGCACACCCTTGATTGTTTATGATGAACAGCATATTCGTGACCTAGCTCGAGCGTATCGCCGTCCATTTGAACAGGCAAGTGTGCCTTATGCCATCGCTTATGCCTCGAAGGCATTTTCTTCCATCGCTATGTGCCAGTTGGCGCAAGAAGAGGGCTTGTGGCTGGATGTGGTTTCCGGTGGGGAACTATATACCGCGCTGTCGGCTGGTTTTCCGCCCGAGCATATCTATATGCATGGTAACAACAAAACGATAGACGAGTTAGAATACGCAGTCGATCATCACATCGGTATGATTGTGATTGACAATTTCCATGAGATCGAGGAGCTCAGCCGTGTTCTTCAAAAACGTGATCAAAAGATAGATGTCATCTTGCGCGTGTCGCCAGGTGTAGATGCGCACACGCATGAGTTCATCTCGACGGGGCAACAGGATTCGAAGTTCGGCTTTGATCTATACAGCGGGCAAGTGGAAATCGCTGTAGGGCGTGTTTTGGAGCACCCGAATCTGCGCCTCGTTGGTCTTCACTCTCATATCGGCTCTCAGATTTTTGATGTAGCCGGGTTTCGCGTGGCTGCTAGTCGTATGGCTACGTTATTTGCACGTTTGAAACGAGAGTATGGCTTAGAGCTGAGTATCCTGAACTTGGGTGGTGGTGTGGGGATTCGCTACACCGGAGATGATATATTGCCACCACTTGAAGTTACGGTAAAAGGGATAATCGAAGTGACGCAGCACGCCTTTAAAGAACAACACCAGACCTTGCCGATCTTGATGCTAGAGCCGGGTAGGAGCTTGGTGGGAACATCTGGCACGACACTTTATACGGTTGGGAGTCGTAAGGACATCGCAGGGATTCGGTCATATTTGGCAGTCGATGGGGGCATGACAGATAACCCACGCCTTGCGTTGTACGGCGCAAAATATGAAGCGGCCATTGCCAACCGCATGGACGAACCAAATGCGCAGACGGTGTCAATCGCAGGGAAATGCTGCGAGAGTGGTGACATGCTCATCTGGGATGCGGTCTTGCCGGCTTCACAGCCTGCGGATATCCTGGCTGTATCGTGTACGGGGGCTTACAATTATTCGATGGCGAGCAACTACAATCGCATTCCACGCCCGGCAGTCGTATTTGTGCAAGGCGGCGACGCACGGCTCGTGATTCGTCGTGAAACATGGGATGATGTGGTGCGCCTCGATGTGCCGGTGACCGTTCGCGCTTAATGCGTACCGATATACTGGGCATATGCCGTTTCGGGTTCCCAGCGCATTTCGTATGATGGCATGATGGTGTCGATATCGGCCGGCGCCGGTATCAATAGGAGGTGCCCCATGCTGACTATGCTGGCTTGGATTCCGAGAATCGTGCAATTTTTCGGCTTATTTCGCGGTGTGGTTGGGTTTGTAGGGCCGATGTGGCCGCGGATTTCGTCGTATCTACGAAGGCGCCAGGGCGGCTGGTCACAAGCTGCAGCGGCATTCTAGGTCTAGAAATAGGATTGGACGTTGGAGTCCAATCCTATTTCGCAGTACGCGCAGCATCGGCGGCTGGCGGCGTAATCAGAGGTCTTACTTTACAACGGCTTGTGTCCGTCTGTATACTGGTGTTATAACAATTTCAAATGATCCTTCAGGGCAGGGTGAGGTTTCCGATTCCCGACCGGTGGTGACGCTTTTTTGCGAAGTCCACGAGCCGCGATCTATTGTAAGATAGATCAGTGTGGCACGAACTGGTGTAAATCCAGTACCGACGGTATAGTCCGGATGAAAGAAGGAATGTGAGAGAGATGCTGTACTTCTTTCTCTATTGCTATGCGCCCTGAAGTTATCTTGGCGCTTTTTTGCATGAAGAGGTGCAGGTTCGGATGAATGATGAATTTTATATGGCCATGGCCATTGACCTCGCCAAGATCGGATCAGGGAGGACGAGCCCAAACCCGCTCGTCGGCGCCGTGCTGGTCCAAGATCATCGCGTGGTAGGCTTTGGGGCGCATTTAGAGGCTGGGAAGCCACACGCGGAGATTCATGCGCTGCGTATGGCAGGCGATCAGGCGAAAGACAGCACGCTTTACGTGACGCTGGAACCCTGCTCTCACTATGGCAAGACGCCACCTTGCGCCGATGCGGTAATTGCTGCAGGAGTAAGGCGAGTTGTGATCGCCGTCAGTGACCCTTTCGCACAGGTTTCCGGTGGGGGGATTTTGCGCCTGCGCCAAGCTGGCCTTGAGGTTGTAGTCGGGTGCCTGGAGAAACAAGCGATCGAGTTAAATTCGGTTTTTTTCCACTACGCGAAGACTGGTCTACCCTTCGTGGTGTATAAAACAGCTACGACATTAGATGGCTTTATCGCCACTACAACTGGCGACAGTATGTACATCACGGGTCCTGAAGCCAGAGAGGCCGTCCATCGCCTACGGGATCATGTGGACGTCATCGCAGTTGGGATTAACACCGTTTTGGCCGATGATCCGCAGTTGACAGTCCGTTTGGAGCATGGGGGGAGAAACCCGGTTCGCGTCATCTTTGATAGCCAGTTGAGAACGCCGCTCTCGGCAAAAGTGGTGCAGGATCGCGAGGCTAAGACGATCATCATGTGCGGCGAGAATGCCGATAAAGCGCGGGAAGCGGTGTTGAGAGAAGCCTCGGTGGAAGTCGTGCGTGTACAAAATGCTGCGTCCGCAGACGGCAGCGTCCACTTGAGCATCCCTGATGCGCTGGCGGTCTTAGCAAATCGCGGGCTGACACACGTTTTGTTAGAAGGCGGTCAGCG
>JAKACY010000005.1 GCA_021821025.1 Bacillota bacterium | reverse complement strand
ATCAGACGCAGATCATATGACGCTGCGAAAGTTTAACATGATCCATGAGTTTATCAATACCAATTCAGAGTCTTCGTTAGGACGGGGACTTGGCCTCGATATAGCAGACTCCTTCTTTTTATACAACGGGTCGAACCTAAGTGATGTGATCGATTATAACGGGCAAAGGGTCCCGTCAGAGATGACATTCTTTAAGGGGACATCGCACCAACTAAATGACGGGCGATTGATATTGCACTACATCCGCGCAGGGTGGATCGATACGCTGCACTCCATGGGTGACTTTTCTCTTATACGGGCGAAAGGGACAAGGTTTAGCCGCCAACAAGCTGAGTATGCGATCGCTTATCTTCTCAGTCACGGTGTTCACTTGACGGTTTATACAGACCATGGCAACCAGTCTAACGTCGCCAATTTTGGCGCCTACGGGATTGACCACTTTGAGGATTACCAGCAAGGTGACAACCCGGCATCCCCTTATTTTGTCACGGACCTTTTGCGAAAAGAAGGGGTGAGGTTTGTATGGGCTGATCTGTATAAGAGCGAGTACAGCTATCAGTCGGTCATCTATCCGATTCACTTGCGCGATGGTAAAGAGATGTGGGGCTTCTGGCGTTTCACGGGCACGCTTCATATCTATCATAAGCGGCGGCTCTGGCGCTACGACTGGACGGATCTATGGAACCCCGGGCAGCTGGCGCAGGAACTATCCGTCGCTAGACTGAACCATTTGATCCATACACATGGCATGACCGTGATCGCTACGCACCTTGAAGGTAATGCGGACAAGGAGGCTCTATCTACCAGCGCGGTCGAGGCTTTGACGAGGCTTTCGCATATGCAGGATCGTGGCCTGATTTTGGTCGCGAGAACAAGCCGGCTGTTGATGTATAATCTCGTACACCAGTATCTACGCTACCGTGTCATACCGTGGCATGGAAAGACCGCGATAGACATCTTGTACGTGGCAGATCCGGTCGATGGGGCCTTTATCCCAGATTACACGCAGCTTCATGGTATCACCTTTACAGTGGTAAGTCCGCAAAACACAGCGATCTTGCTGCGGGGGGTGCCAATTGCGAACAAATTCCTGATGAGAAGCCCCCATACCGTCGGCGTCAAGTGGTTTGCTCCGGATACCAAAAACTATACGGTCTGGAGTGCCGCACAACTCCGGCAAAAGCAAAAGTTGGTCGCTCGCGCATCGTTGAACAGACCATCTTCCACGGTTATTGGAGGGATTGCGGTAATTGCAATATCCCTCATTTTGTTGTTGCTCGTCTCGCTTCGGGTTAGAAATGGTAGTTGATCTTTTGGGCCGATGGGTCGATACTGAACATATACCAGTTCTACAGTCGGCAGAAAGGTGTGAGGTTCGATGTTCTTTCGCTGCAGGCGGAGAAGTCCGCTTCTGACGTTGTTACTGATTTTCTTAGGGGTTAAATGGCTCCGCAAAGAGCAGCCTTCAGATGAAGAGAGGGCCGAGTTTAGAGCGAAGAGAAAGGCGTTCCGCCATAAGATGCGCGAGGCGTTTGCTGTGTGGGACGATGAAGAAACAGAATCAACCGAAGAGGCTTAAAAAGGAGTCAAACCGTGCAAGGTCAGTTGATTCGTTCTTTTATGATTTTTTGGTTGGCGCTCTCTTTTATCGGAGATTACTGGAGAATTCGCTTCATAGAAAAGCGCAAAAGCGGCACAGCCCGCGAACAGTCTGTGGCACGGGTGTACGCGCGCTCTGGCGCGCGTGTGCGGCGTGCCGCACTGCGTTTACAGGGGCTTATCGTCAAGGTGGGTCAATTTCTTAGTGCTCGCACAGACGTATTGCCACTGACTTTTACACGTGAATTGACACAGCTTCAGGATGCCGTTCCGGGCGCATCATTTTCACGCGTGAAAAGTGTGGTAGAAGATGAGCTTGGGGCAGGGCTTTCTACTTTATTTTCGGAGTTTGGACAAGATCCGATCGCGGCCGCGTCCTTGGGGCAAGTTCATCATGCCAAGCTTCCAGATGGGCAAGTCGTTGCCGTGAAGGTTTTACGCCCAGGCATTGAACGATTAGCGAAGATCGATTTGGCTGCGCTGGATAAAGTTGTTCGGTTCATGCAACGCTTCACAAAGACGGGTAAACGATTGAACATCCGCGCACTGTACCATGAATTTGCAGCCATGGTCGACCAGGAACTCGACTATCGCGTGGAAGGTGGCAATCTGCGCCGGTTTAAAAAGGAGTTTGCTGGTGACTCACGCATCGTCGTGCCTCATTTATACGATGAATTTGTGACGCGGCGTGTGCTGGTGATGGAGTTTGTGGATGGCGCGAAAATTAGCGATGTAGCAAAGTTTTGCGGGTGGGGCATTGAACCAGAGCGGATCGCAGAACTGATGATCGAGTCGTATTTGAAGCAGGTTTTGGTCACGGGATTTGTGCACGTCGATCCACATCCTGGAAATCTTCAGGTGATGGAAGATGGTCGGCTGTGCTTTTTAGATTTTGGGATGATGAGCGACTTGCCAAAAGAGGACGTCCGGTCCTTTGCACGTCTGGTCAGTTACGCGCTTGTTCGCAATCTTGATGGCGTGATTGAAGCGATCGATCAACTAGGTTTCTTGCAACCCCATGCGAATCGCGAATTTTTAAAACGTGCAGTCAGCTTTATGCTCGATCGCTTGGGCGGAGTACGACTCAAACGCGGTCTGGAATTAGATGAGTTTTTGGGTGAGTTTCAGGACTTTCTTCGCGAGGAACCGATTGTGATTCAGGCCAAGTACATGTTCCTAGGTCGAGCGATCGGAATCGCAAGTGGAGTTGTTACAAGTCTAGAGCCTGACATCGATTGGATGAAGGTGCTAAAAGAACAGGCGCTGCCTCTGTTGACCGCGCAAATTCGGGAGAACGAGGCATCGGAGAGGTCTTGGAAGACTCCAATTAAAGATTTAGTCGAAGCGATCTTCGGCGCGACGAGTGCCGCTGTAGTCGATGTAGCGCTCGATCAAGCGCAACGAACCAGTCTGTCTTTGGTCAGACTACCAGAACAGTTCGAGCAGGTTTTAAAGCGGGTTGATCGCGGGGATCTTCAAATTCAATTGGAGTTAAGTGAAGTATTAACTCGTTTAGAGCGTCAAGAAAGAATTTTTGCCCGAGCCATCTGGTCTGTTCTTTTTGCCGCGGTTGGCGCGGCCGGGTTGTGGTTGCTGGCAAAAGGGTATGGTCTTGAGAAAGATATAGCATTTGGTCTTTCTTTTCTGTTCCTGTTGTTTACACTAAGTACGCTCTTGCCCCGCCGCAGGCCACGAAGAAGGGCCCGAACGCGCAGCCATTAAGATAAATTTAAGATTGACGTGGTAAATATTTTAGTGTAGTACCTTCCCTAATCTCCCTTATGAGATCATATCCCACACCGATGCTTTGGTAGTGAGGTGATCATGTGGGTTTTGTGTCATGTAGACATTGACGGCCAAATCCAGTACTCGGCTGTCATGTCTGCATTTTTTTTGCTGCTATATTCATCCCTCGCGCATACTCTCTTATTTCAATGGTGACATTACATACGAAGAAATGATCACGACAGACAAACGTTCATCGAAGTGGAGGCGTTGTCGATGATAAAAGCCCGAGATTGGAATCGTGGCACTGTTTTAGGGTTGCTCGGAGCCGCTGTGCTGATATTTAGCGGCTGCGGAACGAATACTGCAAGCAATCCACAGGGAAAAACGGGGCAACAACCTCTACACGTGTCTAAACAAACACCAGGGAAACCTACGAACGCAGTATCAAACGCAGCATCCATCCCGACTGTTACATTGCAGGTTTTAACAGGTAAGATGTCAGGCAAGGCTGGATGGCCAAAATTTTTACCAGCGAACTTCACTGTGCCCGCAGGAAAAACCGTTCGAATATCAATCGTCAATTATGATGATGGTTCGGCGCCACTGCCGAACGGCTTGAACAAAGTCACAGGGACGGTCGGCAATCAGGAGTTTGTGGACGGGAAGCCATTTTCATCGATCCCACTAAAAAGTGTCGCTCATACCCTTACGGTACCTGGTATCGGTTTGAATGTGCCAATTCCGGTGCGTACGAAAAGTGAACGCTTTAATGTCATCAGCTTCACGTTTCATACGCCGAACGCTAAACGCACTTTAAACTGGCAGTGCATGGCCGCTTGTGGGTCAGGAAGCACCGGTTGGAGCGGTGCTATGGCGCAGCCAGGCTACATGAAAGGTACGATCACTGTCTCCTAAAGATCAGTGTCTCAGAGCAGGAAGCTAGCCCATGTCAAAGTTCGACGTTGGGCTATCATGCTAATTTTCGATTGACACTTCGGTCGCAGGTGTCTTTGTGTCTACAAATGATGCTTAGTTGCTTCCAAAATAGGCTGCCACACGTAGCGATCGAGCACAACATCCCATACATCAAGCACATCGAGGCGGCGAGTAAACGTAGGGTGCTGAGAGGGTGTCGGCGTGTACGCTTGCGCAGCGGTTGACTGTTCGTTACTCTGCGTCGGCGGATCTACATGGGGGATGGCTGGTGCAATGAAAGCTGGCTGAATGATCTTAAGGGGAGCATCTTTAGCCCATGTTTGGTGGTCAGATAGAGCGATAGTATGAAGCGTGCCAGTCGTGACTGAACTAGATGCGCTGCCTGTCTGCGTATGCGCAGGTTGGCTAGAGTCTGCCTTTGTGCCAGATGCTTGGCTACTACCAGTCTGCAGACCGATAGGTTGGTTAATATTGGGTTGCGTTTCGCGTGAGGCGCCACCCACGTTTGACTGTGCACTTAACCAGGATTTACGGCTGACCAAAACGGGAATTCGATGATCGAACAGCGTCACGGAACGT
Organism: Bacillota bacterium; assembly: GCA_021821025.1. Taxonomy (GTDB): domain Bacteria; phylum Bacillota; class Bacilli; order Alicyclobacillales; family SLC66; genus JAKACY01. The sequence goes on along the minus strand of JAKACY010000005.1, from coordinate 28,075 downwards.
TTCGGCAATAGATACACTAAAACGCCTCGTTTTACTCCGAAATCGATGGCTGTCTGATCGCTGTTGTAAAACACGTCGATATGATGGCCGATGATCGCGCCACCCGTATCTTCGGCCAGGCGAAGCCCCACCCCAGGGATGAAGACAGGAGTGCCATATGGAATCACGCTCGGATCTACAGCGACCGTAAGCCCTTGGATTGCCTGTTGTCCTGTCGAAGTGATCCCGTAACCCGGATCCCCAGGCACTTTGCCAGTTGAAGCAAAGCCGTCCGTGTAAGCGGTCAGGTTGGCTACCATGGCCTGCGATCCTTGTGGAAGTCCGATATTTGGCGAGGGAACAGCTAGCTGTTCACCGACGTTGATCAAATTTTGATTGTCGATGTGATTGAGATCGGCGATCACAGCTACGCTGGTATGAAACTCTTGTGCGATGGTAGATAAGGTGTCGCCGGATTGCACGATGTACGTGGTCGTAAGTGGTGCTTGTGCCAGCGGGTGACCGGACGCATCCGGAGTTTGCGACGCAAATGCACGTGCAGCTGACAATAAGACTGAAGCGGCTGCGATCAAATAGCGGATTTTCACGGAGACCCTCTCCCATTTCGTGAAATCGCCTATAAGCTCTTGATATTGGCAAAGCCAAAGATGGCTAGTAGACGTTACTAGCCATCTTTCACCAGATTTGAGCTTATTAACCCTCGAATCGCAAATTTTCTAAGACCGACTGGATCTTATAAGAGTGGGAAAAATGTCGAAAACTTGCTTGCACGAGTAGGGCGGCCTAGCCAAAACCCCTGCATCTCATCGCAACGAAGGCGCGAGAGCCAGGAGAGCTGCGCCGGAGTTTCAATGCCTTCACCGACTACCGAGAGCCCTAGGTGGTGCGCCAAATGAATGATCGCGTGCACGATCTTGGTCGATTGTGATCCGTGTCCATCATAAGCCTGTACGAATGATCGATCGATTTTCAGCGCGTGTATCGGTAGTTGATGTAAATACTGTAACGATGAGTACCCCGTTCCAAAATCGTCGATTGAAATGGTAACGCCTCGCTGCTTTAAAAAATGCAGGTGGTCGATTCCCGTATCGCCATCCATCAGACAGCTTTCGGTCACCTCTAGCTCAAGATCCTCAGGATTCAGTCCTGTTTCATCTAAAATCTGCAAGACGATGTCGGCAAAATCACGCTGTTCCAGCTGTTTGACCGAAACGTTAACCGCGACTTTAAAGTGACTCTTCGTCTCATTGAGCCACACCTTTGCCTGTTGGCATGCTAGCCGCAAGACTTGCTCGCCGAGCGGCAGAATCAGGCCAGTATCTTCAGCGATCTCAATAAATTCCGAGGGCATCACGATCCCTCGATCAGGGTGATGCCAGCGAACGAGCGCTTCCATGCCCACCATCTTGCGTTGCAAGTTAAAGCGTGGCTGATACTCGCAAAAAAACTGAGACGCGCCGATCGCTTCTCGCAAACTGGTATGCATTGTCCTGCGAGATCGCATCGATGCTTCCATGTCCGGATGAAAGCATTCAATTTGCGTACGACTGCCTTTTCTTACCGCATGACTGGCCATGCTCGCTTGGCGAATCAGCGTCTCGGCGTCACGCGCGTTGCTATCGACGAGCGTCGGGTAAACGCAAACACCGATATTTGGCGCGACGATGATATCTAATCCACCTATGATGAATTCACGGTTCAACTGATCACGGATGGCCTGCGCTACATTCTGGTACTGCTCTGCTGATTGCAAGTGTGCCATCACGATGAGCCATTCGTCTGGGCTGAGGCGCCCGATTTCGCAATCGCCCGGCAAGCTAGCTTTGATGCGTAGACTGACTTGCTTCACGACTTCATCCGCCAAATCACGCCCAAATGAGTCGATAATCTGCTGAAAGTCGTTAATATGAATTGTCACGAGAGCCATTTGCATTGCCACAGGGTCTTGTGAAATGCTAGGGTCACGACGGTTGATGCGATCGACTAAGGTTCGGACGTGGTCAGTCAGCCAGCGAACGTTTGGTAGCCCGGTCAAATCATCGAAGTATGTTCTTTTTTCTAGTTCTGCCCTCGTTAGTTTTCGTTGCGTGATATCGCGGGCGATGGTCACAATCCATCTTTCACCGCTATTTACAAACAGCTGACCCGAAATCTCCATAGGGATGTGCGATCCATCCTTACAGACGTGCGTGACTTCAGCGATGACGTGATGATCGCTCAGAAGCTTCGCTATACCGTCCTTAACCGTTTGAACACATGACTTTTCTGTAATATCCCAAACCGTCATGCACGCCAATTCTTCCTTACTATAGCCTAGGCGTTCGCGCGCAACCTGATTCACATTGGCAAATGTGCCTGTACCGCCATCAGCTAAAAGTGGATACAAGTACATGGCATCGTTCGCGTGTTCAAATAGCCCTCGAAATTCGCGCAAACTGTTACGCAATCGACTATGCGAATCGTGAATCTCTGTGATATCGCGGCTGATCGTGAGCAGTTGTCGCTTCCCGCAAGATAGTGGTACGATCGTCTTGTACACGCTTAAATATTGAGGATCAGGTTTCGAAACATCATCGACAGTGCTATAGCATACCGAGCCGTTTTGAAATGCCAACTCGTCCGTCATGGCGCCAAAATCCACAAAGGGCGTTTTTATCTGCTGACTTTCCAGCACTTCGCGACTATTCTTTCCGGCGTATGCAGTATCGTCCAAATGGTATTTCTCCCGAATAGCTCGGTTTGTTAAAATCCACTTACCCTCTTTGTCCTTAACGACAATCGTATCTGGAATACTGTCGAGTATAGCTTCAAGGATACGACTTTTATCGTCATGATTCTTGATAGAGATAGTAGCGGATTCATGGATCAGCCGCATGGCGATCCGCTGATCTTGCTCGTTTGGGTATAAGCTATCATTGATCACGACTAGGGCAGCTATGATACCTTCACACGAAAAGGGTATAGCCCACACACAGCCTGTGTCATCATGGTTCGTGAGGCGATTATGGATTCCCTTCTTACTAGGTTGAAAAGGCTGCACGGTGAGTTCGTGTGAACGCATCGCTACTTGGGCGGTGAACTGTGCAGCGACCTCCTCGCCCTCATCCAGAATCATTTCTTTGGAAAGAGTGGCGGCCACTTCTTTTTGTTTGGGGTTGAACGCGTCAGAATCTAATGTGTAAATGGCTGTCTTGCCACTGAGCAGTTGCGATGCTTGCATGTATAAATTGTGAAGCAAGTCTACTATAGAATAACTTGGAGCGTGTGGCTCTTCTAAGTTGTCGACAGAGTCAGACATAGATCAATCCCCTAAAATATAGTGAGGCCTCGTCATATGTATAATTCGCCGTAATGAGTTGAAAACCTTTGGTATATGATGGTAGACGCGAGACGAAATTATGGAACCTCCGAGTAAACTATTTACGAGAATCCAATGTGAGCAGTCCTAGCATAAAAAAGATGTAAAGGCAGGTGACCCATAGCTCGACGCTGTCAGACTGATTCACGGCGATCAGCGCTAAGAGGTTGATCACAAAGCCGATGATCAGGGTTATATAGGTTTCTCTCGGCCGCTGATCTTTAAACCACCGCACCACGAGCCATATGTCTAGAAAAACCGTAATAAGCCCAAGATGCACACCGGGATGCGTTGAAAACGAGCCGATGAGGAGCGTGAGGATGAGGGCCAGTACGAATAAAACCGGCAGTCGGTACTCTTTTAGCAACCGTTTTGCAGAGAACTTCTTGCGTGTTCGTTTTGGAAGGTATGTAAACGAACGATTGCTTGACATAGTATGGCACCTCGTTTTCTAATACGATGAAATGGTAACAGTTCTAGTATAACCCATCACATGAGATGGGAGACAGGAAAGGTGGAATACAGATGGCATACGATGTGTCGCTGGTCGCAGATGTACAAGTAGCACTAGGCGAGGGTCCATGCTGGGATGAGGATCGGGAGCTTCTGTTTTGGGTGGATATCTTAGGTTCATCCTTGCACATGTACGATCCTAAGAGCCAAACTGATCGCGCAATCGACGTGGGGCAACCGATCGGTGCAGCGGTTTTACGAAAGTCCGGTGGTTTGGTGCTGGCACTAAAAGATGGCTTTTATGCCCTTGAATTTGACGACAAAAGTTGTCATGTTGGTCACTTGACTCCGATCTGTGAAGTGGAAAAAGACCTCGCTTATAATCGCATGAATGATGGCAAGGTGGATTTTGCTGGACGTTTTTGGGCTGGCACGATGGCGATGGATGAACATGCGGACGCTGGGAGCCTTTACGTGCTGGATACAAACCGCGAAGTTCGTAAAGTACTGCACCCTGTCACCGTATCCAACGGACTTGCGTGGAGTCTCGACCACCAAGTAATGTATTACATCGACTCGCCTAAAATGACTGTGGTCGCGTATGATTATGACCTAGCTACCGGTAATCTGGCGAATCCTCGCGTAGTGGTGCGGATTCCGGATGGGCAAGGCGTTCCTGATGGCATGGCGATCGATGAAGAAGGCATGCTCTGGATCGCGCAGTGGGGTGGATGGCGTGTTTCACGATACGATCCGCGTACCGGGGAGTTGCTCGACGTCATACCAGTGCCGGCTGCTCATACTTCTTCGTGCGCATTTGGCGGCAAGAATCTGGATGAACTTTATATCACGACGGCACGCGACCGTATCGCTGCACACGACCTGCCGAAGCAGCCGCACGCGGGGAGTCTGTTTCGCGTTAAAATGGGTGTGCGCGGCCTGCCATCCGCACGCTATATGGGATGATGTGTGGCCTCATGACGATCACCCGAGCTTGATATCTCCAACTGCGGCATAAGTCTTACCTTGACGAAACTCACCAGGGGATACACCGATCGCTCGGCGAAACACTTTGCAAAAGTAGTTTCCATTTGCGAATCCGACATCGCGAGCGATCTGCTCGATCGTGCGGTTGGACTGCAGGAGAGGCGAAATAGCTTTCTCTAAGCGGATCTTGGTGAGGTATCGCATCGGAGAGATACCGATTGCGGAGTGAAAGCATACACCAAAATGGTATTTTGAAAGCGAGACTGCATCGGCAACGTCGTCTAGTGTAATGGGTTCAGAAAAGTGATCGTGCAAAAACCTGAGTGCTTGATTGATGGCGATCGGCCACTTTTCCGGATCACGTTGGCTCTGTCCAAGGGTTCGGGAAATTTCCATAAGTAGTTGATAGGCAATGGCCGATCCCTGGTATGAGTCGGTGATTGCGCGGTTTGCTGCTAGACTGTGAATTTGCCGGAGCAACCGTACGGCGGAAGAGTCTGGTTGAAATTCAATAACTGAACTATATTCGTTGATGATGGTATGCAGATGCCGATCCACCGCGTCTCCATACAGCATGATCCACATAAACTCCCAATCATGGCTTTTAGACGGTAAATAGTAGCGGTGTGCACTAGGGATATACACAATAAAAGCTGACATAGGGTTAAGCATGTGAACATGGCCATCTACTTCAATAGCGCCCGCGCCTGCAAGCGTGTATTGAATAACGTAGATACCTTGATCCGTGCGTTTGGCTCCATCCCAATCGTAATCGTGGTGCGTGATATTTTCCCACCCAACCGCCCATACTTGTGCAACGGGATGGGATGGAAACCCTGGTAGGTACTCTGTGTCCGAAAATCGAAAGCCATATGTGTGATGAAACTCTTCATGATGTGCCACCGAAATATTTTACCATCCTTCGCTTGAAGTTATCATTGACTCACAAAGAGATTAGATTGAAAATTAAGGGGATTTATAGGATTCACTTTACACTCGCTGCTAATTTTGCACAATAGGGGGCATCTTGCTTGCTCAAAATTGCAATGATTGGAGCCGGAAGTATCGGATTTACTAGGCGCCTGATGATGGATATCCTCGCGGTGCCCGAATTTCAAGATACGGAGTTCCGGTTTATGGACATCAGCAAAGAGAATTTGGAGATGGTCACAAACCTTTGCCGCGGGATGATTTCATCAAATGGTTTGGCGGCAAAGATTCACGCCACTACCAACCAGCGTGAGGCGATCGCGGGGGCGGATTATGTGATCTGCACGGCGCGTGTTGGCGGACTGGAAGCGTTTTCCCATGATATCAATATTCCGCTCAAATACGGCGTCGACCAATGCGTGGGTGACACGCTTGGCCCTGGGGGCATATTTTACGCGCTGCGATCGATTCCGGTGCTCCTCGATATCGCGAAAGACATGCGCGAAGTCGCACCGGGTGCACTGTTGTTGAACTATTCGAACCCGATGGCTATGAACACCTGGGCTGTGAGGCGTGCGGGCGGAGTTCCGATCGTCGGCCTTTGCCACGGGGTGCAAGGTGGACATCATCAGATCGCGGCGGCGCTTGGGCTAAAGAAAAGCGAAGTGGACATCGTGTGTGCTGGAATCAACCATCAGACCTGGTACATACAAGTAACACACAATGGCCAGGACATGCTGCCGTATTTGCTGGATGCGTTTGAAAAGCACCCACAACTGTCTGTGACGGAGCCGACGAGGATCGACGTGATGCGCCGATTTGGGTATTATTCTACGGAATCAAACGGCCATCTCAGTGAATATTTGCCGTGGTACCGCAAGCGCAAAGAGGAGATCGGAAAATGGATTTATCCAGATGTGTGGATCGGCGGGCGTACGGCGGGGTATTTGAACCATTGTCTCGAGAAGACGGATGAATATAAGCAGCTTTATCCGAAGTGGCTAAATGGTGAAGAGGAGTACATCAAACTCGGCGACCGCTCGGAAGAACATGGGTCATACATCATCGAGGCCTTGGAGACGGGGCGGGCGTATCGTGGCCACTTTAACATTGAAAACACGGGACTTATCACGAATTTGCCTGATGGATGCACGATTGAAATTCCGTGCTACGTAGATAGAAACGGCATCGTGCCGGGATTCGTGGGGCCGCTCCCGATGGCGTGCGCTGCGACTTGCCGAGCGAGCATCAGTGTGCAGGAGATGACGGTGGAGGCGGCCTTAACAGGAAACCGTGAGCTCGTGAAGCAGGCTGTGTTGCATGATCCCTTGACGGCTGCGGTATGCAACACGGAAGAAGTTTGGCAGATGTGCGATGAGATGTTCGAAGCACTTAGCCCGTGGATGCCGCAGTTTAACGGTGAGGGCCGGACCTGGCAGGACCTTCCGGTAGATAAGACACAGCCGAGAAGCGGTGTCTACCGCTTCCCGAAATCACGGCCAGATCAGCTTCCACCGAGTATGAGAGACTCGCAGGCACAAGTGGCATCTGCGGTGAGTGATTTGTCGGTGGGGCATAAGGATTCATGATTTAGTAGTGGCCGCACGTCTGTGAGTGCGGTGAGTATGGTGAGTGTGGTGGCCCCCGTCTGGTAGGCGGGGGCTTAGGGCCGTGCAGTTAAATAAGTGAATAAATTCTCCCGTATAAGCAAACTTTATAATTCAGCTTTAACCGAACAGTTACATTCGCACCTATTCGCACACAATGTGGCGAATGGGCGATCACCAGTTGTTAACTAAATAAATGAGGAGTCAGAGCATATGAGGAGAAGAGGCATGGTGCTTACGCTGATAAGTATTGTGGTCCCAACGTTGGCATTGTCTGCGTGTAGCCCATCTAATACTGCAACTGCCCCCACGAAGCCGCGGAGTAGTGGCGCAGCCGTGACAACCATTCAGTGGGCCGCTGGCACTATTTCAGGAACTGGCTTGCGCGCTAATCTCATTCATCAGTTTGAACGGCTCAATCCTGACATCAAAGTAAAGCTTGTGGCTGAAGCAAATAATACAGACACAACTCGGGCACAGTTGAGCGCAACCATCAGTGGTGGTTCCACAACACCTGATGTATATCTCGGTGACGTCATATGGCCAGGGCAATTTGGTCACCAGCATTTAGCCTTGCCATTGTCTGATTACCTTTCTAAATCCTATTGGAACCGCTTCGCACCAGGTCTGGTCGCGGGAGCCTCGTACCATGGAAAGGTGTATGGCTCTCCTTGGTTTATGGACAGCGGATTCTTATATTACCGAAAAGATCTGCTGGCAAGGTACCATCTGCCTGTACCGACGACGTGGGAGCAATTGAAGTCTGAGGCGGCTATACTACAAGGGCGCCATGCAGTCAGATATGGATTTGTTTGGGAGGGTGCCTCTTACGAAGGCCTAACATGCAACTGGATGGAATATCTAGCGGACGCAGGGGGCCATGTGTTTAATTCTAGCGGTAGACCAGATATGAATACACCCCAGGCGCTCAAGGCATTAACATTTATGCGTTCTTTGATTACCTCAGGTGTGACGCCATCGGCTGTAACGACCTTCACCGAGCCGCAGGCCATGAATGTCTTCAATGATGGGCAGGCTGCATTTTTACGAAACTGGGATTATGCATACTCCAATTCACAGACAAAAGGCCAATCTACAGTGATCGGCAAGGTGGCTGTGGCGCCGCTCCCGGCATTCGCCGGCCATGGCAGCACAGGATTTGCGTGCATTGGAGGTTGGGATATGTATGTAAATCCGCATACCCAGCATCTATCGCAAGCGCTGCGATTCATTCAATTTATGAGCAGTCTCCAAGCCGAAACAAAGTTGGCAACCATTGCATCGGAGATTCCAACCAATTACGCGGTTCAGCAAAATCCAGAGGTACGCAAACTGAATCCTGTGCTTGCAATTGTTTCAAAAACGCATTTGATAGCGCGCCCAAGTCAGACACCAAAATATGCGCAAGTATCTCAAGCCATATACACTAACATCAATGCGGCGCTAGCGGGTCAGGTCAGTCCACAGTCAGCATTGCAACAAGCCAATCAACAATTGGCAAATGCTACGAGCACCAATGCCCTGTGAGTGAGAAAACAGAGGGTGGAAGTGAGTTTCCATCCTCTTTGTCGATGACATTGCTGAAAGTGGGGAATCTTGATTATGCATCATAGTAGGCTGGAGCGCGGTTATGTGATCGCTGGGTATTTAATGACAGCACCCGCACTCATCGTGATTGCGCTCGTGACACTGTTTCCGATTGGGTATTCGATTTGGATGAGCCTTAATACCATCACATCAACTTACAACGGGTTTCAATTTTCTTTTAACGGTCTTAATAACTATGTGACCGTATTTCAAAATAGTATGTTTTGGCAGGCCCTGTGGTTCACTGTCACGTACGCTGCAGTTACGGTGACTTTGGAACTGGTGCTTGGACTGCTCGTGGCGCTGGCGCTCAATCAACCTATCAGAGGGAGGGGCCTTGCCATTGCAGTGATGCTGATTCCCTGGACGTTGATCACAGTCATCTCTGCGCAGATGTGGGACTATATATACAACGGCATTTATGGGGTTCTGAATGCGATTCTTATGTCGGTGCATATCATCAATGTACCTGTGCTATGGTTGGGCTCGCCCGTCACAGCCACGATCTCCATGATGGTGGCGGATATTTGGAAAACAACGCCTTTTGTGACGATGATTATGCTTGCTGGCCTGCAATTGATTCCAAGCGATCTCTATGAGGCGGCAAAGATTGATGGAGCGACTGGGTGGCGTAGCTTTTGGAACGTTACATTGCCGTTGCTACGGCCGAGTATCGGGTTGGCTGCTCTATTTCGAATCCTGCAAGCGTTCGGTTTGTTTGATCTGCCTTTTGTTCTCACCAATGGTGGGCCTGGAACGAGTACGACACCGATCGCTATGCTGGCCTATAAAGCGATTTTCAACGATGGCAATTTTGGTACAGGCACCGCTGTTGCGGTTGCAACGGTGGGCATCGTGATCATATTGGCGCTGCTATCCTTAAAGGCGCTGCGCACACAGGTGGGTGAGATCGAGTGAGTAAGCAAAGCCGAATCATTCGGAAAGCGATGGGGTACACCGTTTTGCTTTTGATGCTGCTAATTATCATAGCGCCTTTTTTCTGGATGGTGGATACGTCATTTAAAACCAACCTGGACATTGGAAATTTTCCACCCAGCTTTTTACCGCATCCCGCAACATTTGAACACTATATCCGGGCCTTTAGTACTTATGGATTCGGCATCTACTTTCGAAACAGTGTGATCGTCTCGATAATCGCGACACTTATTGTGTTGGTTCTTGCTTCTTTGGCCAGCTACGCGATTGCCCGCCTTCCGATCAGAGGGAAGGCGCCGCTAATGGTGGTGCTGCTGGCGATTTCGACGTTTCCCGAGGTCGCAGTCATCTCGCCGTTGTTTGTAATCATGCAACGATTGAATTGGCTGAACAGCTATCAATCCTTGATCGTGCCGTATGTGGCTTTTAATTTGCCATTTGCCATCTGGGTGATGCGCACTTATTTTGCGGGGATACCGAAGGAACTGGATGAGGCGGCGCGAGTGGATGGGGCGGGTGTTCTTACGACTGTGTTTCGAGTGATTCTGCCTTTGGCCACTCCCGGGTTGTTTACTGGTGGTGTGTTTACATTTGTGGCGTGCTGGACTGAATTTTTGTTTGCGCTGGTATTTAACAGCAGCAACAATTTCCGGACTATTCCGGTGGGTATCGCGCTATTTTCGGGGCAGTTCACGATTCCGTACGGCACAATTTTCGCGGGTTCAACGGTCGCGGTACTGCCCATTGTTATTCTGGTTTTGATCTTTCAAAAGTGGGTGGTCGCCGGTTTGACTGCAGGTGCCGTAAAAGGTTGATACGATCGGGATTTCCCTTGACGACGCGGTAACACCTTTTTGATCATTAAATGGGACTTCAGGTTTAAAGAAGGTGGAACACCGACAGGTTTTTGTACAGCATGTAGCAGGCCACAAGGATAATAATCGTGGAAAAGACGATCTGCAAGAGCCGTTTTGTCTTAGACAACCTTGTGGCCAACCGAACGCCAAGTAATCCACCCACCAAGCCTCCGACAACATATAGCATAACTACGTACCAGTCGACAAGCCCTGAAACGGCATATGATACAGCTGTCGTAAGGCCAAACGTGCCTACAGAAAACAGTGAGGTGCCAATGGCTTCGATCATGCCCATGCCGGTCGAAAAGACCAGTCCAGGAACAATCAAAAATCCTCCTCCGATACCGAAGAACCCTGAAATGGCTCCTGTAGAGAATCCGGACGAAACAACGCGCACAGGCTTGACCGCGATTGAGCGCGTAGCTTCACTGCCTTTTTTAGCCGGTCTCAGCATGAGCATTGCAATTATAATCATCAACAATGCAAAAAGAAATAAGATTGCGTTGTCATTGACCATTTTCCCAAAAATGGATCCCACATAAGCACCGATAGCACCTGGCATGGCAAACAAGATTGCGGCTTTCCAACGAACATTTCCCCTGCGCCAATGAGGTATCAGGTTCATAAAGGCATTGACGGACACCGCCAATGCTGTGCTGCCAATCACGACATGGGGGTCGCGAAGCCCCACAACATACAACAGCAAGGGAACGGCAAGGATCGACCCGCCCCCGCCAATCAGTCCGAGACTAAAGCCGACAATACCTCCAGAGAAGACAGATAAGATAGACTGCAAAATTGTCAGATGAGGCATGCTATAACCACCTTTTCCTTTGCCCTTTTATATACCTGCATGGGTATATAAAAGGGCAAAAAATATCGTTCAAGAAACCCTGTGCAAAGAATGTGCCGCGCTTTACACAGGGTTCGTAAACGTGTTGTCCTAATACTTGCCGTCTTATAGGGCGACGTTTTTTTCGATAGGGCCTTGCCAGTTTTGCATTCCTTCAATTACGTTAAATACTCGAGAAAACCCGTGCTCATGTAAAATTTGGCAAGCCATATCGCTGCGGTTTCCTGTTTGACACACCACGTAAATCTCTGCGTGTGACGGCTCTTTAAGTTCGGCAATCCAGTCTCTGATTTTACCAAGCGCGATGGATTTTGCGCCAGGAATATGCCCAAACGAATATTCCATTGGTTCCCGTACATCCAGGATCAACGGTTTTTCGCTCAATTTCTGCAGCAGATGCTTATGTGAAACAGTATGTGGATGCTTTTTCATTTCCTTAACATCGCTTAGATCAGCTCGCCGAATATAGTGCTTAAACAATCCCGCTTCTTCTATCGTGCCCAAAAATTGATGACCAGTTCGCTGGGCCCAACTTTTCACATCAGCTACGGAACCGGGATCTGTAGCAGAAACTTCAAGCACCTGGCCAGGCTGAATCTCGTCTATCGCCCGTTTGGTCTTAACAATCGGCATCGGACACGACAAACCCCTGCAATCCACACGTTTATCGACTTGTTCTAACACGTAAGCCTTCATGTCAGTTCCTCCACCATTCTCGATTTCAATCAATGGAAAACTGTCTCTAAAATGTTAGCGTAATGTCTGCATCATACGCGAAATCCAGGAAGGTCATAGCACCCGCGACTTCCACTTCGTCAAGGAAATCTTGTTTGGTCAATCCCATCACATCCATGGTCATCTGACAGGCAATCAACCGCACACCGCTTTCCACGGCCATTTGTATCATCTGTTCAACAGGTGGCACATTTGCCTTTTTAAAACCTTCTGCGTAGTGTTCCTTCCCAGATGCAAAAGACAGTAATTCAGAAGCATTATTCCGGATAATGTCCAACCCATCAAAAGTGAAGAAAATTCCCACCTGTGCATCTGTCGCGGTTGCGGCCATTGCAATGTTCATTACCTTGTACGCCGTCTCTACTCCACCGTGAGATGCAATGATCGCCACACGCTTTCCCATAAGTTTATTCTCCTTTACCCCGGGATACTTTGCAGTATACGTCCTCATTGATAATTTGTACAATTAATCATTCTAATCACTGTGATAATATATAGTTATTGATCCACGAGATTCGAAACATGCCTGTGCGCTCGATCTTTGGCGATTGAATGGTCTCTGCGTTGACGATGCAGTATTTCTGCGGCACACTGTAGAAAAGCAGATTCGCCAACGGAGGGTCATCAAATGAACAACAAACAAGGGGAGCAAAAAGTGCGATTCGACGAAGATAAACTTATCGTACTGGGCCCGTCGTTTGACTTTTGGCTCAACGAAGAGGATGACATTTATGACGAGCTTTATGCCGAACGAGAAACCCAAACAGGGAGAAGTTTACCTGACCGCCGTAACTTTTCGGGACGACCCGTCGACAAGAAAAGTGCGTCCGATAGTCATCGTTTCCAATGATCGCGCCACAGACATCGATGTAGTGGCGATTTCGGTTTCAAGCCAACAGCCTAGATCGGAATTTGATGTCATTATCGAGTATTGGAAGGAAGCCGGGTTGTCAAAGCCATCTGTGGCAAGAACATCTAAGCTATTTTCGGTCAGTATGGATCAATTGCAACGGCAACTCGGAGAACTACATTTCTTCGACTTGCAGCGGGTTATACAAAAGTGCAAGGATGTATTTTAACGAAAAAGTCGGTTGGAATCGGTTGATTCTGACCGGCTTTTTTGCTGCAGTGACCCTGAACTACAGAATCGAAGGTCTGATCTGTCTGGAACCAAGAAGTGGATTTGTATTTGTACATTTGGTTGAAAATGCACCGTGGACTATTGGCGATAGGACCCAGGAGTTTATCGGGGTTGGCCGTCATCTTTTTGCGTAGGCGTATAACCCTTTGTGCGTAGACGTGAATTTACATAGTGATGGCATACAGCGGGTAAATTAGCAAAATGAGGTGAGGGCTGTGTCGACGGTGCGAAAGCTCTACGACTGGATTGTTCAAATATCAGAGGGAACGCCGCCTTATCGCGGCCGGTTTAGTCTCAGTCCGTCCGCGCAAGGGCGCGAGGGGATGATTCCCGAAAGCGCCGAGAAGCAGAAAGCAAGTGGCCAACCCGATCAGATTGAACGCTCGACGAGCCAACAGCCACCGAATGTGCAGGCAAGTGGCGAACCAATTCAGTCGCGAGGTGTAGGTGAAAAAAATGAGCCCTTGACAGAACAACTCAGCGTTTGGGAGCGCCGACGTGCAAAGATTGGCGAAGAGGGAGTAAAAGACAGCCATGCAGTCGGCCAAAAATCCGACCCGGCAGACGATGTTCTCGCGATTGAATTGACAGAACAGGAGAAGGTCCTTCGCGGACTGCTCAATGCGTCGGTCAATATGGATATCTTATTCAGGGACCATTTTACAATGTTGGGCCAAAGGGTAGTCGTCGTGCATTCATCAGTCACTTGTGACGAAACTTCGCTGCAGGATCTCGTGCTGAGGCCGCTATCGGAGATTGAGGAACCGCTCCCCGATGTGGAGGTGTTGGCGCGCCGCTTGCCTTGCAGCGACTTTACTTTTGACGACCATCCGTCCAACTTGGCGCGGGCAGTGATCACTGGCAAGGTAGTGCTTCTCATCGGTGGCTTGCGTGCGTTTATTTGCTCAGTGACCAAGCTGCAGTCCCGCGCTGTGTCCACGACGATGAACGAGTCTGTCGTTCGCGGTCCGCAGGAAGCATTTGCGGAGAAGATGGAAACGAACCTCTCGATCTTGCGCCGGGTGGTACCACGACCTGACCTCACATTCGCGGAAATCACTTTGCAGGATACGGCAAATACCAGAATCTGCGTCGTATCAGTTGCTGAGTATGCGAATCCGCGTATTCTGGCCGAAGTGAATCGTAGATTGCAAAATATCGGTCGGGTTCCACTCAATGCCTCGGGGCTCGTGGTGCAATATATCGAAGATCATTCCAGATCCTTATTTCCAACGACCATATATACCGAACGTCCGGACCTTGTAGCTCGCTATCTTTTGCGTGGGTATGTGTCTCTTGTCGTTGATAATCACTCGCAAGTGCTCATCGTACCTGCTACTTTGTGGATGCAACTCATCACGGCTGAAGACTTGTATCAGCGAGTTTGGTACGCAAATTTTCTGAGGATCATTCGTGTAATCGCACTCTTCGTGGCGATTTTGCTGCCATCTATTTACATCGGTTTGGTGAACTTTCAACATGAGATGCTTCCGTCGCCACTTCTTCTTGCGATCAAGGCATCTCGGCTCAACATTCCGTTTCCTACCGTGATTGAGATCTTGATCCTTGATATCGCGTTTGAACTGATTCGTGAGGCGAGCATCCGCGTTCCGCACGTGATCGGATCGACGATCGGTATCGTTGGCGCACTCATCTTGGGACAGGCTGCCGTCGAGGCAAATCTGGTGAGTCCGACCATCGTCATTCTGATTTCCGTGACGGGGCTAGGTTCATTTGCTATTCCGAATCAAGAAATTGGGTTTGCCGCAAGGATCCTGAGATTTTTCTTCACTTTTGCCAGCTTTCTCTTGGGATTCTTTGGCATCGCTGTGTTCCTTAGTTTAATGGTCTGGTACTTGTCGATCATGCAGTCGTTTGGCGTACCGTATTTGACGCCCATCACGCCATACCGACCGAAAGAAGAGGGCCTCATGAGAAGCTCTGTTACAAAGTACAAGTATTTTCCGGCCTCGGTACATGCGCTGCCCACAAAGAATAAAGAGGTACAGCTTAGTGATAGAATGCGACTAAAACCGGAAGTCTCATTACCTGGCACCACCGCTTGGCATGGTGATTCACCACAGGCCTCTTCGCAAGGGTCAAGTCAAGGGTCAAGTGCAACGACGGGCGACTGGCGTGAAAAGTTGCCGTTCATGGCGGCTGCGTCGGCTGGAGAATCTCAGCAGCAATCGACCGTGTCTAACGAGCAACCAGTTTCACAGGAATACCAGCAATCCAGCCAATCGGCCAAACCATGGAGAAAACCCAGGCTGTGGAGAAAGCAAAAAAACTCTGTAAAGGGGTGATTGTGTGATCAGGGTAGGGCATATCAGCGGAGTCCATTTGCTCGCCATCAGTATGGTGATTATGGTTGGCAAGATACTTGATCCCAGCGCCGATATCCTGATTCATTGGGGGCATGGCGCCGCTTATTTACTAGCACTTCTATCAGGCGCGATGATGCTCTTATGTGTGCTTCCCATGCTGTGGCTTTTTCGCCAACCTGATAAGAGCTTGTTTGACCACCTGTTTGAACAATTTGGCAACGTCATCGGCAGTATCGTAGGGCTGCTGCTGCTTTTAGCCCTGTTGATAGATATTTGCACAACCCTTCGTCTTGACGTTCATCAGATTGAGGTTGCCTTTTTGCCAACGACCTCTCCTATTCTCATTGTAATGATATATGTGGCGGCCATGTCGCTGCCCGTCTACTTTGGCATTGAGGGCCTTGGAAGGTCAAATTTGATCATGTTCGTTTTACTATTTATCACACTTATTTCGTTGCTACTCTTTATGCTGACGAGGGCCCATCTTTCCTACATGCCGCCGGTGCTAGGGCCAGGTCTTCCTAATTTGCTTCAACAGGGTGTACTGCACCTCGGCTTTTTTGCGGAAATGTTGTTGTTTTTCATATTCAGGCCATACCTTCGCACATATCGAGAATTTCGATGGAGTTTTTTGACTGGGTACATCGCATCAGTACTGTGGATCGCCCTAGCGCTATTCGTTTTTAATCTTGTGATTCCATATCCCACCTCTGATCACCTCATGTACCCATTTCTTGAGTCGGCCAAGATTGTGTATTTTGGCCGGTTTATCCAGCATATAGAGGCCGTATATGCCGTCGCGTGGGTGGCATCGTCCTTGATTCGGTTAAATATCTTCATATTCGCGGCATCGCTACTATGTGCTGAGTTATTACGGACAGCGAACTATCGCAGGTTTATAGCAGTTGTGGGCGCCATTTCGTTCTATGGATCGCTGATACCGCCGAGTATCATGTCAGATCTGAGTTTCAAGGATATCGTGTCGATGCAAAGATCGTTTCTACTTTATGTTTCGATCCCACTCGCACTTGGATTAGTTGCCTATATTCGGAAGTGGAGGCAAAAGAGAAATGGTAAGACGGGTCAAGCGTTACAAAACCAGGCTTAGTATAGCCAGTGGCATCAGGAGAAAGGTAGTTATTGTGCTCTTATTGTGCACTATATTCTTGGTGCCAGGCTGCTTAGACAATCACGAGCTTGAAGATATGGCTTTCATCGGCATCGTCGGTATCGATCCCGCGCCTGGCAGGAACTTGCGCATTACGTATGAAATCATCAATGCCGCTACCGAAGCTGGAAAGGCTGGCCAATCCAGAGGCAGATCGAAAGGCATGTATGAAACGTTTGTGACGCCATCGTTTGGGGCTGCCAGAACCATAGCCAACGCCAACTCCGATCGAATATTGACCAACGTGCAGACAAAGGCCGTAATCGTGAATGAAGAACTGGTGAAACGTGAAGATCTGGCGGAGATGATCGAGGCGTTGGTTCGTGAACGCGAATATCGCCGCGACTTACTGCTTGTAACGAGCATAGAACCTGCGGAAAAATTGATTCCCATGATCGACAGCAAGTTTACCACGCCGCCCGACCAAGTGATAGAAAACATGCGTTTTCAATACCGATATACTGGCATGGTGCCAAACACGTCCTTAAATGACTTTCTTACAACGATTGAATTGGGGGACCAACTTGCGATCACGCCGATCATAGGCCCTCGCAAGGAGTTACATGAGCAATCAGTGATACCGAGGGCGGATGAGGTGGTGGCAGGTCAGACACCGATTAAAGGGGGTGACAACAAGATTGAATTTACAGGTGCGGAAGTGTACAACAGCGGGCATGCTGTTGGGCGGCTGATGGGCGCAGAGGTGCGAATCTATCTGCTTTTAACGAACCAGATCAGGTGGTTTTTGGAGAATATTCAGGACCCGATCGTACCTGCGGCAAGCGATGCGGTATCGGTTGAACAGTCGTTTCCTCCGCGTATCTCTTGCCACTTGGATCGTGGCCGGCTACACTTTATCATCAGGGTTCCGCTGCGCTGCGCACTTATTGGCAGCAACGCCAAAATCGATTATGTGCAAACCGCCCGTTATACTCGTGTTCTTGAACGAGCGCTTGATAAAGAGTTTGAAAATGAGGCGCAGGAGCTTATAAAGCGCTGTCAGACCGAATTTCACGGCGATATTTTCGGGCTGGGCTTGTCTTCTCTCAAATGGTGGTTTTTGACGGAGCAGGACTGGAAGGCATTTCAATACACAAAGAAGTTTTGCAATGCCAAGATCGATGTACACTTTATGTTTCGAATGACTGCCTTTGGCAAGCAGCGATCACCATATGGCACCTGATCGACCGCGTCCCTTGTGCATGATGATCACATGGATGATACATAGATCATGATGCAAAGACAGCGAGGCATTTTTCGCAAAAGAGGGTGAACGAACATGAATACGGCTGTATTCATGCTTCCGGGGATTGCTGCGTGGATTTTGTCGGGTCCAGTGGTCGTTCATTTGTGGAAAAAAGAAAAGGCATCTTCCATTGGGCTCGCAGTGCTCTTAATTGTGCAAAGCGCGGCGGCAGCGGTGGGTTATATCGCATATATCAACTGGCAAAGCACCATTCCTTATTGATGCGCTATGCAATCGTTCAGGCGGCGTCCCAGTAAATGCAAATGTGCGGCAGGCATTGCGCCAACAGATATCATCACGCACAGGTTGTCACTAGCAGATGCGCAAAAAGGATACGATCTCTTTGACAACAAAGAGGATGGGTGTATAAAAGTGGTCATGAGGACGTGATAGCCACTATGAAAATGACATCAAGAAGCACCACCTGCATTCGAGGTGGTGCTTCTTGATATGTAGTTTCGTTTAGGGACAAAACAAAAGTCGTCCATCGATTTCCACAAGGGCATGTTACCACACAAGCGTTTCACAAATATAACACAAACGTGACATACCACAACTAGGCCGAAGGACGATAGGGGGAGTAATCCATAGAACGACTATTGGGAAACCCTTATGTCTGGTCAAACAAATAATTTTACAGATAATATGTAATGGTATTGACATATATAATTTAGTGAATTAGCATGAATATATTCACTGAAATAGACTAGTTTGAAAATCTAGATTGGGGGTGCGGCGTAAGATTTATATCGATAGTTAGGGGGGCTATTATTGGCGACGCTGAAGGATGTCGCCCGCCTAGCAAAGGTCTCCATAACGACAGTTTCACGTGCCCTGAATGGTCACTCCGATCTGATCATACCGGAGAGCACCAAGGCTCGCATCATGCGAGCTGTTGAAGAGGTTGGGTACGTAAGACCTAGGGTTAGCAGGAAGGAACCTTCACTCAAACGGGTCGGCATCGTAGCTTTTAAGAATGAAAAGGTGGAGGCAACGGATCAATACTTTTATTCCATTCGTAGGGGTATAGAGAATGAGTGTCGTGCACGTGGGTTGTTTGGTGCAGTATCGCTTCACTGGGCAGATTTACTAAATCTGAACGAAACATTCAGTGAAACTGATGGCATCATTGTTGTTGGTGAGAATTTGTTGATTGCGAATTACTTGCGAGAAAATCCGCAGATCCAAAAGCCAGTTGTGTTTGTGGACCGATGTCCAGACCCAACTAGATTTAATTCCGTGGTGGTAGATTTCACAAGATCTACGTTCGGAGTTTTAGATCACTTGATAGGACTGGGTCACAAGGCAATTGGATTTTTTGGCGGGCCGGCGGAATATGGGGTAGATCCGCGTTTAGAAGCATTTCGATTATACTTACAAGCCCGAGGAATTTTCCAAGAGAAACATGTACATTTAGGCGATTGGTTCACTAGCACTGCCTATGAACTGGCTAGGAGGGTTGTTTTAAGTGGCAATTTAGCAAGCGCTTACTTTGTTGGAAGTGATCCAATGGCAATTGGGGTGATTCGCGCACTCTCTGAGGCTGGGTTGCGGATTCCTGAGGATGTGGCAATTGTATCGTTCGACGACGTGGATATTGCTGAATTTGTTACGCCCTCACTTACGACCGTACACGTTCCTACAAAAGACATGGGGCGTGAGGCAGTAAACTTGCTTTTGCGACAGTTTGGATCGTGGGAGCTACCGTTGCAAGTTACAATTCCAACGCGCTTGATAGTGAGAGAGAGTTGCGGGAGTCTAAAGAATTTATCTGATAAGTCAGTGTTAGGTGAGCAGTGCTGGGATGGTGCGGAGTTGCATTCGATGTCCACCAAGCACGCATAGATCATAAGCGAGGTGGGACGATGAGCACGACTGTCAATGTGGTTATGGGTAAAAAGTCTGTTAAGCCAAAACCATCTCGTGCCCGGTTGCGTAGGAATCGACTAATAGGTTGGCTGTTTATTTCGCCGTGGATTATTGGATTTCTAGCTTTTGCGTTATACCCATTCATTGCATCATTATTCTACTCTTTCACGAATTACAATATACTGTCCCCTCCGCAATGGATAGGGGGGCAAAATTATCAGCAAATGATAAAGGATCCTCTGTTTTGGCAGTCGCTGTACAATACACTCTACTATACCGTGGTGTTTGTTCCAATTTCTACCGTTATTGCAATCGCAATTGCACTGTTGCTCAACATGAAGATTAAAGGGTTAGCGATCTATCGAACTTTGTTTTATCTGCCAAGTGTCGTTCCACTGGTCGCGTCTTCAATATTGTGGGTTTGGCTCTTTAATCCATCATTCGGTTTTATTGATGCATTTTTAAGGGCGATCGGCCTACCAGCTCCTGGCTGGCTGTATTCTGATGCTTGGGTTAAACCCTCGTTGGTCTTGATGAGCCTATGGGGAATTGGTCAGCCTATCGTAATCTATTTGGCTGGTCTGCAGGGTGTTCCAAATGACCTTTATGAAGCGGCTGTACTCGAAGGTGCGAATACCTGGCAACGAGTTTGGTATGTAACAATCCCTATGATTAGTCCAGTTATATTATTTAATGTGATATTGGGCCTCATTGGGTCGTTTCAATATTTCACTCAGGCTTACGTTATGACACAGGGTGGACCAGACAATTCTTCTCTCTTCTTTGCTCTGTACTTGTATCAGCAGGCATTTCAGTGCTTGCACTTGGGATATGCATCTGCAATGGCTTGGTTGCTCTTTGTGCTGATACTCGTGGCAACTCTGTTTGTATTTCGATCATCAGCACGGTGGGTGTATTACGGGGGGGAACAATAGTAAGCGTCCTTATCCATAAGGGGGTGAGACTGGCACATAAATATAGCAATTGAATGCGCTTTCCATTAGTAGAGAAATTAAACTTTGGTCAAATCCTATAGGGGGAATTAACGTGGGAAACTGGAAAAGAGGATTCGCGGTCGTTTCAAGTGCAATCATTATGACTAGCGGTCTGTTGGCATCCAGCGCGTTTGCGGCTGCGCCTACTGTCCGCCGTGATGCACCAGTTGTACACCTAACTTATTGGAACATGTGGTCTGGAATTTGGACCCAAGTCGTTCAAAAGATGGTTGATGAGTTCAACAAAACACATCCAACCATACAAGTTACGATGACATCTGTTCCATCGGCCAACGGTGAGCAGAAGCTTCTGACGGCAATTGCCGCAGGTGATGCACCTGATGTGTTTACAGAATGGAACCCCTATATCGCAGCTTTCGCACAACAACACGCTTTAATGAACTTGAGCACGTTCATGACTGGAAAATATGCGGGTCTTAAACACTGGTTTTATCCCGTGGCTGCGAAGTGGGGTGAGTACAAGGGCTCCATGTACGCCATGCCCTGGACGATGAACTCATTCCTGCTTTACTACAACAAGACATTCATGAAACAGGCAGGTTTGAATCCTAACAACCCGCCGCGGACTTTGGCTCAGTTATGGGCAGACCAAGCTAAAGAGTGGAAGATAACTAAAGATGGAGTAGTGCAACAAATTGGATATTACCCGGCGGGGAATTTCGAACAGCTTATGCCGATGTTTGGTGCGACACCCGGAGATTTCTTTAATGGCAAGAAGTACACAATGACTAGCCCCAAAGCCATGTCTATTATGAATTTCTTCGCCAAGTTTAAGAAGTATCCATATACCCAGGTAAATGCTTTCGAGAAGGGATTGACGGGGGCAGCTGGTGGATCTGAGGACCCATTCGAACTTGGTAAGGCTGGGTTCATCGTTAACGGCATGTGGGAAATGCCAACTATTCAGCAATTTAATCCAAAATTACAATACGGTGTAGTGCCCATACCGGTGAACCCGGGCGGATATTATAACACAACCTGGGTCAATGGTAACTACAACGAAATTCCAACAGGATCAAAACATCCTCAGCAGGCCTTTGAATTTATCGCTTGGTTATCTGGATATCAGAATGCGGCATGGGCGGCTCGGGCATATCCCACTGGTGGTTGGATTCCCAACTCTGCTGTGATTACCAAACAGCCTGCCTATCAGAAGTTTCTCAAACAAGCACCGTTGCGCAAGAAGTTTGTGGATGTGATGTTAAGTGTCCATGATGCCATCACGCCTGTGACACCCGTTGACATGTTTTATGAGCAAAAGCTAGCCAATGCACAAGACTACGTGCTGGAAGGTAAGAAGACTCCTTACCAGGCACTGCTTCATTTGCAACAGGTCGCTAACCAACAATTGCAGCAAACCAAATAGATTGAACATAATGGGTTTTTGGCCAGGTTACTGAGTGTGATCTGGCCTGCCTTAGGCTTGTACTTCGGAGAGTCATATGTGAGGAGGACATTGTTAATGGTTATACTGGAAAGGAATTTATCGGCGCGGTATTCGTCTAGAAGATTTAAACTCATGACGGCGTCAACCATCAAGCATCTGGTACTGATTTTATTGGCGATATCCTTCGTCTTTCCGATGTTTTGGATGATGTCAACCTCGGTCAAACCTGATTTCGAACAGTTGCGTTGGCCTCCCGTATGGATTCCGAACCCTTTTGACTTCTCCAACTATCCGAATGCCATGAACTTTGAACCGTTTTTTCAATACATCACAAATACCTTGGTCTACTGTGTCCTCACTGTCGTTGGGACCCTAGTCTCAAGTACATTGGTGGCCTATGGTTTTGCCAGAATCGATTGGCCGGAAAAAAATTTCCTATTCATCCTTATGTTGGCTACTATGATGCTTCCTTTTCAAGTGACGATGGTACCATTATTCGTACTCTTTAAAACTCTGGGTTGGGTAGGCTCTTATAAACCGCTGATTGTTCCAACATTTTTCGGTAGTGCATTTAACATATTTCTTCTGAGACAGTTTTTTATGACTATTCCTAACTCGCTATCCGAGGCAGCCTACATCGATGGTGCAAACGAATTAGTAATCTTCTGGAGGATAATTATTCCATTAGCTAAGCCTGCTTTGGCGACCGTTGCGCTTTTTCAATTTATTTATGGTTGGAACGACTTCCTAGGTCCGCTTATATACCTCAATGATCAGTCCACATTTACAATTTCATTGGGGCTACAAAACTATGTAAGCTCGTATGGGACTCAATGGGGATTGCTGATGGCCGCTTCAACCGTTGCTACTTTGCCGATAGTGGTCCTATTCTTCCTAGCCCAAAAGACCTTCATTCAGGGCATTTCACTGTCGGGACTTAAGGGATGACGTGGATCACCTCGAAAAAACGTGACTTAGTCTGGCCACTCAAACGCGCGAGTGGCTAGATAGTTATTTTGAGGGGGCGACTGTTTTGGAACTCGGTATATACAATGTTGAGGTATCGCCAGCGAGCGCAAGGGATGGAAAAAGCAATGGACTTGGCGCGCCTGAGCGGTCGAGTCGTCGTTGTCATATGTCGCGTTTCAGGCCTGCTTTTCATATCAAATTGCTAATCAGAGTGTCGACGACCACTACTTGACGGCCTAAGTTAATAGGTGTCAACAATGTGGGCACCAATGAAGCCGGCACCGCCTGTGATAAGGATCTTCATACCGCCGAACCCCTCCCTGAAGTCGTGTGGTAGAGACTTTCAAGAGTTTTCACCATGTTTTCAATAGACCACTGAACGCGGCAACGACGCTCGCAATTTTTTCTCACAACTTGCTGGAGGGAGTCGTCCTCGAGTACTTGCACAATTGTCTGATATAATGCGAACGGATCCGCGGCCGGTGTGAGAAAACCTGTCACGCCATGTTCAATGACTTCTGGGACACCGCCCACCTTGGAAGCAATCACAGGAACACCGGCTACTTGGGCCTCGAGAACGGCGTAGGGGCAATTCTCGGTCAAACTAGGAAGAACAAACACGTCTGTTTGCCTTAGGATGGACGCAATATCGTCCCGTGCTCCGAGAAAAAGCACGTGGTCTGTTAAACCCAAGCGGTCGCGCAACTGCTCGAACTCTGTCTTCTCAGGTCCATCCCCGACCAACCAGCACACCCAGTTGGTTTGTCGTTGCTTCAAAAGCGCTAATGACTCCAGGAGGTGTTGTTGACCCTTCAGTTTGCTTAGGTGGCCCACGCATGTGATGACTTGTTTTCGCATCGAGCTTGATTGGCTCATGGTCCCTCGAAAAACCGGCACGAATTGATGGACGGCTATTCCGTTCGGAATGACTCGCATCCGCTCTCGTGGCGCATGTGAGTTATCAACAAGGATGTCCTGCAGCCATTTGGAAGGGGTGACTGTAAATGTACTTGCTTCGACGCCTGCTCGCTCGAGCATGGCGGCATGCTTCCATGCTTCCGTTGTTTCAATGTCCTTACCATGAGCCATCAACAGGTCGTAAGTCAGTGAACCATGAAGGGTCTGGATGATTCTCGTCCTCTCGTCCTTAAGTTCGGCAAGAGCAACGGTCGAGATCACATCCTGAGTATGGATGACATCGTATTTGTTGAGATGGAAATGAGCCGCAGCACGTTGAAATGTATGTCGTTCAAGTTCACGATCGCGTACCCATGTGTCGAGCAGCGCCGCCTCTGGTCCTAATTCTGGATGTACTTCGTATAGACCCTCACGCGCTTGCAACGTCCTGACTAAGTGATTGTTGCGAACCATATAGTAACCCGTAAAACTAGGATGACAGGCTAGAATATCCACAAAATGCCCTGCTCGTTCTAATTCGCCGGCAAGTGCTTTAATGTAACTCCCGAGTCCCCCTTTTTGTGGATAGGAATAGAGTGTTGCGAGCAGTATGTTCATAAGCTGTCACTCCTTTGAAGGTCGTCATGATGAAAATCTGATCGCGGTTGACAGAGACCCTAACCTTCAGCGCATGACTTGGCTTAATGCTTGGAGCACGAGGGCATCGGGTAATGAATAAGTGCTCGGAGCATGCTGGAGAACCCGGTCCCAGACCGAACGGTCGAGTCGAATGGTGCTCGGAGGGAGTTCATTGCGAAACAACCGTTCATAGGTTTTTGCCAGGACATACCTAAAACGGTCCCGCGAGTGATTCGACTCTTCGTGGGACAGCTTCCAGTCCCCCCGTGACAAGGTTTGCACTACACCAGCTGCGTTGGTTGGGTCAATCTGTTCTCTCTTTTTCCGCAGAGCATCTTCGTAAACGACATGGATGCGATGCATCATGGCTTCTAGCGACCATTGTGTGTAGGCAAATTTCTGACTGTTCCTACCCGTCCGGCGTCGCAATTCTTCATCGTCAAGCATGCACTTGAGATTCAGATAGAGAGAGTCACTATCATGGACATCACAAACGAGCCCCGTTTGTTCATGACTCACCATCTCAGGCATCCCGCCAGCATTTGTGACAACCACGGGTTTACCGGCAAGCTGTGCCTCCATCACGGCAAACGGCAGATTTTCTTGCAGACTTGCCAAGACCATCACATCTGCTTGTTTAAGCAAACTCGGAACGTCGCCTCGCGCTCCAGTAAACTTTACGTATGAAGAGAGGCCGAGGTCTTTACAGCGTCTTTCTAATTGTTGTCGCAACGGTCCGTCCCCAACGAACCAACACAGCCAGTCTTGTCGTTCTTGCTTCAATTTTGCGAGTGCATTGAGTAGGTCGTGATGCCCTTTTACGGCATCTAAGCGCGCGGGACAAATGAGGTTTTTTTGGTCAGAATCAAAGATCAATTGTGGTACCTCATTGAGCCGATTGTGAAAATCTGAGACGTCGATGCCTGATGGAATCACCGCGAATTGTAGATGCCTGAAGTTGTGATTTTGCAGCATCTGATTTTTCAACCAATTCGAGGGTGTAATACTGATGTCGCTAGCCGAAATCCCGCTCTGCTCAAGTAGCTTTACGTACTCACGTTGAATGTGATTGTTCTCTGAGATTCGATCTTGAATTCTTAGTTCTTCCTCAAAATACCCATGCAAAGTAACGACCAATGGAATATGTGCGGGTTTCACCCGCGCAAGTGCCAGGCTCGAGACAACGTCTTGAGTGTGGATCAGGTCATAGTCCTGCAGGCCAAAATACAGAGCTGCGATTTCTAGGTAGTAGCGCTGAAGTTCCAGCGAGCGCATCAAAGATATAGATTCGAATGCAGGATTTTCTACAATTGCACCGTGACTTTCGGCCTTTTGTATGGTGGTATTTACCGTATAAGAAGTGAAATAAAGGCGAAAGAAGTCGCGAATCTTGCGATTGACAAGGGGTTCAATACTCGCCTTTTCGACGTAATTTCCGTTTCGGAACAGGCAAATACGTGGCAAAGTGGCATGCGGTGCGAGAATTTCCACCTCGTGGCCACGACGTGTTAAACCCTTCTCGAGTCCATGAATGTACGTGTCGACTCCGCCGTGACCAGGTAAAGGGAAATGAGTAGCAATTAAAATTCTCAACTCAATTCCCCCCTTTGCTACTCTACTGGAGACGGTGAATTAGATTTTTAACAAGTCAGGTTAAACTACCGTGCTTATGAGCCGCATCATATCCTCAAGGTCAACAATAATGTTGTCGAGGCCGTGCCAATACCACTCACCGTTGATGTAATTTGGATTGTGCTGACTGGTCCCCATAATCCGGTGATAATTTAAATTGAGATACGAAGAAATTTTTTCGGTTGCTGTGATAAAAAAGGTCGGCGCCATGAATTCGATAATGTGCGTTTTCGGTCGACAAAAAAACGTGTTGGTAAAGCTTGCCCCCTGTGGACCGACAATGACATTCGCTTGAGAGAAAACCGCAACCTGTTCGGCCACAGACATGGTTTCAGGAACGATTTTCTCGAACCCAAGCGGAGCTAGTGCGGCAAGCAATTCCGGCTCATTCACAACCTTCCGTCCGATACAGTTCTCCCGACTGATATACAACCGTCTCGAATGTGGTCGGAAACGGCGCACTTTACAGAGCATCTGGCTGCGGACAAAATCACAGGCCCATTTGGCCTCCAGCGGGAGGGAAGGAACGACGAGTCGTTCGGCTTCTATGTGGAAATCAGCACCGGCTTCGATCAACTGTTCCCGACGTATTCCCAGTGCGATTAAGGTTTCCAGTTGGAACGGAGCAAGGGGATGTGGAACAATGTACTTTTCAATAGACAGTGCGCTTAACCTCAACAGATGTACGCGAGGCAGTACATCAAACATCCAGTGATAGTAGTTGTTGCACCCGATCTTGCTTAGGACCGCCACGGTTTGCGGGATGTACGTACATTTCGGCAGGGAGGTCTGTTGGAAAACGGAATGGCTTGCCGGGGAAGTATCCCACTCTCTCGAGACATCCCAAAGGATTTTGTGATTGGGAGTTAGAACACATCCGTCTCCCCCCCAAACCCTGCCATGCGGCACAACAGCCACGAAGCTCGCTGCAACTGAATCTGGTAATTTGAACTCAAAGTACTGCAGGTTCGTCTGCCCTTGGCACCAACATTCTTCGATGTAATCCTTGGTGTCTAAGAAATACCCAACTGCTCCATTCTCCGTTTGACCCACAATATTCACCCTCGCTTACCTGTTCCACGTCCTTGTGTAGAACCTTGTACTAAGGTCGCCTTTCTTAACCCCGCAACAAAACCCGAGTGGTTGTTCACTTCTCTATCAATGTATGAGACTTATGCGCTTGCTGAGTGGATTGGAGCGGATTACTGGGATGGTCTCGATGGCATACGGCATCGTTCACGACTAGCCACTGTTTAACCGTGTCGGATATCCGCAACGCCGCAAAAATGACCCTATTAGGCCATGTTGTACATAAAAAACTTGTGGCATCATTAGATTAGATCCCATGGCCCGTAATGATGACTTTTGTGCCGCTTGAACTGGATTCAAACGCAATCGAAGCACCAATTTCGGTTGCGCGGTTCGTGATGATGCTGATTCCATGTTGATGTTGAGAAATGGATGTGATGGTCATTCCTATG
>JAKACY010000134.1 GCA_021821025.1 Bacillota bacterium | reverse complement strand
GCCAGTAATCATATGGCCATTAGCCCCAACAGGCGTTACAGTGACTGAGCGCAGTATGCTGTTAGACGCCCCGGTCAGATTCAGCCGGGCGACCACTCGCTCTACTTTATGCACAAGGACATCCGGGCCGCTCACAACGACAGAGGGCGGTACAAACTTGGCCGTTCCGGCCTTCATACCGATCAAAGGTGTTCCGGTGATCTGCAGTTTCGGATAAAACGTCTGCCGCACTTTCTGCTGGACATCCACGGCGACAAAACTAGTCGTTGGCGCGTAATTCACGGCGCTTGTCGGTGCGTTTTGCACAATGACGGGAACCTGATGTACGCCAGGCCCTACATGCAAAGCATTAGCCACGACGTGTACGTCAAGCGCCTCAGCTCGTACAGCTGCGACATCTAAAATATTCCCTGACAAACTCACATTGACAGTTTGGGGTCTCACACCAACTGCGACCATATTGGCGGAAGTCACCACTTGGACTGGTACATTGTGCAAAATTGAAGTCGTAACACCGATACCTGTGCTCGTCGCTTGATCTGAAACGTTCAGATTGACCATCACCCACAAGAAAAAACCAAGGGTAATGGAAATCAGGCGGACGAACACAATGTTATCAAGCCAGCTCGAACGGCGCCTCATGTCGTACCAGCCTTTCGTCCAAAAAAGCGAAAACCTCCGTTGCGCACAAAGCTAAGGCCCTGTGTGAGACGGTCCTCAAGCGCGTGCTCATCCAAGCTACGGTATAGCACTCCACCTTCGGCGATCGAAATCTGCCCCGTTTCTTCCGAAACGACCAGCGCGATCGCGTCCGACTGTTCCGATATGCCTACTGCCGCCCGATGACGAGTGCCAAGTTCCTTCCCGATCGCCGGGTTATCGCTCAAAGGCAGATAGCAAGACGCAGCCACCACCCGATCTGCACGAAGAATCATCGCGCCATCGTGTAAAGGTGTATTGGGAATAAAGCCGTTGATCAAAAGTTCCGCAGTCAGTTTCCCGCCAATCGGAATACCTGTTTCCACGAACTCGTTGAGTCCGGTATCTCGTTCAAGCACGATCAAAGCACCAATGCGGTTCTTTGAAAAAAATTGGCACGAGCGCGCCAACTCATGAACGATATTGGAAATGTCGCCAGTCCCCTGCCAATACATGTTGATATGAAATATGTTCGATCTTCCCAACTGTTCGAGCGCTCGCCGAAGCTCAGGTTGAAATACGACGGGTATCGCCAGAAGGCCGATCATTAAAACCTCATTGAGCAACCAGTTTAGCGCCTGCAGATGCAGAATCCGACTAAGCCCCGTGGCTACAAGCAACACGGCCACACCCTTTAGCAGCTGCACCGCGCGCGTGCCACGAATAATGAGGATAACGCGATAAAACACATAAGAAACAATCGCAATGTCAAATACATCGAAAACCGTAAATTTGTGCCAAAGCGCGAGAAATGGGTCCATTAGGTTCACCTATGCCCATTATACACTGTAACGCGCTGGACGCGCATGGAATCTGAATCAACTAATTTAGCCTTATCGATGCGAAGCTCGATGGGTTTTGCGAGGACGACTTTGACGGCGCCGCGGTGATCGCTTAGGCAAGGGCGGAGTTTCCGGTTTCTCGGACGGTACAGGCGACGAGCGATACGCTGCAAATATGGCATCGGCAATCCGTCTGTGTCCCTCGTCGTTCGGATGGATGGGATTGCGGATAAGCCGAAAGTCCTCCAATGCGCCTCGTTTAAACCCATGCACCAATTTCTCTTGTTCGCCTCCATACCATTCGTGCACGCGAACTACGACCAGGCCATGTTGCTTGGCAATCGTTACGAGCATGTTGTTCAACTCCCCGACGGCTTCTTCTGCAAGTTCGGAAAGTGGGAACGGGTTGTAAATGGTGCATACCATCAGCATACCGTTTGATCGCTCTTTAACGGTCTGGATGATCTCTAGAACTTGCGGCTCAAACGACTCCTTCAACCGCTTTATGGCCTCACTTTTATCGTGCAGGAACCACGGCATCGCACGCAGCAGATCGTTGCCGCCGATCATCAATGTAATGAGGTGCGCCTCTGCCAATATCGCAGAGGGGATTCGGCTTAGACTTTTTAGAAGTTGCGCTGCCGTCCATCCTGGACGAGCCTGTATATAACTACTGGTGCGAGTTAAAGTATTCAGTTTCTCAGTCAAGCGCGACACATAGTTCAAATGATCGTCAGACGCATCGTATCCATATGTAATGGAATCCCCCAGCGCCAAATAAATCACGTTGTAGCCACCGCCTGCCATGACAATCTAAGCAGCAAATGCTCTGCCTAATAGCAGTAGATGACACCCGGGTCCAACTTGTTACCGCGTATGCCCGCATACGAGTTCCTGTATTTCTTGTGCAGCATGGGTCAATTCTTCGCCATCTACGACCGTAAACGTTCTTTCATATGCAGCCATGGCATGACGATACCTTGGGTCATAATATTCCTCCAGCAAAAGCGCGATGAGATCTTCATATTGCCGCTTGGACAGTAACTCAAAGACGTTGCTGCGCAATCCTGGCGAAAACCTCTTCTCAATTAAATGAACTGCGCGGGTCACCGCTTCATGAAATACTTGTTCATCTTGCAACCAGTACTGCTCCAGCGTTCTCTTTACCCGAGTTTGGACGCTGGCCGTAAGTTCGATATTAAAACCCTGCATTTTCGCATCAAACAGGAAATCTGGCATCATGGAATGACCAATCCGCCTACTTTCAGCCTCGATAAATACATAAGGATAATTGCGATATCGATCGACATGAAGCAGGACACATGACTCGAATTGCCTTTGATTTGCGACTTTTAATCCGATGCCGCCGAACACTGAACCACGATGACCCGCCCATTGCTCGAGGTCGAATACAGCTTGTCCTCGTCCTTGCAGGATGTGAAGGAGTGTGGTTTTACCGACACCCGTCATGCCGTGAATTACGGCCAGTGGAGGTATATCTTGTACCGCCATAGTTTTGAGCCGTTCCGTCACATATTGTCGATAGCCTCGATAACCTGCGATCAAACGAAGGCACGGCACGCCCATCAAATCCAGCACTGTTGCGACTGATTTGCTCCTCATGCCACCTCTCCAGCAGAAGATCACAGGCATCTTTTTTGAAGACACTTCTTGAATCCTCTTTACGATATCTGGCAACTTAGGTGAAATGATCGACAGGCCCAAATCCCTGGCGACTTCAGATCCCTCTTGCTTATACACCGTTCCGATGTGAGCCCGCTCATCGTCATGAAAGATCGGCACATGGATGGCCCCTGGAATTGTGGATTCATCAAATTCGCCTTCTGACCGTGTATCAATAAATACAATATCACTACGATCTTTGATATCCTCGTACAGTACATCTGTGAACATTTCAATTTCCTTCCCGCCATCGGTCTAGCGCGTAATTTTGCGCCGTGGTAACATATTGAAAGAAAAAAGGAGGCAGAGCCTTGGATTCGGATCTAGAATTGCTTTTGTTATGCTGGGCACAGCTTTCAAATGCCCTGTTTCTCACGCAAGACAAGCCTTCCTATAAAGAAGCGTTGCTGGATGTCGAAACACGCTTATTTCAGGAAATGGGTATTCACTCTATGCAACTCGTGGCTCGCACGCTCGACATTTATACGGTCTCTTATCAAAAAGACGATCAGCAGCAGATCATCCAATTTCCAACCCAAGAGGTTGAAGACTTTGCATGATGGATGAATGCTTTATTTTCCAACGGCTGCATGAAGCAAGGCAGGCGTAATATTGGTTTCGATAAATGCCGCAACGAACAAAAACGCAGCCACCCAAAAAATCACGGGTATAATATCGTGGAAAACTCCTCCCCATACATCTCGCAGGTTGCGTCCGGCAGCGGAGGCGAGCATCTTCCACCCAATTTGAATGCCTAAGGCGCTGGCCAACAGGTATGCGGGTATTTCAAATATCCCATGCGGCAATATTCCCGCTACAAAGACCATGCTGGTACTTGCGTGTAGTTTAATCGTTGTCATACGCAGTACGTAACCCACTAATAAGCCGTTACCGAATACCCCTGCCACTGGAACGATCGCTACTGCAATTCCACCTATAATCATGATCAGGCTAACGCGAAGATTATTGGAGAAAAGCGACCAGAATAGCTCCCACGGCGTGTCCTGATGAAGTGTCAGCGCCTCTTGCCGTAACTGCGTATACATAGGGGCGATCATATGTTGCAACGAACTTGCAAACAGATCCCCCGTCACGCTGCCCACTATAAAAAGAGCAAACGCGATCCATATATACCCCTGCAACCGGCGCACTAAAACATACAGCCGAAAATCAGGCATCATCATCTATTATCCTCCGACGTCGCATGGTGGTTGAATTTTGAATGGGATCAGGAGATAAAGCACACACTTTCATCACAGGAGGTGTCTTTACCATGAAGAGCAGATGCCTTAAAATCTGCACTAGGCTTGCGATGATCCTACTTTTAATCAGTTTAACCATCCAGCCATTAATCACACAAGCAGCAGTGAAACAGAGCCCAAAAACAGATGCTGCAGCCATATACAAAGTCGACACAAATCAGAAGGTTGTGGCTCTTACTTTTGATATATCCTGGGGCGAAAAGTCACCTGGACCGATTCTTGATATTCTGCAAAACAAGCATGTGGAAAAGGCGACTTTTTTCCTCTCAGGGCCCTGGGTCTTGCATCATCAAGACATCGCAAAACGCATCAAGTCGATGGGCTATGAGATCGGCAGCCACGGCAATATGCACAAAAATTTCTCCGAACATACGGATGGGTGGATTCGTGAACAAGTAACGAAAGCTCAGCAAAGTATAAAGGATGTGCTGGGCATCCAGACAACGTTAATCCGTACACCAAATGGAGATTTTAATGCAAAAGTGTTACACCTGTTACACAACATGGGCTATCAAGTGATCCAATGGCACACTGATTCGCTAGACTGGATGAATCCAGGCGTTGACAAAATTACTCAACGGGTGCTAACAAGAGTAGTGCCGGGCGACATCATCCTCATGCATGCAAGCGACTCTTGCAAACAAACACACTTGGCTTTGCCCGTGATCATTGACGGATTACGGGCAAAAGGGTATCAGTTCGCAACAGTTTCTGAACTCATCGCTGGAGTGAAGCAGCAGACAAGCGTCCAGTAGTGGTCCGGGGCAGCTTTACGCCGATATGGCGGCAGGCTGCCTACTTCCAATCCTACCTAAAACCAAAATGAGATAGGTATTGCATAAAAAGAGTATCACCCAGATCAGGCCCGCCGGACCCCATTCTTTTGCATTGATTAAAGCTGGCACCCATTCTACACCAGTAAACACATACATGAAAAACAGTGCGGGCACGAACGCATTCTTACCGGATAATCTTGCTTTAAAGAACGCAACGACAGCCCCAAGGACAAGTGGCGCCAAAATGAATGGCAGGTAATTTCCTGGTGGCAGTGTCAGTCCTGTAGGGAGACTGGAGATCAATTGCGGGAAATAATACGCGACGTCAAGTACCGCCACAACCACCAGCATCCCTTGAAACCAAATCCACACACGAAGGGGAAGAAATGACCGCACTAAGAAATTGAGCATGAGGTATGCCCAAAAGCCCATGAGTCCGATCGCAACGCTCACAAAACCGCCAACGATAACCCCCCGATACCATACGAGCTTGGCCGGCCACCCTAGCAAAGCCAAGAGTAAGCCAGCAACCACACCGATGGCTATGATTCGTCCAACTAAGTGCCAAAAAATCCTTTGATTCATTTCGATCACCTCAGGTAAATGAATTAAAAATAACCCTTTGTATAACCCATCACTTCATGGACATAGTAGGCTTAAAAGGGGGAAGGCCTGATGCGGAACACAGACCGTCGAAATACCAACATCTTTAAACGAACCCTTCCCGCCATACTCCTGATCGGATCTCTGACTACGACAGGTTGTGGCATGGGCGGCCAAGGCGCTGCAGATGTTAGCCAAAGCAGCGACAATCCACAGCAAGGACAAGGACAACAACAAAATAAGAGCTCCGCGACCGATAAAGTGAGCTATCCAGAAGTGAAAACCATGGTGCTCGACATCCTACACAGTAAAGAAGGCATGAACACCCTAAAAGACACCATGTCATCACCTGAATTCAAGAAACTATCTGCTGTAAGTGAAGCCGACGTCAAAGCGGCAGTGGAAAAAACGATCAACCAGGGCCAGAACCACTCGTTTTTAATGCAACAAATGAAGGATACCAAATTTGCTGATGCACTTGTCAAGGCTTCGTCTACACAGATGATGGACATTCAAAGACAGTTGATGAAAGATCCTGAATACCAGCAGCAATTAGTTACACTAATGAAATCTCCAGAGTTTCAAAAAAGTCAGTTCGAATTGTTGCAAAGCCCGGAATACCGCAAAGAAATCATGAAGATTATGACAGAAGCACTTCAACAGCCCACGTTTCGTCTACTTTTTATGGATAGTATGAAGGAAGCGGTAAAACAAGCAGGTGGAGGACAAAAGCAAGAAATAGGTAAAGACAAGGGTAAAAAAGAGGGCAGCAGTGGTGGTGGCAGTAGTAGCGGTGGCGGTGGCGGCGGTGGGGAAGGGGAAGGCGGTTCAGAGGGACAGTGAAGCACGCGTAACATGCATCGGTGCTCCACTGATTTTGCGCTTACGGGTTCGTTTATTCAGTTGTTGCCATATGTTTGCTAGGGCCCGAAGTCAACGGCGCCCTCTTTTTGCCTACGAAAAACACGGTTACCCAACCAATGAACGCGATCGCAACTGATACCACAAATGCATCTTGCATGCCTTTTTGGAAAGCCCACTGTTGCAAGAGGCCAACTAAGTATTGCAATTGGCTATGACTTGTGACACCGTAGACGCTCGGCATTCCGCCGAGGCGCATGCCTTGCAGTGCATGGACGCTCATTCTTTGCAGATAAGTCACGAAGTGTGACGACGACTGCGTCTGCATGATGGTACTCAAATACGCCGTTCCGATGGAGCCAGCCACGTTTCTCATCGTATTTTGTAACGCTGTCGCGCGGCTGACCAGATTGGGCGGGACATCGTTCATCCCTGCCGTTGAGATCGGCATCATCGAAAGCCCCATACCTGCTTGGCGCAGCATATATACCACCATGATCGAACCGAACGTCCAGTAGATATTTAAATTC
>JAKACY010000133.1 GCA_021821025.1 Bacillota bacterium | reverse complement strand
ACCGTTAGTGGAGACGGATTATGTGTGAGAATAATCAAAGAATCCGAGGATCATGCTGGGCGATATGTGGTCCGTTTATTTAATGTGACCCATCATCCGGTACAGGGAACACTTGATTTTGCCTACGCTATAAAAACCGCACAGTTGATTAATTTGGATGAGCAACCGGTTGGCGATGTGCATTGTGATGGCACGCAAATTCGTTTAGACGTTAGAGCGAAGCAGATCACTAGTGTTGAAATAGTTCTTAAGGACTAAAAGTCGGGGTGGTTTGATGTATTACCGATGTATGTTGTTATAATAGTAGATAAGAGTTGTTTTATATCCAAGGAGTGCTTACAGTGCTAAGTGTTGAAAGACAGACATTGATCGCCGAGATGGTACGAGAAAAGCCTCTTGTAAAAGTGACCGAGCTGATGGAGAAGTTCGGCGTCTCTGATATGACGATCCGCCGAGATCTTGATGTCTTGCAAAAACAAGGAATTATTAAAAAGGTATACGGTGGCGCTGTACTGGCCACGTCCGCAACAGGAGTCAATCAAGACGTGCACATGGAGGTGCGCGTCGAGGCGTTTACAAACCGCAAAAGGGAAATTGCAAAGCGTGCAGTAGATTTGATTGGTACTCAAGATGTGATCATCTTAGATGCTGGAACGACGACTTTGGAACTGGCGCGCATTCTTCCACGTTATGAAGATCTCGTTGTCGTGACCAACTCGATTCCAATTGCGCATGAATTGACTGGAAAATCACCATCTCTGCTTTTGGCTGGAGGAATTGTCCGGGCGTCGACTCATTCGACTGTAGGCCCCAAGACGAAGGAGTTTCTAGGTGATTTGCGGGCCAGCAAGCTGTTTTTAGGCGCTTCATCGCTCTCCTTAAAAGAGGGGCTGCTCAACTCAAATCTTTATGAATCAGAGATTAAGCGAACCATGATCGCATCGGCCGATCAGGTAATCGTCTTGGCGGATTCAAGTAAGTTTGAAACTTCATCTTATCATGTATTTGCGCGTTGGGAGAGCGTGGATATTTTAGTGTCGGATCACTTGCTTCCGGAAGGAATCCGGCAGGCGTTGCGTGAGCAAGGTGTAGAGGTAT
The DNA here is from genome assembly GCA_021821025.1 of Bacillota bacterium. Classification (GTDB taxonomy): domain Bacteria; phylum Bacillota; class Bacilli; order Alicyclobacillales; family SLC66; genus JAKACY01. Next base: position 6,246 of record JAKACY010000133.1, on the reverse strand, counting down.
TAACGGGCACTGAAATGCAATGATGTTCTTTTCTGTCAAAGTTCATTTAACCGTCGTGGCGTTTTTTTATATGGACGTGATAGCTAAAGTGTCAGATAAGCCAAATCCTCGGAAATGGATTGGAAGATATCGCCACAGTTACCTTTGCCTTAGCGATAGAGCAAATGTTTAAGAATAGGATTCTTATGATAAAAAGATGTTTGTTTTTTGTTGTGATCAACATGTTTTATTGTTTTAAGATTATAAAACATGTTGACTTATACAACAGTTTTAAAGTATTCTGTTCTTGTACCGCTCTGCTACCTACTCATTTGGTATAAAGGAGACTTTGAGTTGAGTTCATTAGATGGAAAGTTGGCAGAATTGCGAGACAAGGAACCATTGGGGTACTGGGGAGAACGAATTTACCATGAATTAGCCTATGCGGCGCGACTTTCGGTCACTAAACAAGGCGCATATGATCAATTGGTCTCTTCGGCGTACGATAGTGTGCTTTCCGCTTTTAAGAAACACGGAACGATCGGACGAGAAGATGTGCTTTTGGCTGAAAAGATGATGCAAAGTCTATCATCTGAGGCAAAGTCCTTTAGAATGATCTGCGCAGCGCACGCACACATCGATATGAACTGGATGTGGCGTTGGGATGAGACAGTGGCGGTCACGATCGATACATTCAGAACCATGTTGGACCTGATGAATGAATATCCGGAGTTTAAGTTTTCACAATCACAGGCGTCAACTTATCAGATCATTGAGAGATATGCTCCGGAAATGCTTCAAGAGATCCGGTCCAGGGTTTCAGAAGGACGGTGGGAGGTAACCGCATCGACCTGGGTAGAATCGGATAAGAATTTGCCGAATGGAGAAAGCTTGGCTCGCCAAATTTTGTATACCAAGCGTTACCTTTCCACTCTGCTCGGGGTTGATCCTGATTCTCTCAATATTGATTTTGAGCCAGACACCTTCGGTCATAGCCAAAACGTTCCGGAAATCCTGACCGCAGGGGGTGTTAAGTACTATTATCATTGCCGAGGCTATGAGGAACATTATCTGTATCGCTGGGTTGCGCCTTCGGGGGCAGCGGTGATTGTATATCGCGAGCCGATCTGGTATAACGCAGAAATTAATCCAGATATGGCACTGTATGTTCCAGAATTTTGCACGGGACATCAAATGGACACCATGCTCAAGGTGTATGGTGTTGGCGATCATGGAGGCGGGCCCACGCGCCGGGATATTGAACGGATCAACGATATGGATAGCTGGCCTATCTTCCCTCGAATGTCCTTCGGCACCTTCAAGGAATATTTCTCGCTTGTGGATCAAGTTTCTAATCAATTACCCGAAGTCAAGGGTGAATTGAATTTTGTGTTTACCGGGTGCTATACCACGCAAACGCGGATTAAAAAGGCCAATCGTGTGGCGGAATCGACCTTATATGAAGCGGAAATGTTTGAAGCCGCTGCGGCTGCTTCTTCAGGCTCGGTCTATCATCAAGACGCATATAGAGACGCGTGGCAAAACGTGCTTTTCAATCAGTTTCATGACATCATTCCGGGCTCGGGAGTTGTTGATACGAGGGAGTATGCAATGGGGCTGTTTCAACATACGATGGCGATTGCCAATACCAACAGAACCATGGCGATGCGTCATATTGCCCGAGAATTAGGGACATTGGCTCCAACCTCGGAGGAAAGTGTACGTAATGATGTGTTTTCCACGTCAGAAGGGGCTGGAGTAGGATTCGGTATCCAGAATTTCAAGGTGTTTCAAACAGCGCGTGGGCGAGGAAAAACTCGTGTGTTCCAAGTCTTTAACGCGGCTCCCTTTGCGCGTGAGGACGTCGCGGAAGTGGTGTTATGGGATTGGCCTGGTGACGTGCGTCGCATGCGTTGTCGCAATGAAGATGGTGACATCGTGAAACACCAGCTGCTGGATCACGGCCGACACGATTATTGGGGTCATAGCTATATTCGGGTTCTGATTATGGCTACGGTGCCATCTTGTGGGTGCGCCACCTATACGCTGATTGAAGATCAGGACGCAGATATTTCACTTAGGTTTCCACGTGATCTGCGGGTTGAGCGATCGGATTCATTCGTATTGGAAAACGACTTGATACGAGTAGCGTTTGAGACGACGACTGGAGCCATCGTCTCTATTATGGATAAGGCGAAAGGGGAAGAATTGGTTCAGGATAACGGCACGGGTGGCACGTTTCGCTTGATTCATGAAGATGCCAGCAAAGGGATGACCGCATGGACTGTGGGTCGATACATGGCTATTCATGATATTGCCGAAAATGTCCGTATCCGATGGGCCGATTCAGGAGATAGCCTCATACGAAGCGCCATCATCATGGAAGCGGAATTTTCTAAATCATTACTCAAGGCAGTGATATCTCTGGATCAAGGCAGTCCAAAACTGCGTTATGACGTGGAGTGTCATTGGCGTGAGGTTGGAAACAAAGATACAGGAGTTCCTCAATTGGGATTCTATCTACCTTTATCTTATACCGTCTCGCAGTATGCTTACGATATTTAATTTGGCATCACCCGTCGCCCCGGTTTGGATATGGATGTTCCTGCGAATACCTTTATGGTTGCAGAGCGCGCGGTAGACGAAGGCAAATCACTTATGTTGGCTACGGACTGTAAGAACGGATTTCGCGGGAAAGAAAGTTCGATGGCTGTTACGTTAATCCGGAGTTCTTTCGATCCAGATCCGTACCCCGAATTTGGCATCCATACGTTCAGCTTAGTCTTATCGGTCGTGGACGGAGGAGAAAAGCAGAATATTGAGTTGATAAGGCAAGGACAACTGGTGAATCACGAGCTGGCTGCTGTATCCGCCCCAAGCAATTTCTGTTTGGCATCGGCTTCATATAGTTTCTTTGGTATTGAAGCGGGAAGTGTTGCGTTGTCCGCACTCAAAATGCCTGAAGATGTTTCGTCCGTAGCCTCATGCATCGTTCGGTTGTACGAGACGAATGGGTCATCGTCGAACACGGTCTTGCGCTTTTCTCGAAAGATTGCAAAGGCATATTTTGTGGATTTAAACGAAAGGGCCATAGACTCGGTGTCTGAGATTCGCGTAGACGATAATGGAAGAGTCTCATTTACGGCACCACCCTTTCAGATCGTCAGCCTTTGTGTAGTCTTTGAATGATATAAGGCAATAACGCCATCTCCACTGTGGCCCCCGCTTTCTGGGAGAGCGAGAGTTGGCGAATAATCGGTAAAGTGTAGTTGTGCAATTGTGAGGGGGGCGTGAGGATCATGGCGGGACGCGAAGACATTTCATTTGGGGTCATTGGTTGCGGATTGATGGGCAGGGAGTTCGCCAGTGCAGCAGCGCGTTATCTGCACCTGAAAAATCCCGGCGTTCGTCCACGCATTGTTGCGGTGTGTGATACCAGTCCTGAAGCGATGGACTGGTTTGTTCAGAATATCCCTGATATTCGGTTGGTGACGCAGGACTATCATGAGCTCCTAGCAGATCCGGAGATTCAAGCTGTGTATTGCGCCGTGCCGCACAATCTGCATGAACAGCTGTACATCGACATAATTCGATCTGGAAAGCACCTGATGGGGGAAAAGCCGTTTGGCATCGACCAGAGAGCAAACCGCGCTATTCTTGACGTGATTGAACAGAATCCCGATGTGCTGGTGCGCTGTTCCTCCGAACTCCCATTTTTCCCAGGCGCGTATCAGATTAGTGAATGGATTCGCAGTGGTGCATTTGGTCAAATCATCGAGGTGGAGGCCGGCTTTTGGCACAGTAGTGATCTAGACCCCCAAAAACCGATTAATTGGAAGCGGCGGGTAGCAACCAACGGGGAGTACGGGTGTATGGGCGATCTTGGGCTTCATGCGCTGCATATTCCTTTGCGTTTTGGTTGGATGCCAAGATCGGTTCGTGCCCTGCTGAAAAAAGTCGTAAATGAACGACCGGACCGGGAAGGCCACATGGTTCCTTGCGAGACGTGGGACAATGCAATCTTGGCATGTGACGTACAGACGCAAACTCAAGAATTTCCGATGGTTCTCTCGATGAAGCGAATCGCGCCAGGGCACGCCAATACGTGGTTTATTCGCATTATGGGGACAGAGATGTCCGCAGAATTCAGTACCAAAAACCCCAAACAGGTCGCATATCTCCCCTACCAATCCGGTCGTGAACAGGCTTGGCGGATTCTGGATACCCCATACGCATCGGCCTATCAGACGATTACAGGATCGATATTTGAGTTTGGTTTTTCTGACGGGATCTTGCAAATGTGGGCGGCTTTCTGCGATGAGATTGCAAACGGTTCAAAGATGAGTCAGCCATTTTATTGCGTGACACCTCAGGAAACCAAACTGAGCCATGACCTTTTCACCGCAGCATTAAAATCGCATCGAACGAATCAGACTGTATCGCTTGTTTAAGGGAGGATAAGTCATGCATGGCGAGATCCCCACGGTTGCGGTAGCGGGCCACATTTGTCTCGATATCATACCAGCATTATCCCATCGACATCGGCTTGAAGACGTCTTGGTTCCAGGAAACCTTGTCGGCGTTGGGGCAGCCGTTCTGGCGACGGGTGGTGCTGTGGCCAACACTGGTCTCGCTCTTCATAAGCTCGGCGTTTCCACTCGATTGATGGGAAAGGTGGGAGATGATTTTCTCGGACAGGTGATTATCGGAATCCTGGAAAAAGAGCATCCAGGCCTTTCGGAGCAGATGATCATAAAGAGTGGAGAGTGCAGTTCTTATAGCATCGTCATCAGCCCGCCCGATGTAGACCGGATCTTTTTGCACCATTCAGGTACAAACGATACGTTTGATTCGAATGATTTAGATATTGCTCAACTAGAACATGTGAGTCTATTTCATTTTGGATATCCCCCTCTCATGCGCCACATGTATGAGGATAATGGCGCACATCTTGAGGAGATGTTGCGACGCGTCAAGAAGCAGGGGATCACAACGTCTTTAGATATGGCGCGTCCCGACCCGCAATCGGATGCCGGTCGCGCCGACTGGCCCACCATCTTACAGCGAACGTTGCCTTACGTCGATGTGTTTTTGCCTAGTCTCGAAGAGATTCTGTTCATGTTGGATCCGGATGGTACTGAGTATTCACTAAAGGCGCAACAGCATTCCGCAGTAGACGGTGAAATTCTTAGCAGGGTCAGCCGACAACTGCTTGAGTGGGGGGCTGGCATCGTCGGAATCAAGCTCGGTGATCAGGGATTGTACCTTCGTACATCGCTATCTGAACAGAGACTTTCGCAGATGGGAATCGGTTTTTCCTCCACAATAGAAGAATGGACGGCCAGAGAGCTGCTGGCGCCCTGCTTTTCTGTTGATGTAGTGGGCACGACGGGCGCGGGTGATTGTACTGTCGCTGGATTTCTTGCTGCATTGCTTAACGGGATGAATCCAGAAGATGCAATGACACGAGCGGTTGCTGTAGGCGCGTTCAATGTCGAGTCAGCTGATGCTACAAGCGGTATACAGTCTTTTAAAGCAGTGGAGAAGCGGGTGATGTCAGGTTGGAAACGTCGTCTGGTGACCGTCCCGCTGCATGGTTGGACTTGGGAAGAAACTCGGGGTATATGGCGTGGACCGAATGATCAGAAAGAGTAAAAGGTGTAGGGTGAGTGGTATTGACCCCATTCACTTCTGACCGCAGCGTAGAGATATGACTGGATATCGAAACAAAATAGTAGCGCAAAGAGATTAATGATGAAATGGAGTGATATGTTTTATGTCAAAGTTCGCTCGACTGAATCGTTTGTTTTCAGTTGACGGCAAGTGTTTCGATGTGGCAATCGATCATGGGTTCTTCAATGAGCGAAGTTTTCTCAGTGGAATCGAGAACATGGAACAAGCTGTATCCGTGATCGTAAAGGCTGATCCTGATGCGATTCAGTTAAGTCCAGGCCAAGCGCCCCTTTTGCAAAAGATTCCTGGTAAGCATAAACCAGCCTTGGTCTTGCGTACGGATATTGCGAATGTTTATGGTCGAGAATTGCCGCGCCATCTATTTAGTCAATTGATCGATGAACCAGTTGAACAGTCGTTGCGGCTCGATGCTGCTTGCGTGGTAGTCAATCTTTTGCAACTGCCAAACCAGCCTGAGCTATACCATCAGTGTGTGAATAATGTCACTCGATTAAAAAGTGCTTGCGATCGATATGGCATGCCGCTCATGGTTGAGCCTCTCGTCATGCAGGAAAATTCAACTGATGGCGGCTA
>JAKACY010000132.1 GCA_021821025.1 Bacillota bacterium | reverse complement strand
CACATCATGATGCGTTTCACGAAGAATTGCATCGCCAACTCGCTGAAATCGTCAATACCTTTTCCGCCAAGACAAAAGCCTATCATGAGATCTGGATCGACGGTGAGCAGGTAGATTTTGGCGACCAGCTCTCGGAAGACGAACCAATTTACGGTGAAACATACCTGCCGCGCAAATTTAAGATCGCGATCGCCGTCGAGGGTGATAATTGCATCGACGTCTACGCGAACGATCTCGGCATTGTGGCACACCGCAGTGGCGATCACGTCGAGGGGTACACCCTGCTTGTAGGCGGCGGCATGGGGCGCACGGCGAACAAACCGGACACTTATCCACGCCTTGCCAGCCCGATCGCCTACGTGACACCCGATCAGCTACTTGAGACAGCGCTTGAAATCGTTCGGATCCAGCGCGACTTTGGCAACCGATCGGACCGGCGCCATGGACGTTTTAAATACTTGCTCGACGAGCGTGGACTCGATTGGTTCAAGGGGGAACTGCAAACTCGGCTTGGTCGCACATTACTGCCACCACGCGCCTTGACGTGGGAACAGACATCGGATCATCTCGGATGGCATGAGCAAGGGGACGGCCAATACTATCTTGGCCTATTTGTACAAAATGGGCGGATTAAGGACAGCGACGATCTGCAGTTAAAATCCGTGCTACGAAAGGTCGTGACACAATATCGACCGACCGTACACTTGACAACAGAGCAGAATCTCATCCTCGCTGACCTCGCAATTGCGGATCGTGAGCCCATTGAAAGCGAACTACGACAAGCTGGTGTGAAGTTTGTCGAAGAAATCTCAGACGTTATGCGCTATGCGATGGCCTGTCCGGCACTACCCACATGCGGGTTGGCGACGGCCGAATCCGAGCGTGTCATGCCTGATTTGCTTCGGAATATGGAGGCCGTGTTCACAGACATTGGCATCGCAGATAAGATTACCATACGCATGACAGGGTGTCCAAATGGCTGCGCTAGGCCATACGTCGCCGACATCGCCTTTGTCGGGCGCAGTATCGGCAAATACGATGTCTTTTTAGGCGGCGACTATGATGGCACGCATCTGAACACTTTATTTGCAGAACTCGTACCGTTTGACGATCTCCCTGCGCGCGTTCGCCCGGTGCTGGAGCAATACGTGGCTGAGAAACAACCTGGCGAACGTTTCGGAGCGTTTTATCGCCGTGTATTCGCTCTGTAAGGAAGTCGATTGAGGGGGATGAAGTGATGCCGTACGGAATCGTTCGTTTGGTCGGGGCGGGTCCTGGAGACGCACAACTGCTAACGTTAAAAGCAAAAAGACACCTAGAACAGGCAGACGTGATCGTATACGATCGCCTCATTTCAAGTCGGCTACTCCGGTTTGCCAAGCCGAATGCCACCTTGATCAGCGTTGGCAAAGAACCTGGCCGACATAGTGTCCACCAGGAAGACATCTGCGACTTACTGATCGATCATGCGAAACGCGGCCACGACGTAGTGCGCTTAAAAGGAGGTGACCCGTTCGTATTCGGACGCGGAGGCGAAGAGGCGCAGGCTTTGCGGCGCGAAGGGATAACCTGCGAAATCATTCCGGGCATCTCGTCTGCCATCGCTGTACCAGCGTATGCGGGCATTCCGGTCACGCATCGCGACGTTTCACCATCATTTACCGTAAGTACTGGCCACCGCAGCCTGGCTGCTGATGTGTCTCTTTGCGGGCAGAATATGCAGCGGCTACAGCATCCAGAGCCTGGAACGCTCGTCGTTTTGATGGGCCTGTCAAATCTGGAGCAGATCACATCACAATTGATTCATGATGGCTTGGACGCAAAAACGCCTGCGGCCGTGATCCGCGCGGGTACAACTGCGGCACAGGAAGTCATCACGGGTACACTGCATACGATCGCTCTGCAAGTCAGAAATGCGAAGTTCCGCTCACCGGCAATCCTGGTCGTCGGTGAGGTCGTAAACCTGCGCCGCGAGTTGACGTGGTTCGAAAACCTGCCACTGCTCGGCCATAAGCTGTTTGTCGTCGGGGATACACGCGAACAATCTGCAAAGTACGCAGACCACTTCGAAGACTTTGGCGCCGAGACACTCGATCTGTCAGTAAGCGATCATATTCAGGTCGACAAGCGGAAACTCGAGTACTTAGCACAAAAGTTAGCCTTGGACAACTACCCATCGACCGAAACACGTGGCGTCTATTTTACTACACGACTAGGCATAGAACTTTTTATGCATTACTGGATCAACAGTGGGCGTGACATTAGGTCCCTTCACAGGGTTCAGTTTTTCATCCAAGACCAAGCCTTGGCAATGCAACTTCGCCAATATGGCATCATTCCATCTGAAGACACCGCTGATTGCACACTATGGATAGAAATGCCGAGATCAAGCCAAACAACGAGCTTGCCGCTGACGCAGTCATTGGCGTGCTGCGAAGCAGTGTCGCTCTATGAATTGGCTGTGACAGACCTACCTGCTCACGAGATCGAGTCATTCGCCACCAACACCGAACAAGCAGTATGGATCACGTCAGAGTTGGCGTGGCTGCTTTGGACAAGGTTGCAGATGCAGCACAAAGAAAGCTTGCATTGCCAGGACGTGTTCCTGCTGCCAGAGTTGACGCATTTGGCCGAACTCATTAAGCAACAAGGCGTCACCGTCCATATGGCACGCGATGCTAAGGATATCGCGGACCACTTGCTATCAGCCTTACAGACGGGGTGAGTTGTCATGGAGGGTCAACGAGTGACGAATCCCGTTGCGATCATCGTGGGTCACGGCACGCGTGAAGCGCAAGGCATCGCGGAGTTCAATGCATTCGCAAATGCAGTCGTGCGTCATGTTGAAAGATCATGGCACGGACCGCAAATCACGTTTGATCGTGCGTTCTTAGAACTCGCATCACCGAGTATTCAAGAGGCCGTGGCACGCTGTAAAGAGGTAAAGGCAAGCCATGTCGTCCTCGTGCCGCTGATGCTTCTTTCAGCGCAGCATATGAAGGTGGATATACCAGCAATTTTAGCTGATGCGCGAAACACTCTGCCATACGCTCGGCTATCGTTGCTACAAGCGATCAATGTCGACTCTGACTTTGTGCAAGTCGGCTTCATGAGACTGATCGGGGCCGGGTTTTCCCCCGATCAGCCCAAAACTGCGGTCGTGCTCGTCGGGCGCGGAAGTCGGGATGAGGCGGCGATTGCAAACTTCGGTCGGATCGCGAGCGCATTGGGGCAACAGGTCCGCCAAACGATCGTAGAGCCGGGCTTTTTGACAGGAATCGGGCCCTCCCTCGAGTCCGCTCTGTCAACATGCGTCGCCGCAGGAGCCCAGCATATTTTTGCCGTACCGTATCTATGGTTCTATGGCTATCTTGTAAAAAATTTGCCTAAGCGTATCGCACAGTGGCAGACGACTTGCCCCGATCTTCGTGTGAACATTGCGAGTCATCTTGGACTGGATCAACGTTTGGTACAAAACGTCAGCAGTCGCCTTCAAATCAAGCTTCAAGGGTTATTGCTCGCATCTAACATATAAGAGGAGAGTATCATTCATGAAAATCAGCAGGCACATTTCAGACCTTATCGGTAACACCCCACTCGTGCGTCTGAATCACATCAGCGACGAAACGGGAGTCGAAGTGCTAGCGAAATTGGAAAGCTTCAACCCAGGCGGCAGCGTGAAAGACCGCATCGGACTCGCCATGATCGAGACGGCGGAGCGCGAAGGAAAAATTGACCGCGACACGGTACTGATCGAAGCGACCAGCGGCAACACTGGGATCGCTCTAGCGATGGTGGCAGCCGCAAAAGGGTATCGGTTGATCTTGGTGATGCCTGAGACGATGAGCGTAGAGCGCCGCAATATCCTGCGCGCATATGGGGCGCAATTAGAACTGACGCCTGGCGCACAAGGCATGAAGGGCGCGATTGCGAAAGCAGAGGAATTATTGGCTAGCTATGATAAAGCGTGGATGGTTCGCCAATTTGATAACGTAGCCAATCCGGAAATTCATCGCAAGACGACTGCTCAAGAGATCTGGCGCGATACGGACGGTACGGTAGATATCGTAGTGAGCGGCGTTGGCACAGGTGGTACCGTGACAGGCATCGGTGAAGTCCTCAAAGAATACAAACCATCGGTGCAGATCCTCGCTGTTGAGCCAGTGGACTCCCCAGTTCTATCAGGCGGCAATCCTGGGCCACATAAATTGCAAGGACTAGGCGCAGGTTTTGTGCCAAGCGTGATGAACCAAGGTATACTCGATGGCGTGATCACCATCGCTAACGAAGCGGCATTCGATGCCGCACGGTTCCTTGCACAAAAAGAGGGCCTCCTGGTTGGAATCTCCTCAGGGGCCGCATATGAAGCAGCGAAACTCGTTGCTACGAAGCCAGAAAACAAGGGCAAAACGCTCGTCGTCATCCTACCTGATACGGGTGAGCGCTACTTATCGACAGCCCTATTTAACCTAGAGTCTTGATCGATCGAATCGTTCATTGAAAGTGGGGCCCATCCACATAAATGGGCTCCACTTCTTTGAAAATTATAAAATAACCCGGTTTCTTCCAGTGTCAGCAGACTGCCAGTACGATTGAGACCGGAATTTACCACTTCACCGATAAAGATCGTATGATTGCTCACGCTGAACACTTTGTCCTCTTGAATGTAACCTTCCGATGATGTCCCTTTTTTCGCTGCAATCACCACAAGTGGCGGTGCAAATGATGTCTGCCTGAACCTGCCCATGACTAAGGCCAAGGGTTCTAAAAGCCTATACCTTTGCACTCTCGCAGGCTCTCGCGTTGACTTTCGCCTTCGCTACAACATCCTGCGCCTTATGCTTTGGCAGACTCTCTTTTTGAGACGATCCGCTCTGACTCTGGTAGATACCAAAGGAGGTTGGCACTTGCCGCCCACTCGCAGATTGGTTTTGCGAGAAATGCACTAAACAAGTCTCTTTGCGCAACCACGCCGCAATCGCATTGGTGAACGCTCCGGAAAGACGTTTTTTATGCTTTTGACCGCAAAGGCAGATTTGAGAAAGGGCTGTATGATACGTGCTGAATTTTTCCACTTTCCCGCCAGCACTTTCAGCCTTGCGGGTAAGAATGGATAAAAACAGCTTTGGTGCTCGAACGCTGATGGAGCATCCAAACATCTTTTGCCACGCTTTATAGCTAATCTTTTCCGTTTTAATGGTAGTACCCATGGAGATGACTTTATTCGCCAATTGTCCATGCAACGTTTTGCGATAGGCTGCTTCTTTGCGATGCTGTTCACGTAGCAAAGACTCTGTGCGGGCTTGAGTGTGGCTCTTCTTTGTGGGATGTTTACCTTTGATGGCTCGTCCCTTTTATACTTTGGACATATCAAACCCCTAAGAAAATGCAGCATACCTTATCCATACCTTTTCCACACGGTTATCCACAGGTTTATCCACATGCTGTGGATAAACTGGTCAGGTGCGAGACTTATTGACGTGCTCACTCCACCAAGCAGCGCGCAGGGAATTCAATCTTTCTCCAAACTTCTCGCCCTTTGCGCTGATCGTCACCGTGCGACCGTTGACAGTCTCACATAGCGTCTTCCATTTAGAAGGAACACGCTCAAGATAAAGATTTTCCAGGTCGGGGTTACCCCGCCCTCTTTCATCCGCTAACCCCACTATGATAAACCCATCCACACCAAGTGCCGAGCGTTGCGCATCGTGCAGCAAATTGACCACCTTTAACGCACGCATCTTGTCAAGATGGTGCAGTTTCATGTGGTGCTCAGTAGCAAAAAGCCCAGCACCTTCCCACTGTGATGGTACCTTCAGGCGTTCACACAGCGTCCTCGCAGGAACTACCCCCCGAATCTCGTGAGCATAGTGATGCGGCCACTTGGAACGGGGCGTGGTTCCTTTCCCCACGTCATGCACCAAAGCTGACCACAATACTTCATGCCGATCCGTTAAACGTCGAGCCGCATCCAAGACCTGCATGGTATGCTCAAATGCATCGCCTTCCGGGTGGTATTTTAAAGGTTGTTCCACGCCGTAGAGTTGATCGATTTCAGAAAAATGAACAGCGAGTGCGCCAACCGCCCTCAGATAGCGAAAATAGACGGACGGCTTTACCGCACCTAGCGCTTTTTTCGTCTCTTCCCAAACCCGTTCCACAGATAGCTGCGGCAACTCTGCCACCATGTCTGACATCATCGTCATCGTGGTTTCTTCGATCGCAAATTGAAACACGGCCGCGAATCGCGCAGCGCGATATACGCGCAACGGATCTTCCCGAAACGCCTCGGTAGTAGCCCGTATGATGCCGTGGTCGAAGTCTTCGCGACCTCCAAATGGGTCGATCCACTGGCCTGTCAGCACTTCCACCGCCATCGCATTGATCGTGATGTCCCGCCGGGCGAGATCCTGTTCAATCGTGATCGATGGGGAAAAAGCGACGTCAAATCCCTTGTGCCCAGCACCCGCCTTCTTTTCATTTCTGGCGAGTGCCACCTCACATGACACCCCATCTAAATCGAGCAGGTAGACAGGGAACTGCTTTCCTACCTGTCTTGCGCCAGGAAAGCAGTTCTCAAAGTATTCTGCAGTTACGCCCGTCACTGCAAAATCCAGATCGTGACTTTCCCTTCTTGCGTATTCGTCACGAACACTACCGCCCACGCGGTACAAGTGCCCACCAGACGTCGCCAGTTTTCTTGCCGTCTCAATCGCTGTCACCATATATGCGAAATTTGCCTTTCATATCCTGATTACCGACGCAGCCGTCTATTCATTCGTCCTGCCTCGCTATCAGCCATTATGTGTGACAAGAACCGCAAACATGCATTGATGTTTCAAACCTGTGGTACAGCCAAATCATCAACCTCTACGTGACTGCTGCTGATCTGCGCATCAGAGTAGTACCTTGCGATAAACTCTTGTCCTATAAGTGCGCGCCGTACGCGTTCCCGTCCAAGCTTAATCGCGGTATCCTCCCAGTGTGCGCCAGATGGATAAATACTTGGCGCGTTGCGGATTCCATACTTGATATACACTGGGCTGCTGTGCAAAATAATCTCTGGAATGTCGTAGTAGCGCACGAATCCCCCAACGTCATCCGGCGCCTCGATGTAGATATCCATAGGCACGCTCGTCGCCTGGCGAATGGCCGCGAGTTGCGCCGTCGATAGATCTGTGGCGACATTGAGCGTATCCGCTCCAAACCTTTCTAAAACTAGCGCCGTTGCAGGATTCGTAATACCAGCCATCACAGATACCTTGAATTTAAGATCTGCAGGGAGATCTCCTGTCCGTCGCAGTTCACCTAGAGCCCATAAGAGTCCGTCATCCACCACGAGGACGCT
>JAKACY010000131.1 GCA_021821025.1 Bacillota bacterium | reverse complement strand
GTAGCCGTATAATCTTTCCCTGATTATCGGCGTAGCCGTATAATCTTTCCCTGATTATCGGCGCATAAATTTACGGGGCGTACACTACCACCGCAGATGAATTGGTACCCTGTTCAACTAAAGAATTGCCCGTCGCAAGCGCGCGCCCAACTTGCAACCCCCACGCCATGTCGCCTGCCGGATACATGATCTGATCAGGATACGTGCCACCATTTCCCTCCCAGGTAACGTGGAACCCAGCGTTTTGTAGCTGTGTAACTACCGCCTGCGATCCATAGACATCGACTGGAACTGTGCTCGGACTCGGCAGTGGTACACCCGTATCAGAACCCACCGACCCGTAGGGCTTTAAAATCTTGCTCACTTGCGTTGAATCGATGATATCGTAGTATGCGCCAGTAAGATAGTTTTCCTGATTCAATCCTGGTGCAGGTGCGCTGGCCACCTGCATCGAGTCTCCTATGTTAAATAAATTGATATGTTTCATCGTTGAGCCAGACCCATGAAGGACGCTCGCCACCTCCAACAAGTCGCCTGGTGTCATGTCCGTCACAACGTCTTTCATCCAAGTGGAGATCAGTCCTGGTAGATGCGAAATATCGTTGGATGAGTTGAGCAGCTTAGCTTTTAACGCCAACAATAGTTGTGCTTGAGCATTGTCGCGCTCTAAATCGTTGATCTCGTAACTGCTAGCCGTATTTTGCCGCACGCGAATATACGCCAAGGCCTGTGCGCCATTTAACGTTTGCCATCCAGGGTAGAGATTAGCTCCACTGTGCGCCGGGTCATAGATGCGCCCAGGAATGTCCATACGCACGCCTCCAACGGCGTTGATCGCGTCAGAAAATCCCTGAAAATCTGTGACAATCCAATGATCGATATGCATGCCAGTGAATTTTTCGACGGCCTGCACGGTCAACTGCGCTGCCTGGTTAGGCTGCATTTGAGCACCGATGAAAAATAGCGTCTTTAGCTTAGGAATCGGGTTGTTATACATCGGCATCGCAAAAAGCGCATCGCGAGGAATAGAGATCAGTACCACCTGGTGCTTCTTGGGGTCGATATGAGCCACCATCATAATGTCGGCTTGTCCGCCGCCTTTTGTGCCTATATCGAGTGGATTCGATGGGTTGCGAGCGTTGTTGCCGATGAGCAGAATGTTTTCCGGCTGCGTCAAGTCATGTGCGCCCACAATCCTGGCGATACCTTGCAGCAGAGTATGGCCCTTGAATGCCCATACACCCGTTCCGATCGCCGCTCCTACGATGACAGCGCCGAGGGCGGAAAAGATAACTCGACGACGAAGTCGCTTTTTGGGATCAATAGGTTTTTTGGCCGTTTTTGCCGGGCGATTGGCTCCAGACTGTGATCCACCCTTTTTCATACATCAACCTCACATTCCAAATTAAGAAAGATTACGAGAGTTACTCCTTCGCGGATTATGGCATAAAGCATCTTTCACGTAAAGAGCAAAATGGCCTAGCGGTATACGCAAAGCTAGCGTGTGGTATATGGGATCGGGTCCACGATGCCTGCCTCAGCAAATCCCTGCAGCCGCAGACGGCAACTGTCACACTCACCGCAAGCTTCCACATCACCCTGATAGCACGAGGTAGTCAATTCATATGGAACATCGAGTGCTGTGCCTAATTGAATAATCTCTGCCTTTGAAAGACGAAGCAATGGCGTCATCACCTTAAGATGGCCTCCTGACACTCCGGCCTTTGTGGCAAGATCCGCCGCGTGCGAGAATGCCTCGATAAATTCCGGTCGGCAGTCTGGATAACCGCTGTAATCCAGCGCGTTCACACCGATGAAGAGCGCATCCGCTTTAACCACTTCTGCATAAGCCGTAGCAATCGACAAAAAGATGAGGTTTCTGCCTGGCACATACGTGACCGGAATTTCATCGGGGTTCACGCCAGTAAGGGGGACGTGTAGCCCCGTATCCGTCAAGGCACTGCCACCGATTTCCTTCAGAAATGGGAGCATAGCGATGCGGTGCTCTACAGCCTTATAGTGCGCTGCGACCCTTTTTGCAGATTCGATCTCTCTTTTGTGGCGCTGACCATAATCAAACGTCAAAGCGTAAATATCATATCCTTGTTGGGCCGCAACCCCCATGCAGGTACTGCTGTCCAGACCGCCGCTGAGTATGACAATCGCTTTATTATCTCCTGCCATAGTAATACCTCCATTTTGCGAAACATGCATGAGCCTAAAATGAAAGCCATGCCAACATCGTGCATAAAAGCCTTTAAACCCCTCGTTTGCTCGGGTCCCAGATCACTTTATGGATCTGCAAACTCAGCTTGACGTCAGAAAGCTTGTGCGCCAACATTTTTTTGACCAATGTGTGCGGCGCCATCTTATCCCACACTGGGCTGAACAGAGGTATGCAGCGTATGGAGTAGTTACGCAGCACGTCGATCGCCGTAGAAAAATCCTCATCCGACGCGATGACAAACTTGAGTTCATCTTGCGGTCGCAAAAGCTCCAAATTGGATAATTGCATCCGTTCTGTCTCTCCAGACCCAGGCAGCTTAAAGTCCATAATGTAGCGCACCTTGTCCGAATGTACCCCTTGTAAAAACGGGTCGAGTGCCACCGCGCCGCTCGTCTCTACATGGATGTCAACAATGCGCGAAAGCTGCGCGAGTTGATTTAGCAAGAGCAGTGATTTACCTTGATACATCAGCGGTTCGCCACCAGTAAGACAGATGCGGGAAGCCGAGTAGTCTTCATCAATCTTTTTGCAGATCTCCTGGATAGATAGCGAAAATTCCGGAAGCGATGGCGCATAGCTGTAAGGGGTATCGCACCAGGCACAGCGAAGTGGGCACCCAAATAAGCGGACAAAAATCGTCGGATAGCCTGCCGCGGTACCCTCACCCTCGACGGTTTCAAAGATTTCAACGAGTGGTAATGTAGTGTTTTCGGGGTCCATGTGAAGATCTGACCATGCTACCACCCCATCGCCTCCCGGCTGACTTCAACACTAGACGTCGGCGTTTCCCACAGCACAACACGTTCAACTGTTGCCTGCTCATCTCTCTTCTTCAAAGCTGCCCAAATCTCTTCAAAAATCCACACTACCATGTTCTCTGCTGTCGTGTTCATAGGAGGAAGGACTTTATTTAGGTACTGATGATCTAAGCGATCGACCACAGCAGATGTCACGACTTGTTTTAAATCTCCAAAGTCGACAGCCATTCCAATCTCATTAACCGGTGCACTAGCACTTACCTGCAGGCGGTAGGTATGCCCGTGCAGATTCTTGCACTTTCCTTCATACGAATATAAATGATGCGCTGCATCAAAAGTAAACTCTTTTGTCACAAGTATCCGTTTGTTGTGATACCGCAAGCGATCTGGGCTTACATCCTGGCCCAACCGAAGCAGGTTATCTGGCACATCGTAAGCCACGTTACCATCCCCATCGTGTAGATTAGTTCAATTATAGAGTTATATAGCGCTACATACCACCAACACATAAACAGCCTCCCGCACCATGCACGAGAGACTGTCGAACTGACACATGCTTTAATATCCAGAAAGTACCAAAAAGCCTACTTTTGCGTCTGCTTAGCTAACCAGTCGGCTACTTGCTGCACTTGGCTCGCGCTTGACAAGCCACCTGAAGGAGGCATCATCGGCGAAAAACCTTTGGTGATGACTGGAGCGATCTGTGCTGAAGTACCGACGTTCCCGATGCCTAAAAGCGATGGCCCCACGACACCTTGTAGTCCGGCTCCATGGCACCCTGAACAAGTCTGCTGAAACAGCGTATATCCAGGCATGCTTGTGTCTAACAGCTTAGTGCTAGCTGGATGTTGAGTCGCAAAAGGCAATCCGCCGGACGAAGCGCTTTGTGTGCCGCCAGACGGCGCGGGCGAACTGGCGCTGTTGCCGGAGCTTGTACTTGACGAGCCAGGTTTCGAAGTGGCTGAACCAGACGGCTGATCGACGGCCACAGGCGGTAACTTGGACAAGTTCTCATGCGTGACATTGTTTCCCAAACCAAAAATTGCCGCGATCCAAAGGCCCACACCTACGACTGTGCCGATGGTCACAAGAAATATGCCCTTGCCAGAGATCTGCGGTTCCCTGTGTTTCACAAGCCAACCCCCTACATGCATAACGATCTCGAAAATCCAACGAATCTGACTATCACTCAGGTATTATAAAGCTTGGCTACAATGGATAGCAACGGATGGAAATGGTCAAAGTAAAGAACAAAGTCTGAACGTTCATCACATCAAATGATCTCACATCAAGGAGCCTTTGCGTCATGCGCATATTGTTTTCCCTCATGTCAACGTTTTCCATACTATGTACTTTGGCACCCGCCAAAGCAGCTGCAGTTCCGGACTACACGCAACTATTTCCGCAAGTATATGCGCGCCAAGGCCCTCCACTTAAACGCATCGCACTGACATTTGACGATGGACCTGATGGGACGTACACACCGCAGATATTGACAATTTTAAAACGGGAACATATACATGCCACCTTTTTTGTGTTGGGTACGCAGATTTTGCGCTATCCAAATGTTCTGCGACAAATCCACCGAGAGGGCCACGCGCTAGGAAATCATAGTTTTGATCATGCGAATCTGGTAAAGCTTAGTACGCAGGGTCGTGCTTGGGAAGTAACGACGACCGATCGCGAAATGAGACGCTTGATGGGCATACACACAACCTGGGTTCGCGCCCCGTATGGCAGTATCAACGCAGCCGTGCTGCAGCAGTTGGGGCAAATGGGATACCATGTCGTCAACTGGTCCGTCGATTCAAATGACTGGCGGAGTCTATCTGCCGAACAGGTAGAAAAAAACGTTCTTACAGAGGTGCGCCCTGGCGCGATCATCTTACAGCACTGCGCTGGCAATCCCCGCGAGATTCTCACTGGCAGTGTGAGCGCTTTGCCGACGATCATCCATACGCTGCGCGCTCGCGGCTACACCTTTGTGACGGTGCCCGAGCTCTTGTCGCCAGACACCAGAACTGTGCATGCGAAGCATGGCAAATAGTTGTGCTAAGCCCACAGTTCTCCAAGTCTCATCAATGACAATCTGTAAAAAGTGACAAATACGGCTTAATTTTTGTACAATTAAGCCACAGCACGGCAATCAACTGCATATAACTCGAAAGGATGTTTATCTTGTATCGAGCAGTCTTATTTGACTTTGACGGCACGCTCGCCGACACTTTGCCACTTCTATTTTTTAGTTTCAAGCAAGTCTTTCGCAAATACGCTGGCCGCGAACTTTCTGAACAGGACATATTGGACTTATTTGGACCTACGGAAGATGGTCTTCTAGAAAAAATGATCGACAAAGACAAACTGGATGAAGCGGCTGCGGAATTTTATCATCTGTATGAGGATCGCCACGCAAAGTATGTGATGCCGCAGCCTGAGATCGAACAAATTTTACGGGATTTGAAAGAGCGCGGATTGAGGCTGGGCGTGTTCACTGGAAAGGGCAAGAAATCCGCCGAGATTTCGATGAAGAGGCTTGGACTGGAACATTTTTTTGATGCGATCATAACGGGCGATGACGTAGCCCATCCCAAACCTGCACCCGATGGTATCCATCAGGCGATAGAGCAAATGCGCGTCTCACCATCCGACATCATATTTGTCGGCGACAGCGATGCCGATGTGCAAGCCGCGCGAAGCGCTGGTGTGAAGGTGATCGCGGTTAAGTGGCTGACACCGCAAACGGTAGATCACAAGGTTGCGCCAGACTATTTGGTGAAAGATGTGGTGGAGTTCCGCGAGGTCATCCATACTCTCGGGATCCTATAGAGCGTCGCTCAGGGTGTCGTCGCGGGCATTATGGTGCCGCGTCGATGACTTCTACGCCCTTTTCTCGCGCGACGATGACTCGCGAGGCCATCCCAGGAAATAAGCCCGTCTCAACGACGCCCACGATGGACTTGAGATTTTGATGCAAGACACGTGGCTCGACGTGGTCAAACACAGTGTCGACGATATAGTTTGCATTATCCGTCACAAAGGGTCGGTCTCCTACCTTGCGCAGCGTGGGTTTACCGCCGATGCACTCGATCTTTCTGAACGTAGACTCCCACGCAAACGTGACGATCTCGATAGGGATCGACAGGCCTGCGAAGTTTTGAACTAGCTTTGAGTCATCAGCCACGATGATCAGCGTGTTGGATGCGGCCGCGACTAGCTTTTCGCGAAGCAGCGCGCCGCCGCCCCCTTTGATCAGATCAAGCTCCGGTGTGACGGCATCCGCTCCGTCAATGGTGAGATCCAGTTCCGATACGTCAGCGAAAGTCGTGACCGGAATGTTTAATTGCTGCGCCAACTGCTCCGTGTGCCTTGATGTAGGGATCGCTACGACCGACAGGCCCTGTGCAACAAGCTCGCCGATCTTCATGGTCGCATAATACGCTGTGGACCCCGTACCGAGCCCGATCGTCATGCCATCTTGAACAAACTGTGCCGCTCTCTCTCCGGCAGCCTGCTTCTTGTTCATTGTCGTCCACCTCCCGCTTTTCTGTGCAACGTCACCCGGTGCGATCAATCACATCATCGCAGTCCCCCATGACCTCCATCCAATGAAGATTGTACGCGATCTTGGCATCGTTCACCAGCATCGGCCGGGCGCATGAGGTTAAACAACTGGATTTACCAACTCGCCCCACTAAACAGCGATTTTCTTTAAAAAGCTCACCATGAGGTCAGGGTAAGCTTTTTTTGATTGACGAACACACTTCTAGCGATTACAATTAAAACATGTATTTCACATAAAAATACTCGGGATTAAAGGGGGCGAGATCCGTGACCGATACATTTGCTTGGGGTATATTGCTGGCACTCGTAATCTACACGCTGTTTTTGATCGGACTTGCAACGCGCGGTAGCCATAAACATGTGCGGGGCGAAGCGTTTTTGCACGGTGGACGGAGATTTGGTTTTAGCCATGTATTCATTCTCGTCACGGTGATGTGGGCATCATCCATATTTGTAGTTGAATTAGAGACTGGGTTTCTCTCAGGCATATCCGCGATTTGGTTCGGCCTATCAGTCATCTTAATGTCGATTCTGGTAGCAGCATTTATCCTGCCCCCATTTCAACGCGTGGGTTATGTGACCAATTCAAGATTGATTGGGCAAAGGTTTGGAAAAGCAGCACAAAGATTTTCAGCAGCCGTCATCGCTCTGACATTTCCGATCTTCGCGATGTCAAACGTTCTTGCCGCCGCCGAGTTCTTGCATGCGATGTTAGGATGGAATCTCGCAGTAACGCTTGTCATTTCTACGATCGCCATGCTTTTATACGTAGGTCAAAATGGCATGTGGTCATTGGTATATACGCAGTGCGTCAATCTG
>JAKACY010000130.1 GCA_021821025.1 Bacillota bacterium | reverse complement strand
TGGATCAAGGGGGGTAGCTGTAAGGGACTACCCCCCCTATTTATACAGGCCACAAGAGTTGCAGGACCCGATGAAACTTGGTGGCTCGCGGCCAAAAATGGCGCTGATTCACTGCGGAAGTCTAAAACCCTTCACGCCTTCCTCAACACCACTCATTCAACCAACTTACAAACCGTTCCATAGACGAACTGTAGACCACAAATAGGAACCCCATTCAGATTAAGTGCACATGGCGTCAATTTCCAGTGCCTGATTGCGTACTGCCCTGGTGTCTTTGAAAAGTCGGGTTCGAATTTAATGTCTGCTTGATGACGGCCGAATTAGTTGTATTTCCTAAATTGGTACCGCTTACGGAACGTTCTGCATTGCTAGAATTAGCGCTCCCAAGCATGGTGGATGCTTGGCTCGCTTCTACCGTGGCTGCCGATGCACTTTGTTCAGTTGGAGTGTTTGCAGCGTTTTTTGAAGGTATGACGCTTGCAGTGGTTGTTCCATTGGCAGAGGTATGAGAATTCATTTGAGAAACGGCACTCGTCGACGGCGACACATTAGTGGAATCCTGCGCCGATTGTGGCATCGAACTGGACGCTGTTGGCGCCGAAGCGGACGCATTACCAGTCGTAGTGCCGGGCTGCCCGGTAGTTTGACGACCTGACTGCTTGTCTGAAAGTGCGTCTGAGCTCAGCACCACAGATCTGCCTTGAACGCTACTGCGGAGGCTTGGTTGCGGTGCCTGTTGGAAACTGGGATCGCTGAGCTTTGCCATCGCTTTAAGGGTAGGAATCACGGTGGTAGAAGCAGTAGCCGCACTGACTGTTGCTATACCGGCGCTTGGCGAGCTGGATTTGGAATCAATTATCGAACCTTGACTTATGGCATTGGTTGCAGAGCTGTCCCCAGTGCCAGATATGCCTGCGCTAGGCAAAGAACCAGAAGTTGAGCCACCACCGATGCTTGCGCTACTTGCTGCCGTGCCACTCTTCTGATCTACCGTTTTTTTCGAAGCCTGATCCGCATGCTTATGCTCTGCTGCCTTAGCCGCGTCCAATTCACTTCGTACTTGCGCCACAAGCTGCTGTGCAGACGCGACGTCCGAGCCAATCCCACTCAAGATCGAACTTCCCTGACCCTCGGCCGACTGGCCCCATCCCACGATGCGTTGTTCCGAACTTGCGAAGGCACTGAGGTCACTCGCCTGCTGTTGATTCTGTGCTTGCGCTTTGCGCGAGTCTGACTGTGCGAGCGACTCTATGTGCAAAGTAGCAGAGTGAGTATTGCCATACTTACTTTGATCTTCGCTAGCTGCTTGCGATATGGTGGCGTAAACTCCTGATGCACTCTGGAATCCAGATCTAAGATGGCTTTGGTCGTCCTGAAGCTGGTTTAAGAGATCGTTTAGTTCACTGACTTGCTCTTGATTGTCCGCTTTCTTGTCATCCCTAGATGTTCCCTGCTTGAAGACGGCTGCTTGCATGTCAGCAAGCAAGTTACCTGCCCTGTCCTCACACACATTCATCTGGACAACCAGGTTGTGATACCACTGTGGAAAATGGTCCGCCGCACTAAATGATAGGCTTGTCGAAGCTGAACTCGTCAACATCGCTTCCGTGCCACGGACCACATGCGAGGTCGCAAGGGAATTGAGCGACAGGCCTGTGGTAATGCTCAAAAGGCCAAGCCACTTAAGTCGCTTTTGTTTCTGCTTTGCGTGTCGACGGCGTTCAACCTCTTGACGTTCTTTGCGCGTCCTGTAGATGAATGTATCGGTGCTGCCTATTGCATCGTGGCTATCCATCGTGTGCATCATTCACCTCGGCACTTTATATCGTTCAATATGTTCTTTATAAAGAACTTGGTACCATGAGTATATGCCCCGAGTCGAGAGAACATGAAACGGGTAGAACCTTAGAAATGAGCGTGTTTAAGCCTATTTAGGTGAATTGGAAAATTATAGAAATCAATATATTAGTTATTTCTAAATATTGCGCATAGAATATGGGTATCGGCTTGCTTTATAGACAAAGGTAAACCTGACTGAAAAGCAGGGGCGCAAAGTCACAGATCTAAAGCCGCAAGATCGCGTAGAAAAATAGAGACGATCTGGCTATGAACGCTGGACTGCCAACAGAAAGCGCTAGATACACAGGTTGGGGGATAAGATACATGCAAGGGTATGATTTAGGGGACTGGGGTTATGAAATGTTTGACTGGGAGTGGCTGGAGCTTATTTTGAGTGCTAAACACCTTGGACTGACGCTGGATGAAGTTCGTATCTTCTTGCAAAATAGACGGTTGCTGGAGCCCATGAACACGATTGATTCGGGCAATGAGAATACATAAGCAAATACTCTCTGTTATAATAGCAGCAGATATCTGGATTCTATTGAGGAGTCGTCTTGCATGATTGGGAAACGAATTCAGCAGCTTCGCATGGAACGAGGTTTGTCACTGTCGGAACTTGCGGAGCGCGCAGGAGTTGCGAAGTCTTATCTAAGCGCAATTGAGCGGCTCATTCAGATCAATCCCTCCATTCAGGTCATTGAAAAGATTGCTGGCGTATTGGACGTATCTGTTCAAACGTTGATTCAATCGGACAAACAGGCTGCGGATGAGGCGATTGATCCTGGGTGGGTTGAGCTTGCCAGAGAGGCAATGAATTCTGGAATCAGCAAGGATCAGTTTAGAGAGTTTTTGGAATTTCAGCGATGGCGGTTGCATCGCGAGGATGAGTAGATCCTTTGTCATGGACGTCAGTCTACGTATAACGATTGAGTTCGAAATCGTTTGTGATGTGCGGTAGTTCTATCCCTTTGAAATTCGGATAGGGTCTATCGCTAATTTTGTCATGTCTTGGAGGGGTGGGTCTTCATGGATCGTAAGCGCGTCGCACATTCTCCTCACCCGTCTCCTGAGAAAGTGCGCAAAAAGCCGCCAAGAAGGCGAGTACCACGGTGGATCAAGGTTGTTTGGTTGGTCGATGTTGTATTATTCGCGGTGTTGCTAGTCGGTGGCATCGTTGTGTGGATCGTTTCCACACCGCGCGTGAATCTGGCGATCCTCGACCAAACCAGTCGGCCGACTGAAGTGTTTGATCGCTATGGCAATCTGGCATTTAAAATTCCGTCCGTCGGCATACAGCGAGTGCCGCTCACTGAAATCCCGAGAACGCTTCAAAAGGCGTTGATTGCGACTGAAGATGCAGGGTTTTATCACAACTATGGGTTTAGTTTTCGCGGGTACTTTCGCGCGGCGTTGAGCGATATCCTGCATAGAAATACCGGTCAGGGCGCGAGTACGATCACGCAACAACTCGCGAAAATGGTCTATTTGCATGACAATCGATCACTGAAGTATAAGCTGCAGGAACTTGTGATCGCGCTTCAGATCGCGCGGCATTTCTCGAAAAACCAGATCCTTGACATGTACTTTAACCATGTGTATTTTGGCAACGGCGCCACTGGTATCGCGCAGGCAGCATATGGGTACTTTGGCTTAAGGCCGGGGCAGATGAGTGGCATGACACTGCCACAGGCTGCACTTCTGGCAGGACTGCCCCAGGCCCCGTCTTTATATGATCCGGTCGTGAATCCACAATTGGCACGCCAGCGTCGCAACCTCGTGCTGCAGCGGATGTATGAGCAACACTATATTTCTTACGGCACGATGCAGCAGGCACAACATGCTCCACTGGAACTGAATGTACACGAGCTAGCTACCTCGTCGCCGATTCCTGTGCAGTATGATTATTACAGGGATTATCTGTATCAAGAACTGAGCCAGTTGCACCTTAGCAGCCAGCTTTTAACGTATGGCGGTATCAAGATTTACACATCGCTCGATCCGCAGTTGCAGTTGTCAACGTATACCTCGGTCAACGATTTGAACAACTATCCGACACCACTTGGCACAGCGACAGAACAGTTGCAAGGTGCGGCTGTTTTTATCAATCCGCATACGGGTGGAATCGAGTCGATGGTAGGAGGACGGCAAAACCAGTATTCGTACAGAGGCTTCAACTATGCCGTGTCGACGCAGCGTTCCCCGGGATCTGCGATGAAGCCGCTAATAGCTTATGGCCCTGCCATTCAAACGGGCAAATGGAACGCCGGATCAGCGCTGATGGATGGAACAAACAATCGATTGACATTTGGGAACTATACTGTAAGCGACTGGGAGCCCCATGCAACTGCTAATGGCTACGTCACGATGCGCTGGGCCCTGGCTGAGTCTTGGAATGCGCCGGCCGTATGGCTCCTAAATCAAATCGGCATCCAGACCGGAATCGATTTTGCACAGCGTGCGGGTATTGATCTATCGAATCCCGGCAATCAGAACCTGACCATTGCGTTAGGCAACATCATCCCAGGCATATCGCCGCTGCAACTGGCCGATGCCTACGCATCCTTTGACAATAACGGTGTTCGCATACCAGCGCATGCGATCGATCGCATCGTGGCGGATAATGGTTCCGTGATTTATCAGTACAATCCGCAGCCAGTCACAGTCATGTCTGCATCGACCGCGCAGCAGATGGTGGGACTGCTTCGAAACAATGTGGTCAATGGCATCGTGGCGGGCGCATCGGCTCCTGGCCATGAGGTGGCTGGCAAGACGGGATCAGTGGCTTACACCAACACATCGCAGACAGACAGTGACCTGTGGGTTGCGGCGTTCACGCCAAATGTCGTAGGTGCTGTGTGGGAAGGATACCCTGTTACGACGCTGGCTAACAGCTTGCCGCAGTGGTCGAGCAGCTATCCACCGAAGATGTTTTCGGACATCATCAGTCATGGGTTATCTCCTTCTGGCGCCACGTTCGGCGTGCCGCCTGCTGCGGGACCTGACTTTCCTGCCTATGTTCCATAGGCACAAAAAAGGCGGCGTGTGACGCATGATCGGCCCTGCCCATCGATCGTTTGACAACGGTGGGCAGGGCTTCGGTTTATTTGATCATATTCACTCGTCATGTCCTCATCGAAGCTTCCATAAGGTATAATGATAGAAGTTAGTCTATTTTGTAAGCGCATAATCTCTTGGACAATGGGGTGGTAGAGTTGGGAGATAGAAAGGTTCGCTGGGGTGTGATTGGCACTGCGGGGATCGCAAAGCGGGCGGTGATTCCGGGGATTCAAAACTCGCAAACTGGCGAGGTTGTGGCTATCGCCAGTCGGGAAGAGGAAAAAGCAAAGCAAGCCGCCGAGCAGATGGGCATCGAAAAGGCGTATGGCAGCTATGAGGCGCTTTTAGCTGATGATCAGATCGACGTGGTGTATATCCCGCTGCCGAATCATTTACATAAAGAGTGGACTGTAAGAGCGGCGCAGGCCGGCAAGCACGTATTGTGTGAGAAGCCGATCGCGTTAAATGCGCAGGAAGCTGCGGACATGGTGGAGGCCTGCCAAGTGTCTGGAGTGAAGCTGGCAGAAGCTTTTATGTATCGCTATCATCCGCGGTATGACCGGATCAAAGAGATCATCCGCTCGGGGGAAATCGGAGATCTTCGCGGCATCCACGGCACGTTTACGTTTAATAACGCGAAAGACGTGAACAACGTGCGTTACAAGCGGTACATGGGCGGTGGATCGATCTACGATGTGGGCTGCTATCCGCTTAGCGCAGCGCGACTGATTCTGGAAGGAGAGCCGCAGGCCGCAACCGTGCACGCGCTACTCTCTCCAGAGCATGACAACGTCGACATGATGGCCGCGGGACTTGTCGAATTTCCCGGGAAAGTGTCGCTGACTTTTGACTGTGCGATGTGGGCTGCATCTCGCAATACGCTTGAAATCCTCGGTACAGAAGGAAAGATCGACGTGCCGTATGCCTTCTTGGGCGACGCGAACTTTTTTGTAACAGTGCGTGGCGAGCGTAGGGAAGAGACATTTGAAAAACTTAACCCTTATTCGCTGCAGGCGGATAACTTTGGACGCAGCATCCTGTTTGGAGAGCCGCTGCAATTTGATCCGATCGATGCGGTCTACAACATGAAAGTGATTGATGCCTGCTTAAAGTCGGCGTATGAGCGCGTGCGAGTAGAGATGTAAGGGAGGACGATGAAACGTGAGGCACATTAACATTGACGGACTAGAAAAGTCGATAACGCAACTGGTGATGGGATCGGACTATTTTCATCCAGATCGGATGGAAGCGGTTAGTCAGATTCTAGACGCCTACCTTGAAATCGGCGGAAATACGATCGACACGGCGTACATTTACGTGGGTGGTAACAGCGAGAAGGCGATCGGTAACTGGGTGGCGGCACGGGGCAATCGGGAACGCATTAACATCCTCACAAAAGGCGCGCACCACAACGTGAATGGGCCACGGGTCAATAAGGCTGCGATCGACGAGGAACTGATGATCAGCCTCGAGCGCTTGCAGACGGATTATGTCGACCTGTATGCGCTGCATCGCGATGATCCGAATATCGAGGTGGGGCCCATCATTGAAGCGCTAAATGAACACGTGGAGGCCGGCCGCATCCGTGCTTTCGGGGCTTCGAACTGGACTTATCAGCGCCTGCAGGAGGCTAACGACTACGCAAAGGAGCACGGCTTGCGAGGATTTTCATTTAATAGTCCAAACTTGAGCCTGGCAAAAGCGATCGAGCCGTATTGGGCGGGTTGCGTATCTGCGGATGCACAGACGCTCGCCTGGCATGAAAGGACGCAGCTGCCGCTTTTGTCATGGTCATCACAGGCGCGAGGATTTTTTACGGGCCGATTTACAAGCGAAGATCGCAGTAACGCAGACCTGGTGCGTGTCTTTTACAACGATGAAAACTGGGAGCGCTACCGCAGGGCGCAAGAGCTCGCGAAAGAAAAGCAGGTGGCGACGATAGAGATCGCACTGGCATATGTGTTGAATCAGCCATTTCCGACCTGTGCGATCATCGGACCACAAAACGAGCAAGAGATGATTTCCTGCCAAAAAGGCGCCAGCATTGTGCTTACTAAAGAGGAAATCCAGTGGCTGGACCTTACACGGTAGAGTTAGGCTAAAAAACGTCGGTTGGCACATCAGGTGTCAACCGATCTTCGCTGCTCTCGCCTTCATCTGTTCATCAAGGCGTTCATATGTGGGCGTGTTTTGAGCTACGGCCCAGTTCGTGGTGTTTGGCGGATACCATGCGATGCCGATCGTTCCCGTAGAGCGAACGATATCTGCCTCAGATACGAGTTGCCCATCGACCTCAATCTCCGCGTTTTGCGGATGGGGCACAAACCAAGTTACGCCACGAAGGTCTTGCCATGTGGGATCAAAGTTTCCATTGACTGGGTCTTTTATCTGTGTCACGTTGATCACCGTTGTGGAATGCTGCGGTTCATTGCTTACGGTATACTCCAGACCACTTTGCACCAGGTTGTACCATAAAAGGCGGGGCGTGTCTGCCACTAATATTTCACCTTGGTCCTGCA
>JAKACY010000004.1 GCA_021821025.1 Bacillota bacterium | reverse complement strand
TAGTCGATGTAGTAAAATGGTGTGCTGAAGATATGGCCTTGCTGATGCCAGAATCCACCGCGCGACAGATAATCGATCCCCTCATAGTTGCGATGCGGCAAATACTTTTTCTCGATGTTGTGCCACATCTGTTTACGCTCTGCGGGCATTGCATTCGGGTTAGCATACACCTCATGCTGAAACTCGTCGACCGCCACACCGTATGGGATAAACAGGACCGCGCCGCTCAAATGCGCAAACTTGTATTTATCTACACCATCGCCGAAAAACAACTCCATCCACGGCCATGTGATAAACTCCATGCTCATGGAGTGGATCTCACATGCTTCGTAAGTCGGGAAGTGATACTCCGGTACCGCATAATCGCGACTCATGAACACCTGAAACGCGTGCCCTGCTTCGTGAGTCAGCACATCGATATCCCCAGACGTGCCATTAAAATTCGAGAATATAAACGGCGCCCGAAACTCACTGATATATGTACAATAGCCGCCTGAAGCTTTCCCTTTATGACTCACAAGATCCATCAGCCCATGATCCAACATGTAATTGAAAAACTCGTCGGTATCAGATGAGAGTTCGTGATACATTTTGCGGCCGTTATTGACGATAAAGTCAGGGTCACCCTGCGGTTTGGCGTTTCCCGTCGGAAACACTAAACTCTCATCATAGAACATCAGATTATCTACGCCGATCCTGCGGCGCTGCCTTTCTCGCAAGGATGAGGCGACTGGCACGATGTACTTGCGAACAGCTTCCCGGTAATCCGCCACCATCTGCGCGTTGTAGTCTGTGCGCAACATGCGCGCATACGCAAGCCCGATAAAATTTTCGTACCCCAGCTTCCTTGCAATTTGCGTCCTTATTGTTACCAATTGGTCATAAATGTCGTCCAGTTCATCCTCATGCTCCTGCATGAACTGATACTTTGCTGCGCTGGCCCGTTTTCTCACATCGCGGTCCGTGGACTGCAGAAATGGAGTTAACTGAGAAAGGTTTCTCTCTTGCCCTTCGAACATAATGTTCGCAGATGCGATCAGCTGCACATAAGAACTGACCAGACGATTTTCAAGCTGCAGATCCTCTATAATTTCAGGTTTAAAGGTCTGCAGTTGCAACTCTGCGATTTGAATAAGCTGCGTTCCCCACTTGGCTTCCAATTCACTACGAAATTTTGTATCAACTAGCACTTGATAGTACTCGCTTACAAATCCTTGATAGATCGGCTGACTCTCATCGAAAAATTCCTGCTCAGCTTTATAGAAAGGGTCCGTCGTGTCGATGGTGTGCCGGATTTCAACGAGTTGCTGCATGGATTCAAAATGATCCCGCAGTTCGTTAATTTTTTGCATCACATTATTCATTTCGTGTACATTCGCCGCACTTTTCCCATCTGCTAAAAGCGACCGAAATTTCACTTCGTACTCCGACAAATTCGGTCTTTCATAGAGAAAATCCTGAAACTTCATGACATGCACCACCTCTTTTAGTAAAATGGCAACCTAATGATCATCGTCGTACCTTCTCCTGCCTTACTTTGTACGGACACAAAGCCACCATGTGCCTGTGTGATTTGTTTGACGATCGCGAGCCCCAAGCCTGTTCCGCCTTGGCGCCGTGAGCGCGACTTATCAACACGGTATAGCCGATCGAAAATATACGGCAAATCCTCCTCGGGTATCCCGCTGCCCGTATCCTTAACTGCAATCTCCACAAAGTCAGACCCAGTTAACCTCAGAAGCACGTCTATGCGCCCACCAGCGCACGTGTAGCGCAATGCGTTATCAATCAAGTTGGCAACTGCCTGTTCAATCCTTGCTGCATCTGCCATGATTGGGCCAAAAGATTCACCAAAAAACATCAGGCTGATCTGTGCCTGTACCGCACGAGGTTTAAGGTTCGCCACCACGCGTTGCACGAGTTCGAATAGATCAGTCGGCTCCTTTATGATCTTCCATGCCCCTTCATCCAATTGCGCAAGAGAAAATAAATCATCGATCAAGTGTTCCACATGTGTCGATTGTTCATAAATGATGCGCAAATATTCATGCTCTTCTTCGGGCGACTGGGCCATTTTCTGAAAGACCACTTCACTATAGCCTTTAATATAAGTAAGAGGTGTTCGCAATTCGTGCGCTACATCTGCGAGGAACTCTTTTCTTGACGTATCGAGATGATGAAGGTGCTCCGCCAGGTCATTGATCGATACGCCTAAACGCCCGATTTCATCTGCACTTTGGACTGGAACCTTGATCATATAATCACCCTTCTCAATCTCTCTGGCAGCGGATTCAATTCTTGCCAGGGGTTGAATCAATCGATTCGTTAAGAAAAAGGTTAGACCGACTGCCATCAAGACCGCACCAATACCAGCTTCGACTAGCCATATCTCGATCTGATCGATCGTCGAATGCGCAGCTCGTTGAAGTATTAACACTTGATCGATCAATTGGTGCAGCGATACGTAAAACGCGAGCAACACGACTACGACGAGCCCTATGATCGCGAGCCCGATCTTGATCGCGATGCTGTTGCGAATGGCATCGATCATGCCTGCCAGTCCCCTATTCTGATGATCGGCGCAGTCGTATACTCAGAACAACTTCTGAATCGCCTTTAGTCCCGCGAGGCCTTGCCGCTCATAAATCCTCTTATATTTATAAAACTGATAGCGCGTAATGCCCATCTCTCTGCATACCTGGTTTACATTACCATATAGTTCCGCAACGTTTAAAATCCGAATGAAAGCATACGCTTCACGATCTTCTTCTGCAATGAGCCCGTTTGAATGGCAGGTCAATGTGCGTTTTCTATGATCGAGATCGATAGACTCAAGAAATGGGCAATAAAAGCATGCGTCGATATTGATGTGTTTTTTTTGCAAAGAACACCAAACCCATTCACCGATAACGTCCTTCCCTTGCTGCTCGCGGCGCTTGTTCTCAGTTGCCACATCACTCACCTGTTTCGCTTATAATCCGTCAACGCCGATCGTTTTGAGGATCGGGCCCACTCTCTTTTACTGATTCTCTACCCTTTTTGTAGGCTCGGCAACAGTATAGTAGACTATAAGCTATAGTCAATAGTGATGATTTTTAGGCCTGGGTTATGAATTTGTAGCCAACACCCCAAACGGTAACGATTGGATCATGATCAAGTCCAGCATTTCTTAATTTTTCCCTAATATTTTTAATATGACTATCCACCGTCCGATTATCACCAAAATAATCGAAGCCCCAAACAAGTTCTAGCAATTCTTCACGTGTGAACGTTTTGCCAGGTCTCTTGGCAAGCAGTAAGAGTAAATCAAACTCTTTCGGCGTACTTGGAATAGATTGCCCCAGAACTTCAACCGTTCTACCATCCACATCGATCGACAGGCCGATATCAGAAAACACCAACGCAGAAATTTCACCAGTAGTGCGACGCAACAAAGCTCCCACTCTAGCCACTAATTCCCTTGCATCGAAGGGTTTCGTCAGGTAATCATCCGCGCCCATGTTTAGCCCCGCCACTTTATCTTCCACTACGGTTCTCGCCGTCAACATAAGCACGGGCAGGTTGGGAAAGAACTCGCGAATCTTCGAGCATGTTTCCCAACCATCCATATCGGGCATCATCACATCAAGCACCACAAGGCTGACCTTCTCTTTTTCCAACACATCAAGCGCTGCTCGCCCGCTGCCAGCCTCTAGCACATGGTGTCCCGCTCCAGTCAGGTGGATCCGTACCAATTGGCGCATATATACCTCATCGTCGACAACAAGCACTGCAGTGTTCAAGGTTCTCCCTCACTTCTAAAACATATTAAAAGTGGTGCTTGCCAAAGCGCTTGAGTAACAAAGAGTTGCTAACAACGCTGACCGAGCTGAGCGCCATTGCACCTCCCGCGATCACGGGTGTGATAGCTCCTATGGCCGCGATCGGAATACCTAAAGTATTGTACCCAAATGCCCAGAACAGGTTTTGCCTAATCTTCCTCATGGTGGCGCGAGACAAAGCGATCGCTTCCACGATGCTGCCAAGGTCTCCGCGCATCAGGGTTACATCCGCGGCCTCCATGGCCACATCTGCTCCTGTACCCATGGCAAGCCCTACATCTGCTGCGGCTAACGCCGGCGCATCGTTGATCCCGTCGCCTACCATTGCCACAACTTTGCCCTCTTTTTTCAGCGAATCGAGCTTTACAACCTTATCCCCAGGCAATACACCAGCCATCACGTGTGCATCATCTAAGCCAACCTCATGTGCAATCGCGAGGGCTGTCCGCTCATTGTCACCTGTTACCATAAATACATCGACACCCATGTCATGCAGCTTTGCAATCGCACGAGCTGATGTGTCTTTCACAGTATCCGCCACGGCGACGACCCCGGCTAATCGGCCATGCACCGCGACTAGCATGGCCGTCTTTCCATGCGATTCAAGCGCGTGCATCCGCACTGTACTTTGAGTTGACACTTCGATACTGTGGCGCTCCATCATCGCAAGATTCCCAACGAACACAGACTGTCCATCGACAGTCGCTTCGATGCCATACCCAGGTAGCGCCTCAAAGTGTGACGCCCCCGGGAAGCTTACGCCTATCGACTGCGCATAACTGACAATCGACTGCCCCAAGGGATGTTCCGAGCCATTTTCCGCACTGGCGGCATAGTACATCACCTGCTCTTCAGATAAATCCGAGAATCGCTCGACATCTGTCACCTCTGGTCGCCCTTTGGTGATCGTCCCCGTCTTATCGAGAACCACCGTGGTGATCTTATGCGCCTGTTCTAGCGACTCGCCACCTTTGATCAAGATGCCTTTTCCTGTGCTGACCATGATCGCCGTTGGCGTCGCTAGTCCAAGCGAACATGGACATGCGATCACAAGCACTGCAACAGCATGAATCAAGGCTGGCGTAACTCCCCCGATAAAATACCAGATGATGAACGTAACCAGCGCGATCGCAAGCACTATCGGCACAAAGATCCCTGAAATCTGATCTGCGAGCCGTTGGATCGGCGCTTTTGATCCTTGCGCCTCGTCCACCATGCGTACGATTTGCGCCAGCGCTGTGTCCTTACCAACTTTGGTCGCACGCAAGCGAAAAGAGCCCTCTTTGTTGATCGTAGCCCCGATCACAGGGTCTCCGACTTCCTTCAAAATCGGCACGCTCTCGCCTGTCAGCATTGATTCATCGACCGAAGACCGTCCCGTGACGATCACGCCATCTACCGGCACCTTGTCGCCAGGGCGAACGATGACTTCATCTCCAACCAATACACTTTCAAGTGGCACTTCGACCTCTAGCCCATCTCTCATCACGCGGGCTGTCTTTGCCTGCAGCTTCATCAGGCTCTTGATGGCATCCGACGTCTGCCGTTTTGCCTTTTGTTCAAGCATCTTACCTAGTAAGATCAGCGTCACGATGAGCGCTGACGTATCATAATACAGCGTTCCTGTACGTCCCAATAATGTCAGCACGACGCTGTACACGTACGCTACGGTAGTGCCGAGCGCAACCAACACATCCATGTTGGGGGCTTTACCTCGAAGCGCATGGTATGCGCCTTTGTAAAATCTCCATCCCACCACAAACTGCACCGGTGTCGCCAAAGTCCACTGTATCCACACCGGCAACATAAACGCCCATGGGGTAAACTGGCTAACCATCTGTATAAATAATGGGATATTCAGAATGACACCTAAGATAAACATGAACTTCATGCGCGAATACGCGTTGACGAGATCTTCTCGTTCCTCACCGATCTGCGCTAGGTTTGTCTCTGATACCGTATACCCAGTTCTCGCCACGACATCGATCAGGTCACGCGCAGTTGTAAGGCCTGGAAAGAACTCCACCACCGCTTTTTCACTGGCCAAATTCACATTCGCAGATACCACGCCGTGCGCCTTGCCGAGGTTTTTCTCTATGCGAGCAGAACAAGCGGCGCAGGTCATCCCGCCGATATCGAGCTCCAACTTTTGACTTGCCACGTCATAGCCAGTTTTACGCACTGTTTCAATAAATAACTCGGGAGCCACCTGTGCCGGGTCAAACAAAATCGACGCCTGCTCGGATGCAAGGTTTACATTCGCGCCCAGCACACCTGGAACTTTGTTCAAATTCTTCTCGATTCGGGCTGAACACGCAGCACATGTCATACCCGAAATATTTAATTTTAACGTCTGAGCTTGCGTTTGCATCGCCGCTTCAGCCATTTCTGACACCCCACTTCCAGCACTGTGTCACTTCACATAAGCCCGAATAACCTGCATCAGTTCTAAGATTTTTTCTTCTCCGTTGTCCTGCCGAATCGCGTCTGAAACACAACCGCGCGTGTGGCTCTCCAACAGCATCAACTCAACTTGAGTCAGTGCTGCCTTAATCGAGGACAGCTGCGAGAGAATGTCCACACAGTAGCGATCCTGCTCGATCATCTTTTGAATCCCACGCGTTTGACCCTCAATCTTTTTAAGGCGCGCGAGCATATCAGCGCTCTTCTCCTGGTAAGCGTGCATCGACCCACCTCCACCCTTCCACCAAAATACTATACCCCCCCACCCCAAGTGTCAAGACATACAAACACGACAAACAGTCGCATGCCCCTAAGGGTTTTCGTTCTGATCAGCACCCATGTTATTCATCAGTCACAAGTCGGTACCCAATACCAGGCTCAGTAACGATCATCTGCGGCCGCGTCGGGTCATCCTCCAATTTTTTGCGCAAATGTCCAATGTAAATTCTTAAATAATGGCTGGCTGTGTCATAAGCTTGACCGCCCCACACTTGCTGCAAAAGTTGTCGATGCGTCATGATCCGTCCCGCATTGACCGCCAGCACTTTTAGTAGGTCGTACTCGGTCTTGGTAAGCTTTACTCTTTCCCCGTCTTTTTCAACCCCTCGCTGTGCAAGATCGATCACGAGGTGTCCAACACGCATCACTGGTTCATTCACCACATTCGCAACATGGCGCAGTGCAACCCTAATTCGAGCAACCAATTCCCCCATGCCAAAGGGTTTTGTAACATAGTCGTCTGCTCCACCATCTAGCGCCCTAATTTTCTCATCCTCGCGATCCCGTGCGGTGACAACGATCACTGGGATCTGTGACCACTCTCTAATCTGAGCTAATAAGTCGATCCCCTCCATATCAGGTAATCCCAAGTCGAGTACGATAAGATCGGGATGGGCCGTCGTGGCTTCACGTAACCCATCCATACCCGTGGCAGCTTCCACCACCTGATAGCCGTGCGCTTGCAAGGTTACTTTGAGCAGTTTTCTCATCTGAGGTTCATCATCGATGACCAATATGATAGCCCCGTCTTCAGACATCTTCACTGTCTCCTTCTTCTATAACAATGTCATGCCTAGTGCAAGCCGGTAGGCGAATCGTAACCTCCACGCCTTGCGGTCGCGCATTCTTGATTGCAATCGTTCCACCATGCGCCTCGACAATCCCCTTGCAAATCGCAAGACCAAGCCCCGTCCCTGGTACGCGCCTGGCTCTGCGGGCCCGATAAAACTTATCGAAAACGTGCGGCAATTCATCCTCGGCGATGCCGATCCCAGCGTCACTAACCGAAACGCAAATAGACTGGTCTGCATAACAAACATTCAGGCCAATCTGCGATCCGTCAACAGAATATTTGATTGCATTACTGAGAACATTTACTAAGACCTGTTCAACTAAGACATCGTCAGCTGGGATCATCGGCAAATCCTCTGCGATTTGGACCTGAATCCTCCTGTTTTGCAGTGCATCTTTTACCTGCTTTAAGGCCACACCGACGATGTCTGCCATATCGCACCACTCTTTGCGCAGTCGCAGCATCCCGCTTTCCAACCTCACCATTCCGAGCAAATTGACCACCAAACGGTTCATCCGCATCGCACCGTCACGAATCGTAAGCAAAAGCTCTCTCTGGTCGCCTAAAGAAAACTTCTCGCCAGACTCAATCATGCCTGTTACAGATCCGATGATAGCAGTGAGCGGCGTGCGCAGTTCATGGGAAATCGAATCTAGCAGCGCCGTTCTTAAGCGCTCAGACTCAGCCGTAAGGTGCGCCACTTTCGCTTCTTCTTCCAATTTGATGCGAACGATGGCCATCGAAGCTACATCGACAAGCGCCTCAGCTAATCTGATCCGTTCAGGCATCAAGGAAGAATCTGAATCATCGAAATAAATCGCCAAAATACCCTGTATCTCGTGATCAGCCTTCAGCGGCAAGCACAGGCCCGCTGACTCACGTAAAGTATGCGTGCCTCTGCCAGCAGTCTCTACGTGAGTAAATGCCCAAGTCGCCAATGCCAAGTCAGCATCCGAACTGCCAAATGCAGATGAAGGATCCGACTGTTTTGCCAAGCGTAACCGAGTGGACGACTCATCTTGCAAAAAAAGCACGACTGGGACCGAAAACGTATCGTTCGCATGTCGAACCAGCCCATTGTAAATGGATTCCAAATCCGAAGCCGCAGTCATCTGTCGGCTCAGACCGTACAAAGCCGCGTTGCTCCTCTCTCGTTGGTTGCTGCGAAAAAGCTGAAGCCGCAGCCTCGCGGACAGACTGGCAGTCAGGACAGCCACAGCGAGAAAGACGGCAAACGAGACTAAATATCGCAAGTCTGACACCGAAAAACTCAATACAGGTGGAACGAAGAAAAAATCAAACGATAACACGCCGATCACTGAAGCGTAAATCGCCGGACCGAACCCGTAGCGGACCGCGCAGACCAACACCGGCAACAGATATACCAGCGCGATGTTCACCAAACCTGTTTTGATCGCTAAGAGCTGTAAAGCGAGCGTCAGTATAGCCACGAGAAGTGTCGCGATGGTATACGACGAGGATGAAGATCGCGGTTGCAGACGCAGTGGCTTGACGTTCAAAGCGCGACCAGGTCGCCCCGGAATCAGGTGGACGCTAATGCCTTCAGCCTCTTGCACCACTCGGTTTACCACGGAAGGCCGCAGCCAATCCCAAAACGGGATCCTGCTAGGTTTTCCAATCACAATCTGCAAAACATTTCGATGTTGAGCCAAGTCTAACAATTCCCTCGCGACATCATGACCAGAAATAGAAACCACTTCAGCCCCAAGTTCTTCCGCGAGCGCTAAATTTCTCGTTAACGTATCAGCAAGGCCTGGCTCTGCTCGAAATG
The DNA here is from genome assembly GCA_021821025.1 of Bacillota bacterium. GTDB lineage: Bacteria > Bacillota > Bacilli > Alicyclobacillales > SLC66 > JAKACY01. Next base: position 24,898 of record JAKACY010000004.1, on the reverse strand, counting down.
AACGCGGCGTTTCAACATGTACAGCCATCCAATCTGATTTTAAACTTGCGGCCATTTGGCGCCCAATGCGAATGAGTCGCTCTGAGAAAGGACTTGCACTCACGCATACCATCAGTTTTTCCGCGACCGGCCAAGGTCCCTTTATGTCTTGAAACGCCATGTAGTGCTCAAGATCCCGATCCACATGTGACGCAACGTAGCGCATTGCAAGTTCTCGAAACGCGGAGATATTGCCCGGCCGATAAAAGCGCCGCATCGCATCAGTCTGAACGACATCGTTTCTCTTCAGGCAGAACTCAATCAGTTCATCTGTCGGGAGATCTACCAGTTGGAAGTGAGCCCCGCGATCCAAGAATGAATCTGGAACTGCCTGATCAACCTGTATGCCAGCCACTTGTGCAACGATATCTCTGAGACTCTCCACCTCGTGGATATTGAGCGTCGTATATACATCAATTCCGGCCGATAAGAGGTCATCGACATCCATGTACCGCCGTGGATGCAGCGACCCTAAGGGATTAGGAGTTGCCAGTCCATCCACCAGAACAAGGTCGGGCCGATGGAGCAAGATCGCCTCGGCATCTAACTCAACCCCTATGTGACCATTATGAAAGTGACGTTTTTGCGCGATCGTCGGCAGATCAACCGCTGCATCGCCCCACCTTCGAACATAATCTTGCTCTAAACATCCCAGCACGACACGCCGCCCCAGCCGCTGCTTTTCTCGTGCCGCCAGTATCATAGCGCGCGTCTTACCCACACCTGATGCCGATCCTAAGAACACCGTCAATTGTCCGCGGCGAATGCCAACCTCTTCTTGTGACACTCTAATCACCCACTGCTCATAGTCTCCTGCCCACCGTAAGCGACGACGTGAAGATCCACGAACTCCGCGTTTGCCAGCACATAATCCAGCGGACTTGTGCGAAATCTTTTTAGCTTTTTACCTTTACCAACAGGAGATTGACCGATCACGATTTGCGAAACGGCTAGTTCTCGCGCCACCGTGACAATTTCGTCCCCGATGCTGTGACCGCCAACCTTTCTCGTTATAAATGTCGCTTGAAACTGTAAACTGAGTTGTCGAACGCGTTCGAGGTCGCGCATTTCCTCAACCGTCATGTCCTCTCTGGGCAGCACCACGAGCACATAAAGCTTGGCATGGTGACGATCCGCGATTCGCCAACCACGACGGATCAGCTTTTCTGAATGTGGCCGATAATTGACGCAAACCAATATACCTTCGGCAGGTTCTAATGCGCCTTGACTTAGGTCCTGCTTTCTCTCCTGATCTAGCTGGCGATCCACACCGTCAGCCACTTCGAGTAATGCGATCTCCCTCAGAGCAGTCAGATTGCCCAGCCGAAAGAAGTGTTCCAGTGCCCAGGCAACCTTATCCGCAGCGTAGATTTTACCCTCCTCCAGCCGCTGCTGAAGGGTCTCAGGGGTTACGTCAATCAATTTGATTTCATCGGCAAGTTCTATAAATGCGTCAGGCACCCGTTCGCGCACCTTGACGCCTGTAATATGTTCCACCTTATCGCGCAGACTTTCCACATGTTGAATATTAACTGCCGTACATACATCTATACCGTTCTGTAATATAAATTGAATATCCTGGTACCGCTTTTCTCTTTCGCACCCCGGTACATTAGTATGAGCCAATTCATCAATCAAGACGATTTTAGGATGCCGAGCAATCACTGCAGAAACGTCGAGCTCATCGTAAGTTTTGCCCTCATAACAAACGAGGCGTTTAGGCATCACTTCGAGTCTACCTACTTGAAACGCCGTATCAAATCGCCCATGAAACTCCACAAGGCCGACGACCACATCAATTCCTTTTTCTAGCAGATCGTTCGCATCGCGCAACATCCGGTAAGTTTTCCCGACGCCCGGTGCTGCACCGACATAAATTGTTAATTTACCCGGTTGATTATGATTCATTCCTTCCACCCAACAATTCTAAGATCGGCATATTTGATATGATGCAGGAGATAGCGGACGGGACTGTCCCTCCAAAACATGAATTTATGACTTCTATGCGGCTGCCCGATCACGATCTGCGTCGCGCTTAGGGCTTCAGCCACATCCATAATAACAGCGCCTAACTTTCTATCTTGCAACTGCTCTGTCATATACCTTGCTTGGTAACGCTCAGCCAGCTGCCCTAAGTGGCTCAACTCATCATGGGATTTCTTGGACGACTCCTGATGATGGGGAATCACCGTCAATATGATCAGATCTGCCTTCATGCGATCTGCGACGCGCCTTCCCGTTTGAATTAATCGCTCTGCACGCACAGTATAACTCACGCATACTAAAATCGTCTCTCTGACACCAACTGGCCCAGGAATTTTACTGCGATCAAATGTTTGCTGCAGTCGTTCATCCACAGAATCCGCGACTTCTCGCAAAGCAAGCTCCCGCAGTGCAGAAAGATTAGATGAGCGAAAAAAATGTTCTAACGCTTGTTCAACCTTTTCCATAGGATAGATGCTGCCATCGCGCAGACGCTGACGCAACGTCTCTGGCGTGACATCAATAACCTCAATCTCATTGGCCCGCTTCACAAACTCATTTGGAATAATCTCACGAACGGTAACACCCGTAATCTGCTCCGCCTCTTTACTCACATGTTCCATATGCTGAATGTTCACGGCAGTCAACACATCAATGCCATGATCGATCAAATATTCTACATCCATGTATCGTTTGCCGTGTTTAGATCCGGGTACATTGCTATGAGCCAACTCATCAATCACGACCACCTGAGGGTGGCGTGCGATGATCATATCCACATCGATTTCCTCAAACTCACGGCCCCGAAAAGCAACTTGTCTGCGCGCGATAAGCTCAAGACCAGCTAGTAAACTTGCTGTCTCCGGTCTATCGTGCACATCCACATATCCTACGACCACATCAGCCCCTCGCTCCAAAAGCGAATGGGCTTCACGCAGCATCTTATATGTTTTACCTACACCAGGCGCTGCACCGATAAAGAGTTTCAACCAACCCGGTTGGCCCTTTTTGCTTGGTGCTCCTTGAATCTCATTCATCAGTCCCACTCGTTCCCATGATCATTGTGCCTCTCGTTTGATTGCCAAATTGAGCTGCATCACATTAACCATCGAGTGCCCCCAGATACCGAGAAAAGGGCCTTGCTCGTAGTGAGCAACCAGGTTTTTTAATGCGCTTTGACTCAAACCTGTCGCCGCTGCAATTCGCGGTATCTGGATCATGGCGTCACGAATGGATATATCCGGATCGAGGCCAGACCCTGATGATTCGACCATTGAAGTCGGGATGGAGGATACTAGCGTACCCGGGTTATGCTTCTCTACATTCGCGATGTTTGCTTGCACTTCTTTGACAAGCGCAGGATTGGTGGACCCTAGGTTAGAACCGCCAGAACCATTCGCCGCATAATTGACAGCTGACGGCCTCGGATGAAACAAACCCGGACTCGTGACAGCCTGTGCAATAAGCTCAGAGCCCACGATGCGCCCATTTAGAGAAACCATACTGCCATTTGCCTGAAACGGGAAAACAAGCTGCCCAATACCTGTTATCACAACGGGATAAATGACCCCCAACAGCACCACGGACACCACGAGAAATCGAAGTGATCGCCACACGTTTATCATATTGCTAGTCCTCCTAAATGTTGGCCATACCAAGCCATGTGATGATGATGTCGATCAGCTTGATGCCCACGAATGGAGCGATCACTCCACCGATCCCATACAGCAAGATGTTTCTCATGAGCATGGAGGTTGCACTCATGGGACGGTACTTCACGCCTTTCATCGCAAGCGGAATCAGCAGCGGGATGATGACCGCGTTAAAGATCAATGCCGACAGGATCGCTGACCGCTGGCTTGTCAGTGCCATGATATTCAGCGCGCCAAGCTGCGGTAGCACGTAGAGAAAGATTGCCGGGATGATCGCAAAGTACTTCGCCACGTCATTTGCAATCGAAAATGTCGTGATCGCACCGCGCGTGATCAGAAGTTGCTTCCCGATCGATACGACTTCGATGAGTTTCGTGGGATCCGAATCAAGATCGACCATATTGCCAGCCTCTTTTGCAGCCGGTGTCCCTGTGTTCATCGCGAGCCCCACGTCTGCTTGCGCCAACGCTGGCGCGTCGTTGGTTCCGTCACCGGACATCGCGACAAGTTTACCCAAAGCCTGCTCTTCTTTGATGAGCCTCATCTTATCTTCAGGTTTAGCTTCCGCGATAAAGTCATCTACACCGGCTTCTTTGGCGATCGTCGCAGCGGTTAAGGGGTTATCGCCGGTGCACATCACAGTCTTGATCCCCATCTTCCGCAGTTCTTCAAATCGCTCTCGCATGCCGGATTTCACGATATCCTTCAAATAGATCAGACCATAGATCTCTTTTTCCCTTACGACAGCTAGTGGCGTGCCACCTTCCATCGCGATCCGGTCTGTCTTTTCTCTGAGATCTTCCGGAATGGATCCACCGCGCTCTATGACGTGGCGCGAAATCGCATCCACCGCGCCTTTTCGAACCATTGTGCCATCGACTAGAGTCAGCCCGCTCATGCGCGTGTCTGCACTAAATTCGACATTTTCAGCGTCGTGGTACTTTTCGCGAACAAACGACACGCCTTTTTCTTTCCCGAGATCTACAACCGATCTGCCTTCGGGGGTTTCATCAAACAAAGATGATAGAACGGCCAACTCGATAAGCTCTTTCTCCGTATGTCTCCCCACCGCAACGAACTCACTGGCAAGGCGATTGCCGATCGTAATCGTCCCCGTCTTGTCAAGAATTAGGGTATTGACGTCACCAGCTGCCTCAACGGCTTTACCAGATTTGGCGATGACGTTAAAGCGGATCACGCGATCCATCCCAGCGATGCCAATCGCCGATAAGAGTGCGCCGATAGTCGTCGGGATCAGGCACACCAAAAGGGCGATGAGCGTCGCGACATCAATCTTTCCGTGCACATAGATGGCCATAGGCTCGAGCGTATCGACGACGATTAAAAATATCAGCGTAAGTCCCGCCAACAGCACAGATAGGGCCAACTCATTAGGCGTCTTCTGGCGACTTGCGCCTTCCACGAGACCGATCATCTTATCCAAAAAAGATTCCCCAGGATTCGCCGTAACCCTGATGATGAGTTCATCGGATAACAGCTTCGTGCCTCCGGTTACAGAACTGAAGTCACCGCCTGCGCCGCGAATAACAGCCGCTGATTCACCAGTGATCGCTGATTCATCAACACTTCCGAGGCCCTGGATGACCTCGCCATCAGCCGGAATCATCTCTCCCGCGATAACTCGAACCACATCGTCTTTTCGCAGCGTCGTAGCGGCCACAGTCTCGTAGGACCCATCTGCCTTCTTACGATTTGCCGAGAGGTCCGTCTTAGCTTTTCGCAGCGATTCTGCCTGCGCCTTGCCTCTGCCCTCGGCGATCGCCTCGGCAAAATTTCCGAATAAAACTGTGATAAACAGAATAACCGTAACGACGATGTTAAATGCTCGCTCGCCAGAGTGAGGCCCATAATTGCCGCCAAACAGATTGGGATCAAAACTGAGTAATAGCGTGATGACGAAGCCGACTTCGACTACGAACATCACTGGACTTTTTACCATGATTCTCGGGTCTAATTTTTTAAACGAATCCACGATCGCACGACTGACCATCGCGCCGGACATGGTCGTAACAGAACTTTTCGCCACGTTTTACTCCCCTTTTCATGTCATGCAACAAAGTCCTACCGAGTGAGATGACCTGCCCACATCTGCAGGTGTTCACCGATCGGCCCAATGGCCAGCGCAGGGAAAAACGTCAACGCGCCCACAATCACAACCACCGCAACGAAGACACCTCCAAACGCATACGTATCTGTGCGAAGTGTCCCAACGCTTTCTGGAATCACCGCTTTTTTAGCCAGAGATCCTGCCATCGCAAACATGGCGACAATCGAAACGTACCGACCTATCATGATAACCAGCCCGAGCAAGACATTGTAAAATGTCGTATTGGCGTTTAGGCCAGCAAATGCCGATCCGTTATTAGCAGCCGCCGATGTGAATGCGTACAACACCTCCGAGAGACCATGTAAGCCAGGATTGAGAATTGACGACGTGCCAGCTTTCGTAACCAGCGCGACCGCGGTCGGGATCAGGATGACAAATGGGTGAACGAGCATGGCCGCCGTGGCCAGTTTGATCTCTCTGGCCTCGATCTTTTTCCCAAATATCTCGGGCGTTCTCCCAACCATCAGCCCTGATAAAAACACGGTGATGACCAAAAACATCAAGATGTTGAGAAGGCCAGCACCTATGCCCCCGAAAACGGTGTTGAACATCATAAAGAGCAGCGGAATCAAACCAGAAATCGGCATCAAGCTGTCGTGCATGTTATTCACGGCTCCTGTGGTGAAGGCCGTCGTTGCAGCCGTAAATAAACTAGATAGCCCGACTCCGAAGCGGACTTCCTTGCCTTCCATATTGGGCCCAGATAACCCTAATAGATGATGCAACATGGGGTTGCCGATCGCCTCGTTGGCATACACCACAAACGCACCGATCAACAGCGTCGAAGTAAGGAGGACATACAGCACTACACCTTGCCTGCGGTTTTTGATAAATCGAGCAAACGTCGCAATCAAGGCCGTCGGGATGAGCGCCATCGCCAAAATCTGTAGAACATCCGTGATGGTACTCGGGTTTTCAAACGGATGAGCGGAGTTAGCATTAAAATAACCTCCGCCATTTGTCCCCAACTGCTTGATCGCTTCTAACGAAGCTACGGGGCCTCTCGAAATGATTTGGCTAGCGCCCTGCAATGTGTGTACGCTCGCTGCACCTTGCAGGGTTTCTGGTACACCGAGTCCCACAAATACGATCGCGAGCACAACAGCTAGCGGCAACAACAGCCTCGTATGCACTTTGATTAAATCAATCCAAAAATTCCCAAGTGAACTTGAACGATTGGCTACGACACCTCGCACAAACGCAATCGCCGCCACGACGCCAGTCGCCGCAGTCGTGAACTGAAGATAGGTGATCGCCACCATCTGCCCAAGGTACGACATGGATGATTCGCCTGCATAGCTCTGCCAGTTGGTGTTGCTGACAAAGCTGGCCGCTGTGTTAAAGGCCAATGCCCAGTTCATGCTTGGAACTCCATCTGGGTTAAGAGGCAAGACGCCTTGTAAGCGAAAAACCAGGTAAACAAACAGCGCCATGACGAAGTTCAGAATCAATAGGGACTTGATATAGACCTTCCAGTCCATTTCTACTTTCGGATTCACGCCGATTAATCGGTACAATAGACGTTCAAATGGCGCGAAGATCGGTTCAAACCAACTGCGTTCTCCTGTAAAGACGCGATGGATATAGCCGCCAAGCGGGATGCTCAAGATTAGCACCAAAGCAACCACAGTTATGATTCCGACGACCCCAGAAAAAGTCAATGCACTCACTCCTCTTAAAATTTTTCTGGGTTAAAAATGACGTATGTTAGATACACCATCAATGCCAAAGAAATTAAAATCAACACCACCATGTGCTATATCCCCCTACGCTTTGTCAAATAATCGCACCAACCAGAAAAGTAGCGCAAACACGAGCACGAACATGCCGATCGCATATACATCTCCCATGACCTACCCCCCTCAAAATTTGGGATCATTCTGTGCGCAATATCTTTCACATGCTGTCGATTATAAGAGCCCCACGAGTTAATATGGGGTAAAGAAGTAACCCTTAAACGTAAAAAAAGCATAAAAAAGCGCCCTAGCAGGAGCGCCATGTTATGCTGATGATATTAATCAATCCTGAAGATGATATGGCAGAGTGGTGATAGCCACGTCCTTGTTGCGCAAGAGCCACGCCCTGATCAGGAGAGACGTCTGATTGTGCAAGGCATAATGCCACCACTTTTTAGGGATAAATTGTGCGATCATCACATGGATATGATCCGGCTTTCCGCCTTCCCAAGTTTCAAGGCGCTGAAGAAAACGCGCCAATGGGTAAAGTACTGAGCGGTATTCACTCTTGAGGGTTACTAGGCGACAGGGTGTACCCCACTCTTCCCATTTTTTCTCCATACGTTCGATTGATTCATCGCTAAACCCGATGTACAACGCGATCGCGTCTGTATCAATACTTTGCGCGAACGAGATAGCGTTTAGCACGACGCGGTTTATTCCGGAGATCAACACGATCGAGATCACGCGGTGTGAACCAGGGCGCATCGTTCTCAGATCAATGCGTAGTTCGTTGGCAATTTGATTATAGTGTTTGCGAATCGTAACTGCAGTGAGAATCAGCAGCGGCAATACGATCAACACGATCCATGCTCCACCCGTGAATTTTGTGACGGCGAAAATAACAGCCACTAAAGCTGTAACCACGGCACCAAATGAGTTAATCGCTGCTTTGACTGTCCAATTCTTTCCTTTGACGCGAAGCCACCTTTTGGTCAGCCCAACTTGCGCAACCGTAAACGCAACAAACACGCCTATCGCATATAGAGGGATAAGGGCATTTGTCTGGGCATTGAACACTTCGATGAGTAGCGTCGACAACGCCGCAAGCACAATCATGCCGTTGGAATAGCCGAGACGATCGCCGCGGAATGTCAGCGCCCGGGGCAGAAAACTATCCGCTGCGACCAGAGCTGCAAGCTGCGGAAATCCAGTAAAGGTTGAATTGGCAGCCAGTATCAACACGAGAAAAGTAGACCACATGATGATTTGATATACGATGCTATGCCCAAAGTACAAACTGGTCAATTGGGACAACATTGTGTTATTGGGGTTGACAGATATACCTTGGACATAAAGGTGGTATGAAAATCCCAAGAGCGTTACTCCAGTAATCAAACCTAGCACAACATATGCTTTGATCGCGCCACGTTTTTGTGGCTCCCGAAAGATTGGAACAGAGTTCGAGATCGTCTCAATCCCAGTTACGGCAGAGCAGGCCGAACTAAACGCTTTGAGCAAGAGCATCGTTGTTAAGGCCTGCGGTACAGTGCCGAAAGGAGGGGTGGTCGGTTGTACAAAACCATGGCGCACCTCGTCTCCAAAGCCGGTCGCGATCAGAAGAATCATACATGCCATAAAGAAAAACGTAGGCCATGCAAATATACTTGCAGATTCAGATACACCACGTAAATTCACGAATAATATGATCAGTACGCACAATATGGACAAAAGCGTTTCATGTGGGACAAGCGCAGGATACGCAGAGCCCATAGTTTGAATCCCAGACGATACAGAGACAGCTACTGTAAGAATATAATCAACGAGCAACGCACTTGCAGCGATCAGAGACATCATCGGGCGCTTAAAATTATCCTTTGCAATGGCATAGGCTCCCCCACCATTTGGGTAAGCTATGACGCCCATGATATAGGAAGTAATGAGCATGCCAAGTAAGATCACGGTCGCACCAGTTATAGGCAAAATGAACCATTTAGCATCAATCCCCAAAGGTGCTAACTCTGTGATGCCCGCTTCGGGCCCATAAGCGACTGATGAATACAGATCAGCAGCGAGAACAGGAAGAGCGATCAGCCAATACAGCTTCGTATGACTGGATTGTAACTCGCGCGATCGCATGGGGTGACCGACCAGCAGTTTTTTAAGGCTCCCAAAATTAAATAAAGCAAAAAAAATAGCGATGATCGATAAGACGATCAGTACGGGATGAATCCATTGCCCGAAAGTAGGCATATAAGGCAATGTCCTCCTTCTTAGTCTCGATGTTAGTGTGTCATTCTACGGCATGATTTACTCACTCGGTATCCATGCCACAGAAATCTATTCTAACAGAGGACGGGAGGAAAAGTATTAAAAATGGAGGAAAATTTTAGAGATATGCATGAGGATTCAACGGATCTCAATTTGCGCAAGCTGTTCTCTATCTAACCAGGTCACACGATTCACCATCGACGGAGACATAGCAACAGATTGGTCCTCATAAATAATCAGGTACGATAGATCGATGGGTACCTGAATTCCGGATACTCCACCTGTTATCAGGATGTACTTTGTAATCGTTTCCGCAATCGTCGCGTTGTCCGCTAAAACAGTCACTGCAACAATACCGGTATGCGCAGATGTACCCGTCTTAGGATCGATGAGGTGGTGAACTCGCCTGCCTTGAGTTACCCATGAGCGTTTCCACACCGCGCTGGTGCATACCGCTGTCTGGTTGTGTGCGGGACTTAGGACTGCGATCAAATGTTCCGGCTTAAATGGGTCCTCTATCCCGATAGACCACGGTTCACCAGAATGCTGAACACCCTTGACAACCATATCACCTCCGGCGTTAACGATATAACCCGACAGTTGATCTGGGCAAAATTGTTCGATCCACTCTGCCACTGCGTCTGCGGTATAGCCCTTCCCAATTCCGCCAAGATCGATCGACTCACTCACCTTTACGGTGTTACTGTCGCGCCAAGTAAAAAGCGCTCCAGTTCTCTTGCGCACGTCTCGCCCTCGCGTTTTATTTTGTTCTATAAACTCATGAGATGGCAAGGGTGCGCCTCCGTATCCTAGATCCTCTAAAGAACTCAGAACTCGTGGATCAAACACCCCATGTGTCAGTACATAAGATTTTTGCGCGATACGCAAAACGGACGCCATCTCATCCGATATGCGTACAAATTCGCCAAGAGACTGGTTCAGCCGCATGAGTTCACTGTCAGGACGAAAACGCGACATCACAAGTTCAAGGCGCATAATCTCGTCAGACAAACGCTTCAGTATAGCTTTCAAGTTTTGTTCTGCAGGAACATCGCCTGACTTTGGATCCAAGCGCAACAAAAACTGTGACCCCATCGCTTTGAATTGGCGGATCATGTCACCCCTGCCTCTCTACTACATCCGAATTGCGACGAGACAAAAATGCATATCGAATAAACAACGTCAGAAGGACAGTAATCACCGAACCGTCATACATTGTGGTCAAAAGCGGTGAATCCGTACCAGTCAACACGCCGTGCAAAAACGACAGGGTGAATGTGATGAGAGCGAAGCGATGAATCGTGAGCCACCTCCCTGTTGGCAAGAGGCGCGTAAAGCGTGCTGTGACAGCTAACAACAAAAGCGCATAGAAAGACAGAGTTCCGAGTGCGACCGGTATCGTCCGGTAGCTGGACATAAGGGGAACAAACGCGCCCATGACACCCACCTTAGCGTAGGAATCGAGACAGATCGCTGCCACATGCAGTGCCAAGAACGCGAGCAAAAATAAGCTTAAAAATCGGTGAAATGGAAGTAGCACTTTTGACATACGCCAATTTTCTCTGTTTGGAACACTCGACAGAACCATCCCCACAACGACTAACGCAGTCAACAGCAGGTACGCGGTGATACCTCCCGCCCGCGCCAACAACCACGGCGCCATTCTTGCCATTGTCGGACTCATATGAATCTGATTCGAGAGTACAACATCTACGATCGTCGCAATCGCCGCGGCCGCAATCATGAGCGCGACCCACGTTGACTTCGTCTTCGTACGATTCCTAGCCAATGGCCTATCCTCCTTTAAGATGCGCTGGTAATTGCCTGTACAGGCGGTGGAGTCGTGCTCGTCGCCAATAATGATGGATTGGCGAATCCTTTCACGACAGGAGGTTTCCCAGGGATTTTAACTGGTGTGAGCCCACTGGCTAAAAGCTGAGAGTTTACCTGATTCACCACAGACAGATCCTGAATCTCTGTTTGATAGAGATTACCGTATTGTGTACCTAGCGTTTGAACCTCCTGTTTGGTCGACTCTAAATCATGCGCCAACGCAGAGGATGCTGCGATCATGTGACGCAACTGATCCTGGTACGGACCGCTTTGATTCAGTGATTGTACGGTGCGGTTGCCCTCGGCGATAAAATTCAGGGAAAAAACGCTGGTGACAAGGATCACTGTACAGGCCTGCAGAATTTGGCTGATTGTCCGCTCTCTGGCGGCTTTATCCGATGGATTAGCAACCGTCATTTAGTGATGTCCTTTCATTTAATTATTAGGGGACAGTTGGATCACACCTTGCCGAGCCAACTGATTGAGATGAGTTGTATAGTTACTCTTTAACTCAGATATCTGCTGCTGTATCTTTCCAATTGCCATCGTCAATTGCGTTGCCTGTTTATGTTGTTGCGCCACTTGCAGACGTTTTTGATCCGCTGCTGCCTTTACGTGCTGCACTTGCAAAGCCCCGACAGATGGCAACGTGTATCCAGGGGCGTTTGAGGTGACTTGTATTGCGATGGCGGACCCCACAACCGCCACAAGAGTCAAGGTGACAGTTCTCTTCATGGACCACATGTAAACCACCTCCATGTCCCAACTCTAACCATGAAACCTGTAGAAAGGCTTGAAATTAGTTAAAAATGAGCTTGAAAAATGGAAATGTCCAGATCACGATGCTGACTAGATCCACTGCGTCAAGTAAGCGATCAAAATTCCCAGTCCTAGCGAACTGACCAAGTATAGCACCGCAATGAGCCAAGATCCGCTTCTAAACAGCCTCCTAGCCTCGACAGACATGGTGGAAAACGTCGTATAACCGCCGCAAAACCCTGTGCCCAAAAGCATCCACCATTCACGATCTTGGCGAACACTCTCCAAGTCCCGAAAGAAGATTCCGATCAGCAGGGTCCCTGTAAGATTGATCACCCAGGTGCCCCAAGGAAAACGACTCTTCGTCACCCTCTCAAACAACTTTCCTACACCATATCTTGAGACAGACCCCGTTGCAGCGCCGAGGCTAACCAAGAATGTATTTAAAGCCATCATCATACTGGCACCTTCTCTTCGTCTAACGGATGTTTAAAAATAGCTTCCACCACACGCTCACCCGCTGCGACGAGCAAAACGCCGCAGACGACGCTGATGACCCCGTATAACGCAGCCAGCGCAAAAGCCCGTTTCGCAAGTTCCGTCATCTCTAGACTCATCGTGGAAAAGGTTGTATAAGATCCGATAATACCCGTTCCAATGCCCGCTCGAATATAAGGTTTATATCCCTTTTTGTCTGCAAGCGCATAAAACAATCCGAGGCAAAATGCTCCGCTTAAATTGATCAGCAATGTCCCCAAAGGTAACGACAGCGGCGTGGGAATAACCGTCTCAAGCACAAAGCGCATGGCTCCCCCAATCATGCCGCCGATGATAATAGATACTACGATCACGGCAATCACTCCTTGTATATAACAATGGCTCCTACGGGCAGGCATATAAGCCACACCGTAGGAGCCATCAGCCTGTACAGGCGGTTTTGGTGAGCTCCATCACCAAACAGTTTTAGATGTAATCGATGTTACAAGGCGAGTAACAAGGTGTCAAGCTTTGGGCAAGTCACCAGCTCAAAACGGCTATTTGATTCCCGTGGTCGCCACACCTCGGACAAACTGCTTTTGAAATATCAAAAACACGATAATCATCGGCAACGACAAAAGGATAGTTCCCGCCAATACGCTGTTCCAGTATGCGTTATACTCCCCATAAAAAGAATTTAGGCCAACAGGCAACGTGTACATTTTTTGCGACGTTTCCAACAGTACAGGCCACATAAACGAATTCCAATTCCCTTGAAATGTCAGGATGATCTGAGCAGACATCATGGGCATGGACAGCGGCAGAAAGATTTTAAAAAATATACCCCAATGAGTGAGTCCGTCGATTTTCCCTGCCTCTTCAAGTTCTTTAGGGACTCCCAAGAAAAATTGACGAGCCAGGAAGATCATGACAGGACTCATCAAAAACGGTATGGTCAACCCTTGATAAGTATCAATCCACCCCATATTCGCAAGCATCATGTAGATCGGGACGAGCAGGACCTGTCCGGGAACCATCATGATAGCCAAGAAAACGTAAAATAGAAAACCGCGCAAAGGGAATTTTAGCCGCGCAAATGCATACCCGGCTAGCGTATTCACGATCAGATTACCAATGGTAACAATCACGGCTACGAGAGCGCTGTTCAAGAGCCAATGTCCAAACGGAAACTGCGTCAGGATATAGGCGTAACTAGAAAAATTCAGATCCTTTAGTGGTGCAAATGTGTTAAACACTTCCGATGTCGGCTTAAGTGAAGTATAGATGGACCAGAAAAATGGTACCAAGGTTATACAGGCGTACAGTATTGCAATGAAATACAGCATGAATTTTGACGCCTTAAATGCCGAACGTTTCGTTTCCAAAAGAACCACCTCCTCTTAATCTTCTCGTCCAAGGAGCCAATTTTGCAAGAGTGTAAAGATGAGGATGATGGCGAATAGCACAAACGCCATCGCCGATGCATATCCCATTTGCATATCCTTAAATGCTTTATTGAAAAGGTCTAGAACTACCGTCATGGTGGATCCGATCGGCCCGCCGTTTCCGTTTGAGATAACGTACACTGTATCAAATACCTGAAACGCCCCGATCATCCCCATCACGACAACCAGAAATGTTGTTCTGCGAAGCAGCGGCATCGTGATACTCCATAACAGCCGAAATCCAGACGCTCCATCGATCGCAGCCGCTTCATAAACTTCGTCAGAAATATCCTGTAAGCCAGCAAGATAAAATATCATAAACTGACCGACTGATGACCAGATAGCCACAGACATGACCGCAGGCAAAGCGAGTGTGGGATCATTAAAATAGTTTGGACCTTGAATTCCGAAAAGCGACAGAAACGAGTTTAATAACCCATTTGGGTTGAATATAAAGATGAACATTACCGCAACGGCAACAGTGGAAGTAACAGTCGGAAGATAGTATGCGATACGAAAGAAGGTTTTCCCTCTAATACGGTTAACAATTACCGCTAAAAGTAACGCGACAGCCGTTTGAATCGGAACAACGCCGATGGTATAAATGAACGTATTGCCAAGCGCCTGAAGGAACACGGGATCTACGAACAGATGGAGATAATTATCGAACCCGGCAAAGCTCGCATTCTGTGGATCCAAAAATGAGAAGTGAAAAAAGCTGATGTAAAAGGAATATACAATCGGTCCTAACAAAAAGACGACCAACGACACGAATGCAGGCAGTACAAAAAGGTAACCGGCCAGCGCTTGGTCCACCGCACTCCTACTTATGCGACCCGGTTTTCTCCGATCAGTCGTAGAACTGACTGTATTGTCCATCTTACGGTTCCTCGCTTTCATTGAAACAATCTGATATCCGGAGAACTCGTGTGAGGAATTCTCCGGATAACCTTCATGTGATCGTATACAAGTCGACGATATAACGCTGCCGAAGAGTTTAATAGTTGCTCTGCGAGCTCAACGTTTTTGTTGCAGAGCTGAGTACAACGCTTGGTGATTGCTTTTTCAAAATGCCAGCCAGCGTGGCATTGTTGATGGCATCAACAAAGTTTTGCCCCAACGTACCAAATTGGTATGGAACGGCATCCTTGCCACCTGCTACAAAAGCTGCGTAGCTCGGATTTTGCTTCAAAAAGTATTTCTGTTCGCTGCTCCGGGAGGGAATAGCAAGACCAGATTGTGCAGTCAATTTCTCAGCTGCTGGGCCTGTCATAAAGAACAGTAATTTAGCAGCTTGCGCAGGATATTTAGTCGCTGCAGCCATCGAGTAGCTCACGGTGTAAAGCATGTTATAGCTCTTACCGTTATAAGATGGGAAGCGTGAAATTCCATATTGAAGTTTAGGCGCAGTTTGTTGCATGAAGGGCAAGAGCCAAGCTCCCTCAGCTACCATCGCCACCTTATTTTCCGCGAAGGCCTGCCCAGCCCAAGAAGCGCCGTTTAGAGCGTTGGGTTGAACAATGCTTCCATTTTCGACCATATTCATAAAGTACCCTAATCCAGCACGGTTTTTGGGGTTAGGAAATGTCGCTTGGTTGGTATTTGGGTTAAAATAATTGCCACCAAAGTCGAGAACAAATGGGTAATACCTAGCCACATCGACCGGCATGGACAAAGGTGCGATGTGTTTCGCTTTCAATTTCACCGCGTCTTGCTGAAGTTGTTGCCATGTGGCCGGAGGCGTCTTAATACCCGCTTTAGCCATCAAGGACTTGTTGTATTCCAGTGCCAAGGAGTTAAAGTCTTTCGGCACTCCATAGTAACTGCCTTTCCATTTAAAGGCGGACAATAAATGTGGATTAAAATCAGACAGGTTTACATGATCCCGCTTGATGTATTGATCCAGGTTCATCAAAGCGCCCGATGCTTCAAGTTGCGGCGCAACTGACGAGTCAAGATAGAAAATATCTGGCGCTGTGTGCGATGCCAGCATCGGTTGGAGCACTTGTAGATAGTTCCCGTTAATGACGCGAACACTGACTTTAATGTTTGGGTTTTGTTTCTCGAACAGCTTTACTTGACTTTCTACGAGTGAGTGCTCTGCTGGGCTGGAAGACCACATGCCCACGGTCAGGTGAATCGGTGCGCTTGCCTTACGCACCGGAGCCGCCGCTGAAGTCGGCGTCGTGCTGCACCCAGCTAATATCGTGGTACCCAAAGCAAAGGTGGCAGTTAGAGCCATCCATTTTTGTGATTTTTTCACGGCATAATTCCCCCTGTAATCAATAATGATTGATATATCTTAACTGTATATCTGCTACGATTTTCAATGGATCGTGCGGCTGCATCACCTCCTTGAAGTCACTTGACTCAAATCGTCTTAAAGATGATGTCCATTCCCGTGCTGTTTCTCCTTATGGAGCAGGCTGTACGATCCCCGTCCCGCATAAGAAACACTGAAAGTTCCCCGCCGCCCATCCGGATCCCTTCGACTACCAGTTGATCCACTCCATTTGGTAAGACTGGGTTCAGACTTAGTTGCCCTTTTGCTACTTCAGGATCTAATCCAAGTATCGCTTGAAGTGCAAAAACTGGCGTTGCCGCAGCCCAGGCTTGTGGAGAACACGAAACAGGATAAGGTATGGGTGATTCCACCTCGTCCGACCCATACCCCGAAAACAGCTCAGGCAATCGCAACAACTCGAATTTCTTTGCTGCCTTTAACAAGCCTCCCGCCACTTTCGAAACGGCATCTGTTCGACCGTAATGCTGCATTCCAGCTAAAACCATGGACGTGTCATGCGGCCATACAGAACCGTTATGGTAGCTCAGTGGGTTGTACGCAAGCTCTTGACTAGAGAGCGTGCGAATGCCCCAACCATTAAACATATCATTCCGAAGCAATCGGTCGATCACTCGATCAGCGATCGAGTGAGGCAAAATCCCGCTCCACAGCACCTGCCCCATGTTGGAACTCACACTACCAACCGTCGACTTTTCAGCATCCAACGCTAAAGCGATGGCATCGTCTTCTTCAATCCAAAACGACTTAATAAATACCTGTTGCAGATGAGAAGCCTTAGCCTGCAGACGATCTACCTGGGCCTGATCACCTAGCAGCGCAAAGATGCTTGCCCACTTCGTATAGGCACGATAAACGTATCCCTGAACTTCACAAAGCGCGATTGGAGCCACAGCTAATCGACCATCTTTGTGTACTACCGAATCACCGGAATCCTTCCAGCCTTGATTCGCAATACCTTTACTGGCTTCTTGATAGTATTCAACAAACCCATCGCCATCCCGATCTCCAAACTGCTCGATCCAATCAAACGCCCGAATAATATTCGGGAGGATTTCTTTGATCGTGTGCAAGTCGTTGGTCCACGCAAAGTACTCTGAAGCCAGATTCAAAAAGAGCGGTGTGGCATCAATCGTTCCATAGTAAGGGCCGAACGGCACCTCACCAGTCCTAGTAAGCTCGCCTGCGCGCAACTCATGCATGATTTTCCCTGGCTGTTCATCTCGCGCCGGATCCACCCGCTCGCCTTGATGCGCTGCCAGAGTAAGTAGTGTCCCTCGCGTAATATCCGGATTTGCAATCAACATTTGCAAGGAAGCGATGATACTATCCCGTCCAAATGGTACAGCATACCAAGGTACGCCTGCGACTGGAAAAGAGCCAGTACCAAAATCAGTCATGAGCATCCGCAAATCCAGCAAACCGCGTTCATACCAAGACTTAAAGGAGGCATCGCCCGAGACATTCGGCGCAGACGACAGAAACTCTGCATAATGCTTCGAAACGCCTTCATGCGCATTAGAAAACTGAGCAAAAACGTTTTGGCTGTAGTCGTGAAAAGACGGGATATGGTCCTCTGCCATCCCTGCGTGCACGGTGGTGACCAACATCATCTGTTGAGTGTCGCGTGCAGGCACAGTGACTTCTATTTTCAGGACAACATCGTCACCTTCCATCGCAACGTTCACAGCACCTGTACTTGACGCAGCATGAATATCAGTCACATCACATAGACCATCACAAGCGACATGAGTGAATCGAACACCTGAAGGCATGACCTTTGATGTGGTCTTTCCAACAAGTTGACCCTTCTGATAGCCACGCACCTCAAACATGTCCATAAAATCAGCTGCAGCAGTATAGCAGACTTCTAATTCTATCGATTGTGAGCTATAGTTTTTGAAGATTAACTGCTCATAGTAGCCATGCCCATTCACCAATTGTTTGCGCGTCATCAAGATGCACTCGCGAGGGATGATCAACTCACTACCGTGCCACCGTTCTTTATTGGTGTACTGGTACTCTGCCTCAAAGTTACGAGATACATCTGCACTGAGTAGTACAAATACATCCGGATTAACTTGCAGTGACAATTTTGACAGCATGCGCGTGTCACGAGTAAACAAGCCATAACCAAACGCGTTTTCTGACGGCTGCGCAATATCGCCGTCAGGCTGGGTCAGCAAAAATAAATCGTTTTCCTTTATCACGTGAAATGCACTCATATTGTCTCCCTCTCCCATATCCTATTCGGCTTTCCGAAACGTTTCGGATACCCACAAGAATGTATGCAAATATCTCGGGTCGTTCATACAGTACCTCGACCATGTCGCAATCCTATAGTCGTCCCGGCTTGATACCGCAAAGTGCATCGATATCTGCGCAGGTAGCTCCAAAAGTCGAACTATGTTTGTATAAAATAATCACTCAATATAAATCACGTGCTTTGGCGCTCGAACAACTGCGGTGAGAGCAGGCGCCCTTCCGGCGCTTTGCCTTGATCTAGCATACCAACCAGCATGTCTGCCGCTACCGTACCCATCTCGTAGCGCTTTTGATGTATCGTCGATAGCGAAGGAGTCACATATTGGGACAGTTCGATGTCATCAAATCCTACCACGGATAGATCTGACGGCACCTTTAGCCCGACCGCTTGGGCGTGCCGTAGTCCCCCCATAGCCATCAGATCACTGGCGAAGAAGATAGCGGTCATATCAGGATTTTTCTCCAGCAGAGTCTTGCAACCCTCCATGCCGCCGCGCTCCGTAAAATCGCTCACAAATTGCCAATCAGGATCGCCCACTAGCCCGCATTCTGCCATGGCCTCCTCATACCCGCATCTTCGCTCACGACTTACTGCAGCCTGCACGTGGCCGTTCACAAAACCGATTACGCGATGACCCTTTGCAAATAGGTGTCTCACGGCCAACTTAGCACCAAATACATTGTCAGTCATGACGTATCCACAGCGTTCACTAAGCAAAGGGACGTCGATTACGACACTAGGAAACCCAGAGTCCAACACCTCTTGGATATATGGATCATCCATGCGGATTCCCATCACGATGACGCCATCAAGACGCCGCTCTGTGCAGAACGTAAGATAGCTCACAAGGCGTTGCCTAGCAGTCGTAGTGCTGACCAAAACAAGATCATACCCTAACTCTGCAAGTCGATCATGAATGCCATATAGAACACCAAACATAAAGTGGTGTCCCGAGTGCTCCTTCGTTAACTCTGACACCAACAGTCCGATGGTTTTAGTTCGGTTCATGACGAGACTTCGAGCGATGGCGCTTGGCCGATACTTCAGCTCTGCAGCAACCCGCTCCACTTTGCGCCTTGTGTCAGCCCCTACATCTTCGTACCCATTCAATGCTCTTGATACTGTCGTGATGGAGACGCCCGCCGCCCTAGCTACGTCACGAATCGTAACCGGCACACGATCACCCCATTGAATACGATTTCCTTATGACGCGAGTATACTACCAAAACGTTTTCGTAAGCAAGTATGAAACCACTGCCAAAATTCTACTCATGAAATGGATTGTATAGTGACCACCTATGTTAATCCGCTCTCCAATCACCACATATCCCGGTCGTCGATCACAAAATGAGCCGCGTGATCTGGTTCTTTTTCCAAGACAACCGATTGTATACCAACCTATTTATCTCATAACGCCGCTTCAAGATGGTCATATACGACTAGCACACCGATCCGTTTGTGCCATGTTACACAAGCCGTTCATGAAGTATTGTAATAACGCAGATTAATTACCGATGTAACGGACCTGTTCGTAATGTCGTAATTAATTCATTGAATGTTAATTAAACATACATGGCCTTGCGTGACCAATATCACAGTGGTGACAGCTATTTGTATTAATTTGGATAGTAGATCCACCGATAATATCGCGCATCAAGCCAGAAAGGAGATAAGCAAATGGTCGATCTGGCGAACGCCTGGCCCAATTATTATGCCGGCTTCTTATGGCTGATTGTTTTTGCCATATTCGCTGTTGCAAAGTATCCACATGGAAAGGAGAAAAACCATAAATGAACTGGACAACGCAAGTTCGGACCAAAGTATCTGAGCAGCTTGCGTGGGAAAAGCTTCTCCCATCAGAGCAACCTATTTATGTTTCATCGCTCGTATATAGCTTCGGAGTACTCACACTGAGTAGCTTGGTCATCGTTATCGTTTCTGGAATTATCATGGCATCCAAAGGACCTCTCTGGTATCAGTCATCCGTGATGGGCGACTACTTTCGCAGTGTTCACTTTTGGAGCGTACAGGCATTTTTCTTCTTCATGACTATGCACTTGGTTGGACAATTTTTCATGGGTTCATGGCGCGAAGGCAGAAGTTTTACATGGGTTTTAGGCGCGTTATCATTTGGCGTATCTGTCGTGACTGCTTTCACTGGGTATCTATCTCGCGGCGATTTCTTTTCGCAGTGGAATCAGGTTCAAAGCAAAGACGCATTTAACGGCGCTGGCCTTGACGGATTTTTTAACGCGCTCAATAACGGCCAAATCTACGGCTTACACATCGCCGTTTTACCCGCCATTTTGATCCTGCTGGTCGCATGGCACCTCGTGGCGGTTCGCCGAATGGGCGTTGTTCCACCGTATCCAGCTAAGATGAAAAAAGGCGGTGGTCGTTGATGAAAAGATTCACAAGGGATTCACTCCGCTTCCCTACCAAAGAGTTCGATCTGTTAAAGGAAGGGACGATCAGCCTCGTTATCGTGGCCGTTTTAGTCCTAGTCGTGGCTGGCATTTGGGGTGCACCATACCGTCCCGCCGTGACGAACGAGGCGGTATCGAAAACAATGCCTGTTGTCATCGAACAAACAGCGCTTGGTGATCTGAATGGATCTGGATCGATTGCATCTTACGGGCCCCCATATAACAACGGTTGGCATGGCAACGCCGGTAGTATTCAATCATTGTACGGCTTCTCTCCGCAAACTTGGTGGGGCATACCGTACCCTGTAAATACCGCGCAAGACGACGTCATCGGGCCGCTCACAATGCTCGCGCAGGCTAGCGGCAACCAGGCATTGTCGCAGGCGATCCATACTTACGCTACAGCGAGCTATACGCAGCAGCAGTCTTGGGATCAAAACTTGCAAAATGCGCTGAATCACGCGACTGTCGCAAACGGCAATGTGATGGTAGCGCCCGGCCAGTACGGTCCAGTAGCAACCATGATGCAGTATGAACTGCAGTTGGCACGCTCTGGCCTGTTGTCTGGCGCGTTGAACCATGAGACCAACAATGGCGTGTACCGTTACAACGTACAAAACGACCTGTTATTTTTACAGGGCCAGGCGCTGCATAAGATTGCAAATCAACTCGACATGTCTGGCGAACAATGGGGCATCAACCACGATGAGTCGGCGTTTCCAGGTCCATGGTGGCTGACACCGTACACCTTCTTTTACCAGATTCCGCCTTGGAACACCTCATCGGCTGGCGACCAAGCAGCAGCTTATACTGTAGGTCTTTTATTCTTCCTCCTCATCCTGGTTCCATTTATCCCAGGGTTGAATAAACTGCCACGCGCACTGCCAGTTCACCGTATCATCTGGCGGGATTGGTATAACCGACTGGAGAAAAATCGCTTATGTGAAACGTGTGCCTTGCGCGCATCATGCGAAAAAGAGTTTAAAGATACGAGGACGCCTGTAGCAAGCAAGAACGTCACACCAA
Source organism: Bacillota bacterium (assembly GCA_021821025.1). GTDB lineage: Bacteria > Bacillota > Bacilli > Alicyclobacillales > SLC66 > JAKACY01. The sequence goes on along the minus strand of JAKACY010000004.1, from coordinate 2,615 downwards.
ACTGCTATCAACAAAAAGAACCGGCTGCTTCTGTACGCTCACCGCTGCACGCATAGCATCAAGCGGATTCTGTAAGGAGGTCGAAGTGACATGTTCAAAGGTATTCGCCTGTGGATCGTTTGGTTGTTATCATTAGGACTGGGCATCTACGGCACAGGTCTGGTCTATGATGCGATCACAAAACAACACTGGGTGGGCCTGATCACCGGTATCCCCACGCTGCTCCTTGGCATCTGGATGACGGGCAACATTCTTGCTTCAGCCAAAATCGCCTATCGCCGCAACAAAGCGCAGTCCATGCGCAGCTAGGCTAGAGCTTACATTGCTGCCGCACGAGCAGCGTGCTATAGTAAATCTATAAGAGAGAGCCACTAGGGGAGCACTTTGCTGAGACACAGGACTTCGTCCTTGAACCCTTAGCACCTGATCTGGATAATACCAGCGTAGGAAAGTGGCATGATTTTTTGATTATACTTCAGTCACGCCCTTTCCCTTTTCCCCTGGCGGCCTCTAACAAGGAGGCCTATATTTTGACTTTTTCCTCTCGTTTACGTGAGCAGGCGGATTCTATCTTCAAAGCTGTTCTCGCTCACCCTTTTATAGATGGCATCGCGAAGCAGTCCGTTGAACCAAGCGCCCTTATACACTATGTACGACAAGATATTCAGTATCTCAGCACTTACGCTAAAGTGTATGGACTAGCCATCGCCAAATCGCCTGATCAATCCTTTATGCAACTTTTCCACCGCAGAATTGACCTGGTGCTAAACGGTGAGATCACGGCGCACCTGAACTTTTGCAAAGTAGCAGGCGTGGATTACGATATGCTGCATGATAGTCGGCAAATGGCCCCAACTGCCCAACATTATGCTACTCATATGCTGAGCACAGCTCAAATGGGTCAACTCGGAGACATCATCGCGGTCCTTCTCCCCTGTCATTGGATCTATGTTGACATCGCAAAAACCATGCAAAAAACGCTTCAACCAACTTCTAATCATCTCTTTTATGACTGGATTTCCTTTTACGCTGATGACAGGATGGCTGTCGGTCTAAAAGAACTGATTGACGCTCTCGATCAGATTGCTAAGAATGCGAGTGCGGATGAACTTCGCAGCATGCAAAATGCCTTTCTCACCAGTTGCCAAATGGAGTACAAGTTCTTTGAGATGGCTTATACGTTAGAACATTGGCCGGTGCCAGTGGAGTCAGCTTATGTATATTGATGCCGGGCATGTGGTAAGAGCCTTAACGATCGCAGGGTCGGATTCCGGGGGTGGTGCAGGTGTTCAGGCTGATCTCAAAACCATGCACCAGTTTCAGGTGTACGGGACATCCGTGATCACGGCGGTCACAGCGCAAAATACCCTCGGTGTGCAAGGTATCGCCGAACTCGACCCAGCCTTTGTGAGACAAGAATTGCAGTCCGTGATGCAAGACATCGGCGCTGATGCCATCAAGACAGGAATGTTGTCCTCAGCAGAGATAATCCATGAAGTTGCAGCATTTCTGGCTGAAGTAAGACCACCCTATCTCGTCGTCGACCCTGTGATGGTCGCAAAGGGAGGGGCATCCTTGCTCAAAAGGCATGCTATCGCGGCCATGAGAGATGATTTATTGCCCCTTGCCGCCATCGTCACGCCGAATATTCCTGAAGCCGAGGAGCTTTGTGGGTACACACTGGACTCATTTACCAGCTGTAAGCGCGCGGCTGTGGACATCGCCGCCATGGGCCCACAGATCGTCGTGATCAAAGGCGGACATATGATGCAACAAGACGCAGAGAACGGCATCACGCAAGGCATGGCGAAGTGGGCGATCGATGTCGTTTTCGATAAAGAATCGGGATTCACCGCGCTCGCGACGCCCCGAATTGCGACCGTGAAGAGCCATGGAACCGGCTGCACCTTTTCATCTGCCATCACGTCCATGCTCGCTCGTGGAGCCTCGCCGCTACAAGCGATCGCAACAGCGAAGGCTTTCGTCCATGAAGCACTCGTTCAGGCGGCAACTTGGGATATAGGCGCAGGTCATGGACCGACGGATCATAGCGCGAAAATCACATTGGCCCAGGCAGATATGAAACAGGGTTCTTATTTGCTATCGAATGGAAAATGGATTCCATGGGAGGACAGCATCATATGATTGGTCAGTTGCTAAATCAAGTTCGGAGGTCCCGGCCACTTGTGCACAATATGACAAACCTAGTGGTGAACAACATCGTGGCCAATGCAGTGCTAGCCATCGGAGCATCGCCCGTCATGGCCTATGCACATGAAGAAGTCAGCGATATGGCGCAGATTTCAGGCGCGCTCGCGTTAAATATGGGCACGCTGAACCCCTCGCTCGTGTCTGCGATGCTTGTCGCCGGAAAGAGCGCCAACGAGGCTGGTGTGCCAATTGTGTTCGACCCTGTGGGTGTGGGTGCAACGCCATACCGCACGCAGACGGCGGCTGATGTCGCTTCACGGCTGCATTTGACCGTGATAAGAGGCAATGCGGGCGAAATCGGGCTCATGATCGGCAGCGGCGGAAGGGTTAGCGGAGTTGATTCTGCGGGGGCTTCCGAGGACCTTCCGTATGCCATGAAGCGATATGCGAAGGAGCATCATGTG
>JAKACY010000129.1 GCA_021821025.1 Bacillota bacterium | reverse complement strand
CAGTCGCAAGCGTGACTTCGCGGATCTTGGCATCGATGGCCGCAGCCGTGGATGCGTGCTCTTTCAGATACTGCTTCGCGTTTTCTTTCCCTTGCCCCAACCGTTCGTCACCATAGGAATACCATGCACCGCTTTTCTGTATGATCTCGAGCTCTGTACCGAGATCGACGATACTACCCTCACGAGATATTCCCTCGCCAAACATGATATCAACTTCAGCCTGCTTAAAAGGTGGTGCAACCTTATTCTTTACGACCTTGATCTTCGTGCGGCTTCCGACCATATCGTTACCCTGCTTGAGCGTTTCCGCACGCCTCACCTCAAGTCGAACAGACGCATAAAACTTCAGGGCGCGACCACCTGTCGTCGTTTCCGGGTTACCGAACATCACACCAACTTTTTCGCGTATCTGGTTGATAAATATCGTAATTGTTCGAGACTTGTTAATCGCCCCACTAAGTTTACGCAAAGCCTGCGACATCAGCCTCGCGTGAAGCCCAACGTGGGAATCACCCATATCCCCATCGATCTCAGCTTTCGGTACGAGTGCCGCAACAGAGTCGATCACGATGATATCCACAGCACCACTTCTAACGAGTGCCTCCGCTATCTCAAGCGCCTGCTCACCCGTATCCGGTTGTGAAATCAGCAATTCGTCAATGTTAACACCGAGTTTTTGCGCATAAAGAGGATCGAGCGCATGCTCTGCATCGATAAAGGCCGCCTGTCCGCCATTTCTTTGCACCTCGGCGATCGCATGCAGCGCGACAGTCGTCTTACCCGAAGACTCCGGTCCATAGATCTCAATGATGCGTCCTTTTGGATATCCTCCAACGCCAAGCGCAATATCAAGCGCTAAAGAGCCGCTGGAAACCGTTTCCACGTTCATCGTCGCAGACGCTTCACCAAGTTTCATGATCGAACCCTTGCCAAACTGTCTCTCAATCTGCTTTAATGCAGAGTCCAAAGCCGTCTTCCGATCAGCCAAGACGATCATACCCTCCCTTGCAGCCAAATCTATTGGCACTAGTAGATATTGTACAGGCTGCTGCCAAAAAACACAAACGTTTGTTCGGATAATCATATAAAGAAAAGGAGAGCAGATCGATTCCATCTGCTCTCCTTGGCTTACCCTTACCTCAACTCAAAAAGTGTGTGATCCTAGCGGCGATACCCACCGGAACGCGGACGCGCCGGCTCCAAATTCACCCGCATGCCATTCACTCGTGTTTGACGCAGTGCTTCAAAAACGAATGGGGCCGACTCTTCATGCACCTCGACGAATGTAAATTTGTCAAAGATGTCGATCTTACCAATCGCCGCTACAGGCACTCCGGCTTCCTCTGAAATCGTTCTGACGATATCACCAGGGCTCATACGCGCACTGCGGCCGATATTCAGGAAGAAACGCACCATACCAGGTGCTCCGCCCGTCTCGCCAAAATCGTATTTTTCATCCGAAGCGACCTCAAGCTCACCTGCAGATGCAAGTTTGAGCGCGGCTGCCGCCACATCGATCGGATCCAGTTCGTCTACCAATTTTCCTAAAATAGCACGGTAGTGCGCCAGACTTCCCTCTTGCACTGTAGATTGCAGCCGTTCACGCCACTGCTCGGCTTGCCGTTCAGCGACATCTTCAAGGGATGGCACCTCACGTGACTCGATCGTAGCTTTCGTATCACGCTGAATGGTTTTCAGCAGCTTGAACTCACGCGGCGTCACCAGCGTGATGGCAAGCCCCCGACGACCGGCCCGCCCTGTACGTCCGATTCTATGCACATAAGACTCTGTGTCTTGCGGCATATCATAGTTGACTACGTGCGTCACATTGCCGACATCGATACCGCGCGCCGCTACATCAGTCGCAATCAGAAGTTCGATCTCGCCACTGCGAAAACGCTTCATGACCCGATCACGCTGCGCTTGGCTCAAATCCCCATGAAGTCCATCTGCGAGATAACCACGTGAGATAAGAGCCTCAGCAAGTTCATCCACGCCGCGCTTGGTCCGGCAAAAGACAATGCCAAGCGTGACATCCTCACTATCGATGATCCGACAAATGCTCTCTAACTTTGTGCGCTCAAGAACCTTATAGTACACCTGATCGATGAGAGGGACTGTCATCTCATTGGTAACCATCTGCACATGCTCTGGGTTTTTCATGTAACGACTGGCAAGCCGCCGAACTTCAGGCGGAATCGTCGCAGAAAACAGCAGCGTTTGCCGATCACTCGGCGTCTCCTGAAGAATGGCTTCAATGTCTTCAATAAAGCCCATATCCAGCATCTCATCGGCTTCATCTAGCACAACCGTGCGAACTTTGTCTAATTTTAAAGTCCCTCTGCGCAGATGATCGAGCACCCGACCTGGTGTGCCGATGACAATCTGCACACCTTGCTCAAGCGCCCTAATCTGATGTCCAATCGACTGGCCTCCGTAGATTGGCAGTGTACGAACCCGCTTGAATTTTGCGATCTTGCGCAATTCTCCGGCCACCTGAATCGCAAGTTCACGCGTAGGTAATAAGATAATCGCCTGTACGCTGCGCCCAGTTCCTGCCGCTTCCACTAGCGGAATTCCAAAAGCTGCAGTCTTACCAGTTCCTGTTTGAGCTTGCCCGATCACATCGCGCCCACTTAAAACAAGCGGAATACAAGTTGTTTGAATCGGAGACGGCTCCTCATATCCCATTTCATCGATTGCTTCTTGCAACTTTTTGCTAAGTTCAAACTCCAAAAAAGACGTCATTCCATCAACCTCATCTTTCTCTGAATATCCTACATTTTTAATATCGGTGTAGCCACCAGGTAAAATCTCTATGCCTTCGGTCGATCCCGAACAACTTGTAACAATAAATGAAGCGCCGCCTTTGCAGCACGGATTCTGATCTGTGCGCGATCACCGGCAAATTTACGGTGAATGGCGACCGTCATCCGATCACTGGCGACCGCAATAAAGGTGGTTCCCACAGGCTTCTCTTTAGTCCCGCCGTCCGGCCCTGCAATGCCAGTCACACTAACACCAAAATTGGCGTTTAATCTCTGTCTGACACCTTCAGCCATCTGGATTGCCACAGCCTCACTTACAGCGCCATCCGCCAGCAGAGTATCTTGCGATACACCCAGCGCAGAAATTTTTACACTATTATCATAAGAGACTACAGCACCCTTAACACTGCGAGAACTCCCTGGTACATCCACCACCATGGATGTCAACATCCCACCAGTGCAACTTTCCGCGAACGCCACGCACATTGCTTGCGCAGTCAGTTCGCGCAATACTACACTTGGCAACGAGTCGTCATCATATCCATAAACGTACTCGCCCAGGAGCGCCATGAGTTCATCTTCCAATGGCCGAATCAAGGCCTGGGCCTCATCCTGCGATGGCGCCTGCGCCGTTAGGCGCAATACCATTTCGCCTTCAGACGCAAGTGGCGCCAAGGTAGGATTGCTCTGCGAATCCATCAGATACTTGATGCGCATCTCGACATCCGATTCGCCTATACCAAAAAGATGGATTACCCGACTATAGATCAGCGATCGTCCCGCAAGCGATATAAGTCGCGGTCGCACCTGTTCTTGGTACATCGGCCGCATCTCCAGTGGTGGACCAGGTAATAAAAAGATGTGCCTGCCATTAACAAGAAGATACTGTCCGGGTGCCGTTCCCCGGGGATTGGGGAGAAATTCCGCGTTCCCAATGCGCATAGCCTGTTTACGATTATTTTCTGATATTGCCTTGCCCAACTTGCTAAAAAAGGGCGCCACGTGCAGAGAAAACGCCTCGTCGCTAAACGCCATGGGCAAACCAAAAACTTGCGCCGCCGCATCGCGCGTCAGATCATCATCAGTAGGACCCAGACCTCCAGTCACGATGACAATATCAGAACGTTTCGCGGCCAGTTCGATCGCTTGTGCTACACGTTCTTTATTATCACCCACGACCGAATGAAAATAGACAGATACACCCAAAGTCGCTAAATCGGAAGACAAAAATCGAGCATGTGTATTTTCAATCTGACCAAGCAAAAGCTCAGTACCTACAGCGATCAGCTCAGCGTTCACTGAACATCCCCCTTATCGGGTCGTGTTGATCACGTGCCAATTCTTGATGAAATAATCGACCCCACTGATAATGGTCATCGCGGCTGCGACATACAGCATGATCATAGAAAAGGGTATGCCGATGTACGCAAACGGGAAATCATGCAACAAGATCGCAGCAACCGCCACCACTTGCAGGCGCGTCTTCCACTTCCCGAGCGTACCGGCTGCGATCACCTCACCACTGTCAGCCGCCACCAGGCGAAGACCAGTCACCGCGAACTCTCTCGTGACGATGACGATCGTGACCCAAGCGGGAACCTCGTGAACCTGTACCAGCGCAATCAGCACAGCCGATATCAAAAGCTTATCGGCCAAGGGATCCAAGAATTTTCCAAAATCCGTGATCATATTGCGAGACCGCGCAATATAGCCATCGATGCCGTCTGAGCCAGTGGCGATCAGAAACAGCACGACAGCCAATATATCTCTTCCAGTCAAGGTCACACTACCAAGAACCACGTTAAACCACGTGTATGGCTCCAAGACAAAGAATACCACAACTGGCATTGAAATGATTCTGGCTATCGTAATTCGGTTAGCCAGATTCACTCACACGACCTCCCCAACAAGATCAAATTCAACCGAATGTGAAATACTAACCGGAAGGATGGAACCGATCGTCAAATCGTTTCCTGTGACGTACACAATGCCGTCGATTTCCTTCGCATCAAAAGGTGTACGCCCAATATAGCCAGCCGAGTCTTCATCGCGACCCTCAATCAGAACAGGGATAGTGGCTCCGACAAAGCGCGCCAATCTCTCCTCTGCCACTTCTCGGGCTACCTCCATCAGGTCACTGGCACGCCGATCTTTAATATCGTCTTCCACTTGATCCCGAAAGTGTACAGACGGAGACGTATCTTCCGGCGAATACGTGAACACACCCACGTGGTCGAACTTCATTTCTCTGACAAAATCCTTGAGCCGATTGAAATCTTCCTCTGTTTCACCCGGAAATCCGACGATAAATGATGAGCGAATCACTACATCAGAAATCTCTTCACGAAGCTTACCTATGAGTTCGCGAATATGCTTTTGCCTACCGGGTCTTTGCATCGCACGAAGGATATGATCCTCAGAATGTTGAAGTGGAATATCGACATACTTGACAACCTTGTCCAAGTCACGGAAAGCGGCAATCAATTCATCCGTAAAATAACCAGGGTATGCATAGTGTAGGCGAATCCACCTCAAACCTTCAACATCATTCAGTGCGCGAAGGAGATCTGGCAACCGTCTTGCGCCGTAGATATCCATTCCATACTGTGTAGAATCCTGGGCGATGAGATTAACCTCGCGCACCCCTCCAGCGACTAACTGACACACTTCGGCGACGATGCTGTCGATCGAACGCGACCGAAACCCTCCACGCATTTGCGGGATGACACAAAACGTGCAGCGATGGTCGCATCCCTCAGCGATCTTCACATACGCTGACGCCGAAACACCCTTCAGGCGCGGTGTGAACTCATCGTAGATATACACAGGATTACCAATCAGTTTAGGACGCTCACCTTGTTTGATCCGTTCGACAAGCTCATGGATTCGCGTAAATTCGCCCGTTCCGACAATACCGTCGATCTCGGGAATCTCCTCTGCCAACTGATCCGCGTAGCGCTGCGCCATGCAGCCCGCGACCACCAACTTTTTGCCCAATGCCTTGAGCTTAGCCATTCGCAGCACAGTGTCGACAGACTCCTGCTTTGCAGCGTCGATAAACGCACAGGTATTCACAATGATTACGTCTGCATCTTGCGGATCTTCAGTTACTTGATACCCCTTTTCGGCCATAATGCCGGCCATAACCTCAGAATCCACCAGATTTTTTTCACAACCAAGCGTTACCATCGACACTTTTCGAGACACTGATCATCATCCTCCATGCAAAACAAAACACTCGCCACTCTTGATCAAAAGGCAAAAAAAATGTAACGGTTGCGTCCCGCCACGTTTGCGCGAAATCTGTACCATACTCCGAACATACAACTGATTCGCCACAGAGGTGGCAACAACACAAATCTATCGACTCAATAAAATTATAATGCTACTCCAACCGTGTGTCAAAGTACAATAAGTACATTTATTCACCGATAGTTCACATACTGTAGTTCGACTGGGAATTCTTGATCTTTCAGAGCCTGAATTACCGCCTGCAGGTCATCCCGATTTTTACCACTGACTCGGACTTGATCACCTTGAATAGACGCCTGTACTTTCAACTTGCTATCCTTGATCACTCTCATGATGTGCTTGGCTACATCCTGCTCGATTCCTTGCTTGATTTTGATTGTCTGTCTGACCGTGCCTTGCGAAGCCGATTCGATTTTCCCATAGTCTAACGACTTGATCGACACACTGCGCTTGATAAGTTTTGACTGCAAAATGTCGATGACACTACTAAGCTTGTACTCATCATCAGAAAGGACAATGACTTCTTCACCTGATAGCGAGATCTCACTCTTGCTGCCCTTAAAGTCGAATCTCGTCTCGATCTCCTTTTGTGCCTGATGAACAGCGTTCGTCACTTCTTGCATATCGGTTTGCGAAACAATATCAAAAGATGCGTCTTTTGCCATGATCTAACCCTCTCATTCACTTTGATAGATTAGTGTCCAGTCTTGCGCACAAATTGGTAAGTATATACCGACGTGTGCGACAACGGCACAGGTAAACGATTCACAGTCATCGTGATGTGATTGCTCGCCCCCACATAAACTTGAATAGATGAATTGCCCGTCCAGGATACCGTTTTGCCCATCGGCACCGTGTAACTCGGCACGATCACCCGTCCATCAGCTGTCACTTGTACCCAGCAAGATCCAGTAGCTGCAGTCAACGATACCGTCAGTGGGCTGTTCGTCGTGACCGAAAACTTCGACTGATTGCTTGACGAGCCCAAGCTGGTAAGTGTGACGCTTGGTACGACATGTGTGACATGCGTCAAAGTCGTCTGTCCATGTTTAACCGCTGTGGCAGGTTTATTGCCAGCGCTTATCCCATCCTGCTTTTGCTGCGTGGCAGAAGGTGACGAACTGACGGCAGTTCGGTCTTTTACCGAGAGATTCACGATCACCGCATACGCGACGGCCACAATTGTAACAAAGGCAACCGCCCATGCGATCCCTCTCGCTACGCGGCTAAAACCGAGTTCCCTAGGTTTGTTAGCCCGATTCAATCCCTGATACTGCCGTTTCGCATCTCTCTTTGGCACGACGCTTGATCGAGCTTGAACAGACGACTTCCCACCATCGTTTTTCACGATTCGCCTCGTTAGCGTCTCAGGAACTTCCTCATCGCGCACTCTTCCCAAATAGAGGCTCGCAACTTCTGCACCATCTAGTCCAAGATAGTCCGCATAGCTTCGAACGAACCCGCGTGCGCGCGGGTTCGTTC
>JAKACY010000128.1 GCA_021821025.1 Bacillota bacterium | reverse complement strand
AGCGCATCGATCAATCCTACGATCACACCCAATGAATCCGTGGGACCTACTAGCACGGTGACTGGTTCAACACCCATGGAGTTTGACAACATCTGTATCTGATGTCGCCGCATGGCCGCCAAGGCAACAGTCAACTCTTCGTTCTTCGCCGTCTGTTCTAAGAGCTGAACCCTTAGCTGTTCCATTTCTTCTTGTGCCTCCCGTAGGCTGCTTTCCACATCAGATATCACACGATTTACGGATGATTTATCAAAGCCGAAAAGTACGCTTCTAAAACTCTTCGTTCTCATATGCAAACCTCCCGATGACGCAATCTGGGCATACATAAAATAATGTCGTACTAGGCGCTTCATAAACACGGTCAGGCGAATTATAGCCTGCAAAAACGTAGCCTGACAACCGTCGCAAGGTCACATTGGACTGACCTATGAAACAATATAAAGACCCAACTTTAGAATTCAGGTTACCGCATGACAGATAAAGTTTTTAAGACAATTCGCGAAAGCTAATAGGCATCCCGGATACGACCACCACGAGGGCACATCGAAGGTGAGCTCCCTATGCCAAATTGCTGCATAGTAATTTTTATGAACTTCAATAACGTAAAGGATTTTTTATGCGATGGATCAGCCACACTTGTCAGGGGAACATGTAACCTCAGTCGCGGGTGGATTAAAGTTTTTTTGATCTTGAATTTACCGATACTTTAGCCAATTCATGACAGGTTATCGCTACAATGTGACGTGTGCACGAGTGGTAGTCGCACTCGTAGTCCGCCCATATTTGCTTTTAGCAAGATTGCTGAGGCATCAGGGTGCGTTTAGATGCTATTGAAGATAAAAGAGGGAGGATTCAGCCTGTGCATAAATGGCAAAAGTTTGTTGTGACGGGTTCGATCGTAGCTAGCACACTAGCACTTTCAACACCGTTCGCGTTTGCCACCACAAATGTGGCAAGTGGCCTCACACTTCAGCCAGGGCAAACGTCCATCACACTGACGGTTCCCAATCTGGACAGTCAGTTGCAACCGTCTCCAACGCTTTCATTTCAATTCACACCAGTAGATAGCTCTGTCGGCGCGATGACGACGACGGGTAGCTACATCTCGGGATCCACAGACGAATATACCGTGCCCATCCCTAACTTTGGGAAGCAGGAAACTGTCAATATCGCCGTGGGTTACTCTTACAACGGGGTCAACTACACCGCGACAGCAGGTCCCTTGATCGATACACTGCCAGAAGCTCCGCTCGCGGCGCTGCTTCCGATCGGCATGCTTGGCGTCTTTTATATCACTCGCAAACGCCGTGCTGCTTCACAACAAATGTAATTCCCGCATAAAAAATGAGGGGCGGGAGCCCCTCATTTTCATGCAACACGTTTTCATGCAGCAGGATTATATCCCCTGATAACCCGTCAATACAGCTTACGAATCCGTATGGGAGGCATCATTCATGTCCACTCAGTTGCAAACATCGCGGCGGCTGACCGCGAAGTCCAATAAACAGAAGACGACTTCGCTGTTCTGGATTTACACATGGGTTGCGGCAAGCACGATACCCATCCTGCCGTACGCGGCTCCGCTGTGGACGGCAGCACTGGCTGATACACCCTATGCATACCTGATCTGGATCCCAGTTTTTGCGTTCACATGGGCTGGGTGGACACTTAGACGCGCACTTTCTTATAACGACGATGCTGAGCTAAATGGTATCATGGGGTTGCCTCTCATACTGTTGACTGGCAGTCTTTTAGTGTCTGGACTATATACATGGGACTATCTATTTGTTGGGCAAAGCGCTGGCCTGTTAGTTTGGCCATTTTGGGCTATTGGACTAGCCTGGCTGATGTTCGGAGTAGGCGTTACCAAATATCTTCTGCGCCCCCTATCCTACCTGTGGCTCACTTGGCCTCCGCTTTATTCTACCATTGTCAACGTGACGAACCCGATTCTGGAGGATTGGGCCAATCGCGCCGTTACTGCATTGGCACACATGGTGTCATGGCTTCACACTGGCACAAGCATTGGAACTTACAACGTATACTACGGACTATCACACGTCACCGTGTATGTCACTTCTGTTTGCAGTGGCGCCGATAGTTTGCTTGCGATCGTCATCTTGTTTCCCATTATTTTGGTGTCATTCGTTGGATCGTTTTGGAAAAAGACTTTGAGTGTAGCTGTCGCGGCGATCTTGGCACTGATCGCCAATGTCGTGCGCCTCGGGCTTATCATCCTTTCGATCCACGTATTTGGGCCCAACTTTTCTCTTGGCATCTTACATCCTAGTCTTGGGATCATTTTGTTTGTGCTGATGGTGATGTTTATCGTCAAGTTCGCGCATCTCCTCGGCATGCAAAACTGCAGATTCCAGCGCAGTGAATTCCTGCGTCGCCCGGGAAACTTTCGCTTCAGTTTGTCTATGCTATCTTTCGGCGCTCTAAGTGCGCTACTTTTTCCCCTCTACCAAGGTGCCCCGGGCACAGTTCGCACACCGATCACGGTGCGGACAGACATTTTATCGCAACTTATGCCAAATATTGCCGGATGGAATCGTGTTCTCATCGGCAACTATGACGCATCTTCCATCCTAGGTCCCGGCTCAAAGAGCACGGTCATGACGTATCAGACGCTTCAGGGCGACTATGCGATGGCAGAATTGTGGTGGACCTATCAGCCAATCAGTTTGGAAGGCTACTCCGAAAGCAATTGCCTCCTCTTTCATGGATCGCAAATTCTCAGTTCTAACACATGGCAGGTCCGAAAAGGCATCAACACGACCTCGTACACCGTGTTGCTGCCTGCCAACACACTGGGTGGAAAACGAAGTATGTACATGGATACCGTGTATACCGTATCCGTGAAACACAACGGAAAGGTGGCCTATGTCCGCTCCGAAGTTGCTGCACCAGTGTACATCAACCTGCCTTCCAACAGTTCTGTAATCAACAGCGTCCCTGGGGCAATAAAGGATCTGCTCAATCCCAATTATCCTGATCAGCAGGGCATCGCACCGCTGACACCCACTCAATCTGTTTTTTTGCACAACTACCTGACACTCGTTCGCCAGTTCACCGATGGACTCATGGTGAATGGACGAATAATCAATCTTCCCAGTCAACGTCCCAACCCGTCTTCTACAAACACCTCTCTTAGCTAGCCCACTGTAACTCGCAGTTTCGTGTCAGTAATCCTAAAGTTTTCTTTGCCGAGGCTTTAACGATTTTTTTCCGCATGCACAGTCTCTTGCGCTATCATGAACGTGAAAGTCTTGAAAGTCACAGGAGGTTGTCATTTAAAATATGACCACTATGGATCCCTTGGAATTAGGCAGCCGCAGATCACGACACGCATCCAGACAAAAGTTAAACGCAGCGAAGCACCCCACCCTGTGGATTTCTGTATGGATCATCGCGAGCATCTTGCCTATGTTGCCTTATGCCACGCCACTGTGGTCTTACGCCTTAGCCGACACCCCATATGCCTACCTCGTATGGATTCCAGTGTTCGCATTTTTGTGGGGCGCATTGTCCTTAGTTCAAGTTCCTTCCTATAAAGATGATGCAGAGCTAAACGGCATCACCGGCTTGGTGATCGTTGCACTCGCTGCCTCATTATTATATGAAGGAACGCAAGCATGGGCAGGATCATTTGTCGGCAACTCTGCTGGCCTGTTGATCTGGCCGCTATGGGCGATGGGACTGGCCTGGCTGATTTTTGGTATCGGTGTAACCAAAAGGCTGATTCGGCCACTGCTGTATCTGCTGCTCGCCTGGCCGCCCCTTTATGCTTCGATCGTCAATATTACCAATCCACTTCTGGATAATCTGGCGAACACCGCCTTGCACGCGATTTCAGGCACCGTCTCATTCGTTCACACTCAAGCTTCCTATGGTGACTACCTGATTCAGTACGCGCACACTTGGGTTCCCGTTCAAGTATCCTCCGTATGCAGCGGCTCGGACAGCTTTCTTGCGATGGCAATCTTGCTTCCCATCATTCTCGTGATATTTCACGGAACCACGATGAAGAATTTCTTGCTCATCAGTATCGCCGCAATGCTGTCAATCGTTCTGAATTTGCTGCGCCTCTTGCTCCTAATCGAATCGTTGCACGTCGTCGGATCCAACTTTACATTCGGCACGTTGCACCCCATTTTGGGTATTATCCTGTTCGTCATCGCCATCGGAATTCTCGCGATCATCGGCAAATCACTCGGGATGAAGGCTCGATCGATTCAAGGTCATGGCTTTCTCCACACTCCAGGTTGGGGTCGAGCGGGCATCACCGCCATTTCAACGGCCGTCCTGACCCTATTGTTGTGGCCGATCTACAGTTGGGCTACAGGGTCATTTGGCGCGCCGGTGCCAGTTAATACGAGTAATTTATCAGCAATCATGCCGAATATCACGAACTACACACGAAGCTTGTTGGGATCTTTCAACGAAGCCGCAATCCTCGGCCCTGGAGCTTACGGGAGAGCATTTGCTTACTCAAGTGTAAAGGGTGACTACGTGATGGCAGAAGAGTGGTGGACAACAAACCTCAGCGTACTGCAAAGCTACGGAGTTAACAATTGTCTGTTATTTCATGGTTATAGCATCCTCGGCAGACAGCAATTCTCGATCCGACCCGGCGTTCAAGCAGACGCATTCGCCGTGCTGCTCCCTGCGGCCGTTGCGGGGGGGCCCCGGGACGCCTTCGAGGATGTCACATACACGTATGCAGCCACATACCAGGGCAAAAACGCCTACATCCGCGCTGAATTCATGACGCCAATCCGTTATCAGGTGCGCCCAGGCGATCCGATCCTATCTGTGATGCCAACCGCATTGGCACAGCAATATGAGCCAGGTGCTTCTACGGCCTCGAGCAGTTCGGGCGTGCAGGCAACGGCTCTCCGTATCGCCCGGGCGTCAAGCGAGGTGGGGACTGAATCAGGCGGGTTATCCGCACTTTCTGCTACGGAGCGACAGCATCTACAGGCCTTCAACGCATTCGTGAGGGACTTCGCCAAGCTAGGGATGGCCACGTCTACTTCGTCCGCATCGGTTTTACGCTGATTACGAGCAGTCAATTAGTTCCCGTAGGACGATTTCCTTTTTATTACCCCATAGACAGCCAATCCGCCGAACGCAAGCGCCGCCGGCAAGGCCGCGGCATATGGAACTTCAGGCAGATCTCCTGCTTGTGAATTTCCAACCGCGATATTAAGCATATTCTTAACGGGATCGTCAGAATCAGAGCTTCCATGGTTATCTGTCATAAGAAAGCCCGTCGTGGATATCTGCGTTCCATTTGCTGACTCGAACCCGGCCGGTACAACCAACTGGTAATCTCCGGTGAACTTCGTCCCTATCTTATCCTTACCCAGGGTGGCCTTTTGTTTACCAATAAGCTTTCCCGTTACCTTCCCAAGGCTGGTCCAGTCAAATACTAAAGAAGAAGGAAGCCCATGCTTGTGCGTCTCACCACCTTGGTTGTCGTCGGTGGTTTGTTTCACGGTGATCGCAAGGTTGATCTGGTGACCCGCTTCATAAGAGGTCTTCGGCGTAATGGAGTTAAATGAGGTCAGCTGAAAATGCGTCGTGGTGCTATCGCCCAACACGCTGTTATTTTCCGATCCATTGTTATCGCCGCTACCGTTAGCTGTAGTTCCGGATTCTGTATCATGCTTGCTGTTGCCCCCATCAGTCCCTGCAGCAAAGGCTGATGCCGTCACTGCTAATCCACTTGCCAAAACGAATGCTGCCGCGACCAACTTAACATACTTATTTACAAACATTCTTATCCCTCCCCCTCTATATGCTAACTGGGGGGTCCTTAATATAACAGACGATTTTATTAAAATTAGGATAAAGTAAACTTTAAAATCTTTGTTATAACCCCCATTTCACCACCTAATTCACGAACGGCATAAAAAAAAGCGACCCCAGTGATTCCTGAAGTCGCAACACATCATGGTGCCGAGGACGGGACTCGAACCCGTACGGGGTTCCCCCCACTGGATTTTAAGTCCAGAGCGTCTGCCAATTCCGCCACCCCGGCATAAAAACAATGGAGCGGAAGACGGGATTCGAACCCGCGACCCTCGCCTTGGCAAGGCGATGCTCTACCCCTGAGCCACTTCCGCATAAGAACACCCATGGTGGCTCGGGACGGAATCGAACCGCCGACACGAGGATTTTCAGTCCTCTGCTCTACCGACTGAGCTACCGAGCCAAAAACGTGACATGGGATAATGTACCGTAAAATTACGCGTTTGTCAAGGTGTGCTCTTCTCCGGGTTCAAGCCACCAAATTCGATCCGCCACATCTGTCTGTTGTTCGGCTAGGCTGCGAAGTAGAATAGGGGGCTCGTAAATCTCCTCACGCGTAAGCTTAAATGCGCCCCAATGGATCGGTAGCATGTACGTTGCTTTCACATCTATAAACGCTTGCAGCGCATCACTTGGATCCATATGCATCATATGAAACCACTCGCGCGGCTCATATGCGCCAATTGGAATGAGCGCCACGTCAGGATGGGAATCTTGCATGCCGCGTGCAAAATCATTCCGATACCCAGTGTCTCCTGCAAACCAGAAGGAGTGCGTGGGTCCACTTACAAATATACCGGCGGACGAGCGATACCTCTCGAGCCAGCGTTTTCCGCGATGATTAACTGGCGTCAGACTAAAATGAAAGCCATCGAGGGACAGAACGTCATCGCGGTCCATTTCAAAAACGGCTCGGAATCCGAGGTCATTTAACAGAGATAAATGACCCCTCGGACAGATGACGCGAGCTTTGCTGTTGCGTGCAATTTTTCGCAAAGTGGGACGATCCAAATGATCCCAGTGCGCGTGTGACAATAAAACGAAATCGATATCAGCCAAGTCTTCTGGAATATACCCCGCGGGCCGCTTCCGGCGAACGACGAGCGCGCGTTTGGAGACGATCGGGTCCGTGATAAAGCGTGTGCCCTCTAATTCAGCCAAAACGGTCGAGTGCCCGATGAATTTGTACCGAATCACGATGACAACCCCTTTGATACACCAAACTGACAAGAGAGCCCAGCGTATAACTGAGCTCCCTTATGACTAATGTGTGCTAGTTTGAACTTCATTACTCATAAATCTAAAACGACGATATGGCCGCATCGCGACCATATCGACATACAACAAAGATTCTTTTCTGGCGGAGCTGACGGGATTCGAACCCGCGGTCTCCTGCGTGACAGGCAGGCATGTTAGGCCACTACACCACAGCTCCAAAAAGTGGTGGAATCGATGGAATTCAAACCTACAACCCTGCATCGCAAGGATTACACTCCACCGCGATGGCCATTACACAAGGGTTTAATTCCAACGACGCTTAGAATATCATGATACCGTATGCGTGTCAACTGTGATCGTGTTCGTTGTTCCGGAACAGCTCTACTTTTACCCATCGTTTATCCAATCGGGTAGGAGGGAGCGGCTAGCTCCCGACCTCCCACACCACCGTACGTACCGTTCGGTATACGGCGGTTCATGTTGTGGAACGAAGTGCGTCATATCGTTCTGCTACGCTCACAAGCCCT
>JAKACY010000127.1 GCA_021821025.1 Bacillota bacterium | reverse complement strand
CGCGTTAAAAAGACCAGCAGACACGACACCGCGAGCCACATCGACCTGCCCTGCTGATAGAGCCGTCAGTTCATCTTCACCTGAAGCAAAAGTCTTATATGCGATGCGAATGCCTTCACGTTGAAAATATCCCATCTTATCCGCTAAGATGATGCCCGCTTGCGCCGGCGCATTATCCGATGCGACCGTCACCGTCGTAAGCGGCGCAGTAACTCCTTTTTGCGCCAGGGCGTTGACAGCCTTTCTGGGGACAACGACCGCTTGCTGAGCCTGCACGCTGCCAATGCCTAACGATGCCAATAAAGTGCCGACCGCTGCCAGAGTGGACACGGTACGATACATACGTTTCAAGTGTGTTTCCCTCCCGTTTACTCGCTTGCGCCTTGGGCACGCGCCCTTTAGCAAAGATATGTTGCGCGCGTCTATGTGGTGAATAAGACGAGTAAATCGGACAGATTCAGATTCGGTTGCAGATTAAGTGAGGCAGGCAGAAGCAAGAAATGACAAGGGACATGTCATGCATATTTGTCGGGGTTCCGAGGAGGAGGGGACTCACGAACGCGCATGTCTGAATTGGAGGACCGCGGGAACATAGACAAAAGCCGCAAAAACCGGTCTGTTTGCATACGGTTTGGGGTATATAAAACAAAATAACCCGTCTTTAACGGGTTAAGTTCAATCCAATGTTGAGGTAATAGAAGGACCACAGCAAGCCATGACAGCAAGCCTTCGCAACAAAGGCCCACTTTTAACAGTTGGCTTGGGTGTTGAAACGCTTGAACCCCAAAAAATCAGGGAGTCGACACGTAGACCAGTGCCTGAACACGGGCCTACGTGCAACCAACGTGGACCATAGCGTCGCGACTTGACTCAGTTAGCGACTTGCCCCAGTTCCTATCAGCCGGACGTACGACTCCTGCACATCCCTTAACTCCAGACCAAAACCCCACGCGTAACCGACCTACACACAGGCACACGGACCTGCGAGCTTTGCTCCGCATGCTCCTTTTCCCTGGCGCGCTTCACATGCCCACGAGCACGTGGGGAATGCGTTAGCGAGCTAACACATGAATCGGCGTGCCGAGGGCAACTTCAGCTGCTTCCATCACCATTTCACCAAGCGTCGGATGCGCGTGAATCGTGAGCGCGACATCCTCCAGCGTGGCACCCATTTCAATCGCAAGCCCGAGCTCTGCGATCAGGTTGGACGCCTCGATGCCTATCACCTGCGCACCGACCAAAAGGCCTGACTTCTTATCTGCGACGAGCTTCACGAAGCCAGCGTCAGCCCCAAGTGCGACTGCACGACCATTGGCCGCATAAGAAAAACGACCCACCGCGACATCGCCATACTCTGTTTTGGCCTCTTCTTCTGTAAGGCCAACCATCGAAATCTCTGGATCCGAGAACACCACTGCTGGAATGCAGCGATAATCCACCACACTCGGGTGTTCAGCGATCACCTCGGCAGCCACTTTGCCCTCATACGAAGCCTTGTGTGCCAAGGCTGCGCCTGGTACGATATCGCCGATCGCAAAAATGTTCGGCACATTGGTGCGCCCCTGATTATCCACCTTGATAAGCCCTTTTTCCGCCATCTCGACACCAATCGTATCAAGCCCAAGTTCATCAGTATTTGGCTTACGCCCCACCGTAACGAGGACATAATCAGCCGTGACCGTCTCCTCTTTATCGCCAACCGTAAATGTCAGCGTCGCCTCACTGTCCGTCTGACTAACCGATTGTGCCATGGCCTTCGTGTGAACGGTAACGTCATATTTTTTGAGGTTACGCAGCACCAGACGCGACAACTGTGCCTCAAACGTAGGCAGAATCGACTCCGTGCCTTCGATGATGGTTACTTTAGAACCGAATTTGGCGTACGCCTGGCCGAGTTCCACCCCTATGTAGCCACCGCCGATGACGATGAGGCTCTTTGGCACCTCATTTAACGACAACGCCTCAGTGGATGAGATCACACGCTTGCCAAATGGAATCGATCTGAGCTCAATCGGGCGCGACCCGGTTGCGATGATGCAATTTTTGAAACGGTAGTTATGCGCCTCAACTTCCGTCATAATCCGAACCTCATCTGGTTTAGTGAAAAATGCCTCGCCAGAGATGACGTTCACCTTGTTGCCTTTTAGCAGCGTTTTGACGCCGCCTGTCATCTTATCGACAACGCTTTGTTTCCATACCTGAACTTTTGCAAAATCAAGCTTTGCTGTTGTCTCTATCCCCGGGAACGTTTCTTCCCTTGCCGCCTCATAGTGGTGCGCAGCCGAGATGAGCGCCTTCGAAGGAATGCACCCGCGATTTAGGCACACACCACCGAGTTGTGCTTTGTCAACCACCGTGACCTGTTTTCCCAATTGAGCAGCCCGAATGGCGGCTACATAGCCGCCCGGGCCACCACCGATCACTAGAACATCAATGTCTTCCGTCAATTCGCCAACAACCACGGGTCACACCTCCAACAATAAAAGCCGAGGATTCTCCAATAATTTCTTAATATGGTTCATAAAATGCTGCGCCGCCGCTCCATCAATGATCCGATGATCAAAGCTGAGGGAAAATGCCATCATTTTTCTCACGACGATCTCCCCATCCTTGACAGCCGGTTTGTCGTCGATTCTTCCGACGCCGAGAATCGCGACCTCAGGATAATTGATGATCGGCGTAAAGAACATCCCACCGGCGGAACCAATATTTGTGATCGAAATCGTACTGCCTTTCATTTCGTTTGGGGTCAATTTGCCTGTGCGACCTCTTGTCGCCAAATCATCGATAGTTGCAGCGATCTCCCACATATTTTTGCGATCGGCATCCCGAACGACCGGGACCAGCAAACCACGATCAGTATCCGTAGCAATTCCGATGTGATAATAACGTTTAAGAATCAGCTCTTGACGCTCATCGTCAAGCGACGCATTGAGGTTCGGGAACTGCTTCACCGCTGCGACGAGAGCCTTAACGATGAAAGGCAGATAGGTGATCTTGATGTTGCGCTCCGCCGCAAGGGGTTTGATCTCCTGGCGAAGCTGCACAAGTTCCGTGACGTCCACTTCATCCATAATGGTAACGTGTGGTGCCGTATATTTCGACTTAGCCATCGCCTGCGCAATGATCTTGCGAATGGAAGTGAGCGGCAGCCGCTCTTCTTGTCCCTGTACCGCCTCTAACTGAGCCCCCGCCTGACCTGCTGCCCCTTGACCTGCTGCCCCTTGACCTACTTTCGGCTGACCTACCGCTGTCCCATCTAACGCCAAGGCTCCAGCCGCACCACTAGCACCGACAGCGCCAATCTCCGCCGCCTGGTCGCTGATACTCGTCGTGCTACCGCCCACAAGGAACTTCTCTACATCCTCGCGCGTAACCTTGCCGTTTGCACCTGTACCCGTAACCAAGGAGATATTAACCCCTTGCTCACGCGCAAATTTGCGGACTCCAGGGGTCGCAAGCACCTCTTTAGGTGTGGCTGTAAGCGCCAAGCCCGCTTCCGCTTTCGTACCGCCCGAGGCCACTTGCGCTGCCTCAACATTATGCGTCATCGTGCCATAGCCCGCTTGCGATACCGCAGCGGTTTCGATGTCCTTTTGCGGCGCGTCCGCTTCCGCGACGCCAGCGGCAACCGCTTTTGCAGCGATTGCCGAACCATCCGTTACGTTTCCTTCGCCTTCAACTTCGAAGACCACGATCAGATCTCCGACCGTCGCAGTGCTGCCAGCTTCCAGCTTGATCTCTGTGATCTTGCCATCCACAGGACTCGGGAGTTCGACCATCGCCTTGTCATTTTCAACCTCAGCGATCGCATCATCCTCTTTCACACTGTCGCCGACATTCACTAACCACTTATCGATGCGGCCTTCATGCAAACCTTCTCCTAATTCCGGAAAACGAAGTTCAAACCGTGCCATCTCTTCTCACCTCCTGATGGAAAGCATTACATACTCAGAACTTTTTCAAGGCCCTCAATCACGCGTGTTTGAGTTGGAAGCCACTCATCTTCAATTTGCGCATATGGAAATACTGTGTCAGGCGCCGTAATCCGCAAAATAGGCGCTTCCAGGTAAAACATCGCCTGCTCGTTGATCTGCGCCACAATCTCTGCCGCCACACCTGATGTGCGCTGCGCTTCTTGCAGCACGACTGCGCGATGCGTCTTTTTGACCGATGATGCGATCGTCTCGATGTCAATCGGACTGATGGTGCGTAAGTCGATCACTTCGGCCGTTATCCCACGCGTCTTCGCCCAAGTCTCGGCTGCTTGCACAGCCGTGTTAACCATCGCGCCATATGTGACGATCGTAACATCCTTACCTTCGCGCACGACGTTCGCTTTGCCGAGCGGGATTGTATACGCCTCTTCCGGCACCTCTTGTTTAAAAGACCGATAAAGCTTCATGTGCTCGAGAAAGAATACCGGGTCATTGTCCCGAATAGCCGAAATGAGAAGGCCTTTGGCATCATAAGGATTAGACGGAATCACGACTTTCAACCCTGGCGTCTGCATCAAAATACCCTCGAGGCTATCCGCGTGCAGTTCTGGCGTTTTTACGCCTCCCCCAAACGGTGCTCGGTAAACCACAGGGCACGTATAGCGACCCCCCGAACGATAACGCATCCGCGCCGCTTGCCCCGCGATCTCATCCATCGCCTCAAAAACGAATCCAAAGAACTGAATCTCAGCAATCGGACGAAATCCCTGTAAACCAAGCCCTGTCGCCAGGCCAGCAATGCCAGACTCGGCTAAAGGCGTATCAAATACCCGCTGATCTCCGTACTTTTTCTGCAGGCCGTCTGTCGCCCGAAATACCCCGCCGCTTTGCCCGACGTCCTCTCCAAATAATAGCACTTTTTCATCGCGCGCAAGCTCAAGATCTAGCGCTTGCGTGATCGCTTGAATCATTGTCATGACAGCCATATTATCTTCCCTCCTCGGAAGCATATTCCGCACGCTGAACGATCAAGTCATCTGGCAATTTTTCGAACATCTGATCAATAAGCCCAGCGACTGTCATTTTCGGATAGCTGTCGGCTTTAGCCAGCGCTTCACTCACCGCTGTTTTTGCTTCTTCAATAGTGGATTCTTCATCACGATCGCTCCACAGACCTTTAGCTTCCAAAAATTTACGAAAACGCACTAAGGGATCTTTCAGTTGCCATTCTTGCTCCATATCCTTTGTACGATACCGGGTCGGATCATCACCGCTCATAGTGTGCGGCCCATAACGGAAAGTGATGGTCTCAATCAGGCTTGGTCCGGCACCTTCACGTGCACGATCGACCGATTGCTTCGTCGCGGCGTACACAGCGAGCACATCCATACCATCGACCTGCATGCTTGGGATCCCAGCCGCCACGGCTTTCGACGCTAAAGTTTGCGCAGCAGTTTGTAATCTGACGGGGACAGAAATCGCAAATTGGTTATTCTGTACTATGAAGACCGCTGGCACCTGATAAGCGCCCGCAAAGTTGATGCCTTCATAAAAATCACCTTGAGATGTGCCACCGTCGCCGATATACGTAAACGCGACCCGCTTTTCATGACGCAACTTAAACGCCATCGCCACACCAGTCGTTTGCACGATCTGCGCGCCGATGATGATCTGAGGCATCAAAACGTTGACGCCCTCGGGAATTTGCCCACCGTGCTGGTGACCACGGGAATACAGAAATGCTTGATACAAAGGAAGGCCATGCCATACTGATTGGGGTATGTCTCGATAACTTGGGAGCAGAAAGTCTTCTTTGTTCGTCGCAGCTTCACTACCGAGCATCGACGCTTCCTGACCGGCAACTGGCGCATAAAAGCCTAATCTGCCTTGGCGCGTCAGTTTCACCGCGCGACCGTCCCAAATGCGTGTAAATACCATTTTATGCATTAGATTGCGCAATTCCTGATCGCTCAACTTCGGCATCCAATCCGAGTTTTTCACATTTCCGTCAATATCTAAAATCTGTAAAAATTGCGTTGGCTTTGTTTCGAGCACAGCGCTCATCGCTCTCACCTCAGTTTGGTAATCAGGTAGAAGTTCAGTAATACAGTCTACTGATATAGTATAATACAGAAACGCAGAAGTTGCGAATGTCTTTTCAAATTCCATCAACATCTGTTATATCTACGGGCATCTCTGATTTGAAGCAGAAGAGACTTAGAAATCGATCTGGGAGGTTTGGAATATGGCATCGGCAGAAATTCCAAAACGAATCATTGAGAGTCATACGATATACAGTGCGCATTTAAGTGAAGAAAGAAACATCAAAGTTTTTCTTCCGCCACAATTTAATCCCGCAGATCATTATCCAGTTTTATACTGTCACGATGGCAATGAGTTTCTGACGCATGGAAGGATTGCCACGATCGCCAATCAAATTATTTTTGAAGGCAGGTTAAGACCTATCATCATCGTCCTGATCGCCGTATCACACGCGCACCGCATGGATGATTACGCACTATATGGTGCGCGCAACGATGCGTATATCTCCTTTGTACTCGACGAGTGCCTGCCCTTTGTAGAAAACCACTATCCAGTCGCAACCGATCTATCCGGTCGCTTCATGGCTGGTATCTCACTCGGTGGTGTGGTCAGCCTGGAGATATATATTCGCAGACCGGACTTATTTTCTAATCTGCTCTTATTTTCAGGCGCTTATTACCAAAATGTGAAAAATCGGGTTGAGAAGCTTAGTGAGGCGAATGATTTAGATGCGTTCATGGTGGTCGGAAAACAAGAACGAGTTGTCAAAACGGATCACGGAGTATACGACTTTTACACGGCAAATCGAATCGTTCGGGATCTTCTCGTCACGCGTGGGGCCAAGATCGAGTATAAAGAGGCAGACGGTCAGCATGTTTGGGGCTTTTGGCAGAGCCAGTTGCCAGATGCACTCAACTGGCTAACGCAGCGCATGTGATCGCTGGTAACATGGATATCCATCATGGGCACAAAAAATACGCGAAACGACACCGGATCATCCCGGAAGCCGTTTCGCGTATTTTGATTGGCCCACAATCATCACTTACTCATTTTGTCCGCATAACCATGGGGATGCTGCGAGTACCACTTCCACGCCGTGGCAATGATCGTATCCAAGTCATCATATTGCGGTTGCCATGCCAAGAGACTGCGTGCTTTATCAGACGATGCCACGAGTTGCGCCGGATCCCCGGCTCGCCTTGGCCCAATCTCCGCCTTGATATCGACGCCTGTAACACGCCGCGCGACGTCGATCACTTCTTTGACAGAAAAACCCTTGCCATGGCCGAGGTTGTAGACTTCTGCCACATCATGTTGGCGCAACCGCAGGATCGCCAGGCGATGTGCGCTCGCCAAATCCATCACATGAATATAATCCCGAATGCAGGTCCCATCAGGCGTCTGGTAATCGTCCCCAAAAACCTGAACCGCATCGCGTTGCCCCAAAGCGGCTTGCAGCACGATTGGAATCAGGTGTGACTCAGGATCATGATCCTCCCCGATCTCAAGCTCCGGATGGGCGCCTGCCGCGTTGAAGTACCTGAGGCTGATCGACGATAAGCCATAAGCCTCGTGGCACCAGTACAGCATGCGCTCGATCGCCCGTTTCGTCTCCCCATAAGCGTTGGTCGGGATCGTCGTGTGATCTTCCGGAACCGCGCTTTGTGTTGGTTCGC
>JAKACY010000126.1 GCA_021821025.1 Bacillota bacterium | reverse complement strand
ATCACATCCACGTACACCTGTCGCTGTTCTTTCGCGGGAAGCAAATCGCGGTGCCACCAGGTAGTTTTTTGATATCTGGGGCATGCCTTTAAATGGTTCAGGGTTCGCCGGGTGTCGCGGCACCGTGCGTGCCTTTATCGGCGATAAGCGGTTTTTGGGCAATCCGCACAACATTCGTTTGATTGAGTATGAGCAGATTACCCTGGAGATCGGTCCACCATTTGTTGTGCCGCCTATTTACCGTTTCCCGAGGGGCTTATAACATAGAGCCAGGAGGACGGCGTCCCACCTGGCCTGGGTGTAACATTGGCAATTGGCTTGCACCGAGTCATCAGCAAACCTTGCTGACATGCGGCTTAGTAGACGCGCTTCTTGCCTTCTTCGTCGCGTAGAATTTGCAGCACCTCGCGGAACCGCTGCGAATGTACGACTTCTCGCTCGCGCAAAAAGATCAGGCCATCTTGCAGATCACGGTCGTCCGTCAGGTCGATCAGCTTTTGATAGACTGCTCTGGCCTTTTCCTCTGCATCGATGTCTTCAAAGATGTTTGCAATCGAATCACCTTTGGCCTGAATGTACGCAGCGGTGAACGGTACGCCGTTGCCATCGGTGTAAAATAAGTCTTTGCCGTGATCAACATAATGCGCCCCAAGACCTGCCATTCGCAATTCTTCTGGCGTGGCATCCTTGACTAACTTGTGGACCATGGTCGCGATGATTTCAAGGTGAGCAAATTCTTCTGTGGCAATATCCGTCAAAATGGCCACTGCAACTTTATTGTCCATTGCGTAGCGCTGATTCATATAGCGCAAGGATGCCGCCAATTCACCATCTGGGCCGCCATACTGGGTGATGAGAAATTTGGCCATACCAATATCTTTTTTGCTGACGCGCACTGGGTATTGCAGGCGCTTTTCATAAATCCACAAACCGATCTCCTCCGATCTGATCCGCTATCGCCTACAACGTATGCGAGTGCGCGATCGTGAGTGCATGCGGGTTGCGGACGATAGAATCAAGAGGGGGATCGTTTCATGAGAAAGATGTTTCCGCCTGCTGTCTGGGCGACTGCTTTTGCCGCACTCATCGCCTTCATGGGTATTGGGGTCGTTGATCCGATTTTAACTTTAATCGGGCACGCCATGGGTGCGAAGCCCTACCAGGTCGAGTGGCTATTTACGAGTTACATCGCCGTCATGGCCGTCACGATGCTGATCTCAGGCGTGCTCGCCACGCGCCTTGGCGGTCGGCGCGTTATGCTGCTCGGGCTGACTTTAGTCATCATCTTCGCGTCTCTAAGCGGAGCGGCTCCAAATATTCTGGTGCTCGGCTTCACGCGCGCGGGTTGGGGCCTTGGTAACGCATTTTTTACGTCGACCGCGTTGTCGATCATCGTAGGCGCTTCCACGGGCGGCATGGCTTCTGCCATCACGCTATATGAAGCTGCGCTCGGCCTTGGGATCGCTTCTGGTCCACTCATCGGAGGGCTTCTCGGCAGCATATCGTGGCGGCTTCCTTTCTTTGGAACGGCTACGTTGATGCTGATCGCGCTCATCTTTACATTTCTACTCGTTAAAGATCCTGGTAAAAAAGAGCCGCCGCGCACCGCTAGGGACCTATTCAAGGCCATGGAGCATCCCGCTGTACTGATCAATGCGCTCATCGGGTTGACTTATAGCTTCTCGTTTTTTACGATCCTGGCTTATTCGCCTTATACGCTTTCCAACATGACGAGCCTCGACTTCGGCTTGACGTATTTCGCATGGGGCGTGCTTGTGGGACTCTCATCTGTTTTCGTCGTCAATTGGCTTCGTCCGCTGTTTGGACCGATCCGCCTCTTGCAATGGAATTTGCTTGGACTGATCGCGATCTTTGTCTTGGCCGCACTCGTTCATGGCACGGGGTTGCTCGTGCTCGTAATCATCTCGGGTTTTTTCTGCGGTATTGCCAATGCCCTTTTTACCACGCTGGCGATGGAGGTGTCACCATTTTCCCGTTCCATTTCATCTGGTACGTATAACTTCGTGCGCTGGGCAGGGGCTGCAGTCGCGCCGATCGTGAGCGGGTGGATGGGGCAGCAGTTTGGCATGCAGACCCCGTTTTGGCTCGCCGCAGTCCTTCTTGTGATCGGGAGCCTCGGCATGTTTTTCGGTCGGCCGGTTCTTGAACGCAGTTTGGAGGAAAATGGTCAGGTGGAGGGGCTCCACGGACACGCGCCGCATGGAGCGAATCCGCAAAAGCAATTAAACTAGCTAGCATCGTATAATATGAAATTGCCGCTCCCTGGGCTGTCACGATCCAAGGGGCGGCATTTTATTTGCGTTTGATCCATTACACTTCCCAGGGCCAAGGCGAGAAGATCCACTGATCGACCCCTTGCGCAACCGAACTTTCTCCGTAGTGATTCAGTGGACCGTATCGATCCTCAAAGGCCCGCTTCAACAGCCGCTGACGCTTGGAATACGCTTCGTAATGCTGGAGTGCGACCGGATCGTCTGAGTGCGTGTCGAGATAGAGCTGCAGGTCTACTAGCGCGAATCCATTTTCCTGCACTTCATGCAGCAACTTATAGTAATACGTGTCCACTCACTCGTTCACTCCCATTGTGCCGTCATCGCTTCGCCCGATCGTCCTTCGATAATGATCATCGAGCCAAGGCAGCAATGTACCCTGATACATTGCCATCTTAGGATCATAAGGTTGATGCGCGCTGTATGGATAAGGGTAAGGATAACGCCCCGACGGCGCCTGCTTCATCGAAGCTTGGTACAGCGGACTCGTGTTAATCAAATCATCTTCCGCCAACTCAAATCACCCGCCTGACTATTTGCTGTGGACCACACGAATGTGCTTCTCCTCATCGTATGTAGGCGGACCGGTGGTGGTTCATTTGTGGAAAGGAGAAAAAGCTTATGCAATCGGTATCGCGCTGCTCCTAATTGGGCAAAGCGTCGCGGCAGCGATCGGGTACATCGCATATATTAACTGGCAAAGTGATATTCCGTATCGATGGCGGCGACATGAGGAACGGGAGGGCGCTCTGTGCCTACCGCGAATGGTGAATCGGAGAATATCTTCAGAGTGTTGCTTGGCGTGAAGGCGGTACATTATGGCTTGGATCTCGTAACGGCCGCACTCATCGTCACCGGACAACTTCGGCCGTCTGGTGTGTTCGTCGTGCCAGAAGGTAGTTTGATTTCGTTCACAGGCCCGGTGCTCGGAGGGCCTGTGATGAAAGGGATCGACATGAATGCGAGCTTCATCATGACGGGGCTTGAGGTGGTCACAGCGGTGCTGCTGATCGCCAAAGTGTTTTCCACGACAGGCGTTTATATCACATCAGGAAGAGCCTCAATCGTTGTTGCGGGTTTACCACTTGGGGCCGCAGCATCGATCGCCAATGTTCCAGGGGTAAAACCCGGTGTTCTTAATCAGTATGAACGGCTGCTGATGAAGTATTATGGACTGAAAAGGGTCAAGCAGGGCTTGCGAGGATAACGGCAAGTAGGTCGGGTAGGTCGGGGCGGATGAACGATGAGTGAATCCACGGAATGGCAATTGCCAAAAGGGGCTACATTCTATATCGCAGCGTTCTTGGTCGTATTCTTCTTCTTTTTTACGCGGGCAGCGCCGACGGTATCGCCAAGCGGCAATGGTTCAGAAAGGGACGTGGGTGGGGCGGAGAAGTAACGCGCAAATCACAGTGGAGTGCGTGAGGCGTGAGACGTGCCGGCATTCGGATACCCCCAAGTGTATTTGGATAAGCCGGAATTGACGATATATGATGGGCGATATTCAGTCGGTTAGATTTTCCCTAGGAAAATCCTCCAAATTCTCACGCTTACTTGACTAGCTAATAAAAACTCGGTATAATACTCATGTCACGCGGTCATGGCGGAATTGGCAGACGCGCAAGATTCAGGTTCTTGTGGGGGCAACCCCGTGGAGGTTCAAGTCCTCTTGACCGCACCATAGTTTATGGGCAAAGGCTTCGCAGCGATGCGAGGCCTTTGCTTTGTGCGCCCGGCATGGGCGGTTTCTATAGGGCTTAAACGGTGAAAGTCCTCCAATCTAAGATTCGGGTGGCTGTTCTGACGCTGCCGTGTTTCCTTCGAGATAGAATCAGAGAATTAGGCAACTGCAGGTCGAGATTTCAAGTTTGATTATCCCTTTGAATCGCAGGTGTCAACCGAAAATAGACAAAGAAATCGGGTTATACATCTCTATCGCTTGAATCCGATTCTGCATTTTATATAGCGAGCTTACACGAAAGGGGGAAGACTATTGGCACACTCCGGAGAGCATCGCGAACACCGGGCAATCCGTGAACTCTTGCTAGACTATAAGGAAGTTGGGGCAAGGGTTGTACTGTTTCTGGAGAGCTTCCACGTAGAAGGTTCGGTTGGCAAAATCGGCAGGGAGTTCGTAACACTTGTAGCGGGTGGCGGAGAAGGCGTGGAAGTCGAATCCAATGATAGTGGCAATACGCTGGAAAAACCACACAAAATTCATGTGAAACTTAGCGATATTCAAGCTGTTTCAGATGATACGGAAATTGCCTAATCAGGCAGGGGATACGTTGTCCCTTGAAAAGTCCTTGGTCGCGCTACGGTGCGAGGCCAAGGACTTTTTGTCGTGTGTAGTCTTTTTTTATTTAATTAATTATTTACTGGGGCATCCGATTATTTTGGTTGGTTCGTGCATGCTTTCGTGTTTGTTGGGGAATTCAATTAGGGTGTGTTAAAATGCATTTCACTTAGGGGGTTTCTTTTTGTGCCGATGCGCATATTGATGTTGGCGCCAACCTTGAATGAAGAGCGCGGGATCAGCACTCGGGTGGTGCGATTGACTAAAGCGCTTCAAGCAATGGGATGCGAAGTTCAAGCGTATGGGTACCAGGACAAAAAGAATCCTGAAGAGGTGAATTGGCGCGCAGATCACATCCACATCATCGATCCCGTATCATACTTTCATTCATTAGATTGCTCATCAGATCACTGCTTTCGCTCACGTGTATCAAAACTGAGGTCATACAGTGTGCAAGTGACATGCTCCATCGATTCCGTTGTACGTTTTGCCACCCGAAATAATTTTGGCATCGCAAACATCCTATTGGGCGCAAAAAAGGTGATCGTTCCGAATGCGATGGTAGGGCGACAGATCTCCTCGCTTATTCGGGATAATGTAAAGATCGAGGTGGTTTCCCAAGGGACTGATCCGCATGGACTCGATAAGTACTCGGTGTTGTTTGAGCGTCGTTTGCAGTTCGAAATGCGTTCCACAGATCGGATGGTTCTCTTTGCGGGGCGGATTGACCAGCATTGCCAGCTCGATGTGTTTGCGCGCGTCATGCAAAGGGTCCAAGCAGTGCGGCAGCAGGTCAAAGCGATCGTGCTGGGACCCATCGTCGATGTGACATATGCCGGCGGCATCCTTGGAAAATTAAAAGAGGCAGGAGTCCATTACCTTGGCAGCGTCGATCGAGCGCTTATGGGTATGGCTTACGATCGCGCGAGTTTGGTCTGGCATCCAGGCCAGGACATCGACATATCCGCTTCGATTCTTGAAGCGATGTCTAGGAGAAAACCGACGATGGCGCATCAGGCAGCGGCAACCTTCGACGTCTACGATGCGCAAGCCATGATGACGTATGTTGATGAACTAGGTGCGTTTGATCAAATTCTGCGCTTGCTAGATGATGAGCGTTTTGCCAAGTCGCTTGGGACTGCCGGCCAAGAATTTGTCTCGCACCACCGCACACCCGCTGTTGAAGCACAAAAGTTGATTGACGCGGTCGCCTTCTCTGGTGTGAATGCAAAAATGGGCGGATAAATGAGATTTCGTGAAGTTTGTCAGATTGACGGTTCTGAAAGGGACAGGTAGACTTATTCATGTGATCAAAGATAGGAGGGATTGCATGACCTGGTTTGGTGTGGCTTTAGCCAGTTTTTTGGGTACAGCAGTGGAATTTGTGGAAGCGCTAACGATCGTGTT
The DNA here is from genome assembly GCA_021821025.1 of Bacillota bacterium. Classification (GTDB taxonomy): domain Bacteria; phylum Bacillota; class Bacilli; order Alicyclobacillales; family SLC66; genus JAKACY01. Next base: position 1,672 of record JAKACY010000126.1, on the reverse strand, counting down.
GGCTGTACTTCTAACAAAGGGTTGGCGGTCGGCTTTCACAGGGGCCATAGCTGCAGTTGTCACCTTAGCAGCGCTAGTCTTAATCTTCGGGTATCCGCTCGTGCATTATGTGCAACTCGCCATCGTCCAATTCATCATTGGATTTTTGATGCTATTATTTGGGCTTCGATGGTTGCGTAAGGCGATCCTTCGCTACAGCGGATTTAAGGCGCTTCATAACGAGGGCCAGGCATTTGAGAAGGAACTTGCTCGCCAAAAAGCACAAGGCAAGTCAGGACAAGGTTTTGACTCCTTCGGGGCCTTCACTTCGTTCAATGGTGTCTTGTTAGAAGGCTTGGAATCCGTATTCATCGTGATCACGGTCGGCTTGGCGGCAAACTCTCTACCTGCTGCGATCTCTGGCAGCATCGTGGCTTTGATTTTGGTGGTGCTAGCCGGCGTCGTATTCCGCAAGCCGCTGCAGGCGATTCCTGAAAATACACTTAAATTCGTCGTCGGAGTTATGCTTTCGGCGTTCGGAACTTTTTGGGTGGGTGAAGGCCTAGGTATCGGATGGTGGAATCAGGACCTCTCGATTCTTGTGATTATTGCATTTTATCTGGTGGCATCCCTCGTATTTGTGTCTTACCTGAGGTCAGTCAAGCGCGCCAACAGCACGGCATCGCCTGGCGTTGGCATGTGATTGGATCACTAAAGGCCGATTCAGGCCTGCGGTTTGGAGGTTTTGCGATGAAGGCAGTGCGTGTCATATTAGGCTTGATTTATGATGATCCATGGTTGTTTGGCGGAATTGTGATCGCCGTGGTCCTGATGAAGATCCTATCAGCGGTGGGATTTGCAGGCCCGGTCGCGGGGGTCGTATTAGCTGTGCTACTGTTTTTGGCCATCCTCATCAGCATCTTACAAGAGACGAACAAGGCAAAGAGGCAGAAAGTATAATTTGACTCAATGGCTACAAGAATAACCTGGTGCGTTTTATAGCGAGCCGCCCTGCAAAGGGCGGTTTTTTGTATATATATATATTTGGATAAATAAGGGTGATATGGGTATTATAAGCGCGTGCGACTACTTTACCTCCGCAAAAGTGAATGGGAGATGTGCGCGTTGACCCATTTTTGGCGCCTTTATTTACTGGCCAGTGTAGTAAGTTCCCTATCTTCTATGCTGTTGTTTCGTGTGGTACTGCACTTATGGGGCAGCAGTTTTGAAGATGCCGCAGTGTGTTCGGGATTATTCGCGATGCCGATCAATTGGTTGGTGGGTGAGCAGTTGACGTGGCATCGTGTGGGTGTGAATCGGCTGATTCGTGCTGCGCGCTACTTTAGTGTGTACGGAATGGGACTTGTGATCGTTATCGTGGTGGTGCACGTCCTTTCGCATGTTGTGCACTGGCCAGCTCACCAAAGTGAGGATGTCGGAGTGTTGGCGAGTGTATTTGTCACGGCTCCCTTAAATCGCTTCTGGACGTGGTCGCATGGCGAACGATTATTTCGCGTGTCGGTGCGCTAGGGGGTGGACATCTTGAAGGATTTAGCGATTGAACCGAAAAATGGTAAGAGAATGACCGATGTGATCACGATCGTTATGGTGACGGACCACTGTACGATATTCATAGGCTGGACGTGTTGCTGCAACAGGAGGTTAGCAAAAAGAGCTGGCATCACGCCTGTTT
>JAKACY010000125.1 GCA_021821025.1 Bacillota bacterium | reverse complement strand
ATGCCTACAACAGGTAGCACATCGCCTTGAAGTGACAGTTCACCCGTAAAAGCGATATCCTGTGGCATCGCGACACCTGAAAGTGCGCTGTACATCGCCATGCACAACGCTACCCCAGCTGAAGGCCCGTCCACTTGACCGCCACCGATGATATTCACATGAATATCGAAATCATCCAAGTCAGTAAAGCCTAGTCGCTTCAAATTCGTCAGTGCGGTAAAGACCGAATCTCTGGTCATCGATCCTGCCGTGTCATTAAACCGGATTTGGCCGGTGCCCGATCTCGCAGGAAGAGCCACAGCCTCAAGTTCCATGACGCGACCCACAAAGCCACTGACCCCTAAGCCATATATCCTTCCAACCTTCATGGTAGCTTTCGGCTTTGTTGCAAATAACGGCGTCATGCGACCCATACGCATGACCTCCAGCACATCGTTTCCTTCTATTACTATACGCCGCATACCATCAGAGCCCTCAAGGCGCAACTTAGCCTGCGCGTAGCTGTCTGCCAACAAACTGACCGCTTTGCGTCCTTCTTGCACATACTGACTGATGAGAGAAGGTACCGTGTTGTCTAATCTCACATCGAGGCGTTTCGCAGCATTTGCAATGATCTCCTCAATTTCGTCAGGTCCAAGAGGTTCAAAGTAGATCTCGGTGCAGCGAGAGCGTAAGGCAGGATTAATCTGGTTCGGCGCCTTAGTCGTCGCTCCGATGAGGACAAAGTCGGCAGGTGCACCTTCTGTGAACAGCTGTTTTATATAGAGTGGTACTCTGTCATCATGTGGATCAAAATATGGCGATTCAAAGTGAACTGTTTTATCTTCCAATACCTTTAGCAATTGTAGTTGTACCGCTGGATCTAGTTCCCCGATCTCATCGATAAACAAAACCCCACCATGCGCCTCAGTGGCAAGCCCAAGCTTCGGTTCAGGCACGGATCTGTCCGCCAAATCCTTGCGTGCCCCTTGATAAATCGGATCATGTACTGACCCTAGCAAAGGGTTGGTCATATCTCGTACGTTAAATCGCATAGAAGTGGCGTCTACTTCGATAAACGGGGAGTTGGCCGCAAACGGGCTGTGAGGATGCCGAGCCGCTGCTTCTAGTGCCAGCCTCGCGGCGGAGGTCTTCCCTACGCCTGGTGGTCCATAGATCAAAATATGCTGCGGAAATGGTGACGATAGTCGGGCGACAAGCGCGCGCATACCCTGATCTTGGCCAACGATATCCTCGATGTTCTGCGGGCGCAGTGTCGAGTAAAGCGTCTGGCCTAATTTTGCAGCCTTCAACTTTTCAAGTTTTGCGTACATCTTCAGCGTATAAGCATTCTCAGAACCTGCCTGTGGTCGCAAAACGTCTCGTCTGATCTCGTTTAAATACACCTGCTGACGCTCTTGCACTTCCTGCTCAATGCGCCTTTCAAGGTGCATTTCCAGCTGCCTTCTCGCGCCGAGCTGCACGATGCGCTGCTCAATGCGATCAATTTGACCATCTATGTCTAAATCACTTGGGTGGTCACCCATGTTAGCAACATCATCATCGAATAATAAACGCTTAATTCCGTCAATTTTGTCCTGAACCCGCGCGGAGGCGAAGAGGTGTTCCACCCCATAGTGGCGAATCAGAGCAATCCACTCTGAATCGCCATACAGGGCCTTCAAAAACTCAACTAGTTGACTGATTCTCTCGTCAATGTGGAGCGATTGCATCTTAGCGCGCAAACGCGTGACAGCAAATCGCGTTGTCAAATGAGAATCCCTCATCATTTTTCAGCCGCCACGTGGACGCTCAGTTTAGCCACGACGTCATGATAAACCTTGATTGGAACGATTGTAACTCCTACCGCTCGAATCGCGTCGTCAAGCACGATCTTTTTTTTATCGATAGAAAATCCTGCGGCATTCAGACCTTCAGCGATCTGCTTCGACGTAATCGCCCCGAAAACCCTACCGCCTTCACCAACTTTAACTTTTACTTCCAATGTATAGTCGTTTAACTTTTTCGCCAATTGCTTTGCTTCTTCCACGTGGTGTTGCTCACGTTTTTCCTCAGCTTGTTTCTGTACCTCAAGCTCCTTTAGAACCTCTGTTGTGGCAACCTTTGCTAATTGCCGAGGAAATAAGAAGTTTCGCGCATACCCTTCGGAAACATTTTTAACCTCACCTTGTTTGCCTTGTCCTGGTACATCCTTCACAAAAACAACCTTCATGAGATGATCGACCTCCATTAAGGGATCTGTGTCTTGTCATTTTCGGAGCTTCAATCGCGTCCTCAAATCCAACACGACATCAAGCAATCCAATTATGACATATACGTAACCAATTAAGGGTACTATAGCAAATACTGCTGCTGCAAACCATTTGAGCAAACGTAACTTCGTAGAACCGAACATCCACCATAATAACGATAGCGTTTGTAGGCTTAGAAGGAAAGTGGTAATGATCAATAGATTGTTTACCAATTGCCAAATAAGGAGATACATAGATCCGGATCCTACCTGAATACCTATAAATGACACCAAAAACAGGGGGGCTATCATTTTCGGCATGCGTAAACGCCGAAAAAATGATTCGTTATGCTTCCCCGCCTTGATCAAGGCGACACGCAGCACTGCAGCATTAGAAAGTGCAGCAACGGCTGCCATGATCACGAATATAGCTGGAAGATTCAATCGAATCTGGCCCAATACTTGATCCTCTATGCTCTTGAAGCTCTCACTTCCCACACCCAACTGAAGCTCCGTTTTCAAGGCCTGATCGATCTGTTGTGCCATAAATGGCCAAATGAATATGCCAGAAACTTTTAAAAGCAACAACATCATGAGTAAAAATGCAATAATGACTAATGTAGCGTATACTACTGATTGAGCCAAAGTATTGTTTTTTAGCCCAATGCTTAGGATATATCCTGTTACCGTTACGGCAATCAGTAAAAGCACTGGAGCAATCCAAGCCCCTAGTAGGAAGAGTCCCAACATAGCAAATACCGCATAACCTACGGCCCTTTGCCACTGTCCTTTGTAAAATAGGATAGCCAGCGGAGCTGGAATAAAGATGGCTGCAAACGTAGATAGCGGGGTAAATATAGCTAGAATCAACAACCCGAAAAATACAATTCCTGTTGTATCCCCAGTTTTAAATTTCCTCAGAATTCATCACCTATCTTAGAAAATCTTATACAGCGCTACATCCACCATTTTAATCGAAGCGCGCATTAGTTGCTATGCGGCAGCAAGATTTGTAGTTTTGTAAATTAGAGGATAAAATAGATTGGTGCATCTTTCACGTTAGGGGGAGCTTCTTGTGCATTTGAAAGGAAGCACTCTCATTACCACTGCAATCATTGCCCTGTCCCTAGCTTTGTTCGGGGAACTTATTTACGACGGTGTGTCTGAGACTCAGTCGGTGGTGACGCACAACGCAGAATCAGTTCTTAGGATATCGGACGAGACACTATTGCACTATATAAAAACGCATCATGAATTACAAAGTCTAATCCGCAAAGATAGCGCTGCAGGAAATCAGCTGAAAGAATTTATGAAGGAAATACTAACCAATTTACGATCGTCTGATATTCCAGCGACTGATATGGGCGTAGTTACGTATTCACCATTTCATATCGTTGCACAATACATATGGCCGCCTAAGGTTAAAGTATTAGCTTCTGGTTTTTTGGAAGTTGGAGCTCTCAGAGCATATCATAGCACTCGGTACATGCAAGTCACGAGCGAAGACCTTCGGGTTTGGGTCCCTATTCGCGACCACGGCCGTCCGATCGCATCCATCTACGTCTCCATGCGCACTGCAGCCTATCAAAAAGATGCCCGGCAACTTTTTTTGCACCAAGTGCTGTTGGCTCTGTTGATCGTACTTTTGACTGTCGGAGTGTTAACATCGGTGACCCGATCTATGAAGGTTTTTCGCAAGGAACCAAATCAAGTCGCCAACTGGGTTCAGGCGCTTGTCATGGATCCCTTCGCGACGCCGCCTGATACTTTACAAGTGTTGGATCCACTGACGCGTGTGATTCTAGATATGCGGTCTCGAGTTCATCTTCAAGAGGCACTTCTGAATACTGTCGTTACCAGCGCGCCACTCGGAATCATATATGTGTCAGTTGACGGTGTAGTACAGATGGTCAATGATACCTTTCAGCTAATCACTGGTTTGTCCGAATCTCAAGTATTGAATGAGCACATTGAACATATTCAGGAAATACTCGATGTGAGACCGACAGCTAATTTGACACACGCACTTCATGTTTTGCAAAACGGTGAACCGCTGCGTAACATCGATATTCCATTTCGCAATCATCTGACGGGCGAGGAACGGCTAGGCATGATCTCTGTTATTCCTAGCGCAATTCCCAGCAATGTGATCAGTGCATATACAATCTTCGTTGAAGATGCGACCACACGACGCCAGTGGGAGGCATATATTGAACATACGGATCGCTTGAGCCTGATTGCTGAACTGGCCGCGTCCACTGCACACGAAATTCGTAACCCACTCACGACTGTGCGAGGATTTCTGCAACTACAATCAAAGAAAAACCCGATTACCAATGGTAAGAACCACTTTGCCATTATGATTAATGAGATTGATCGAGTAGATCAACTGCTTCGTGAATACTTGTCACTTGCGAAAAATCCTGCTCTCACCAGATTTGTGCCGACCAACGTAATCTCACTCTTAGATGAGCTATTGCCGCTTATCACTGCGGAGGCTAATCTAAAAGGTGTTGAAGTTAAAATCGGAGACCTACCAGATGGCATGTGTAGCGGAAATCCGTCAGAATTGAAGCAGGTTTTTCTCAATCTGATCAAAAATGCGTTAGACGCCACACCTGCCGGTGGCACTGTCACGATCTTTGGCCATAGGCATGACCGAGCCTTGACAATCGCAGTACAAGACACTGGGTGCGGGATCGGCCCTTTAAAAATCCGGCATATCTTCGAACCATTTTTCACCACCAAACCAACCGGCTCAGGTCTTGGACTATCTGTTTGTAAACGTATTATAGATACACACCAAGGGACGATAGACGTAGAATCGAACGAGGGCATTGGAACTATATTTTATGTGTCATTACCGCTGATTGATTGAAATTGTTTTAAACCAAAAAGCACCTGCCGAGAGGTTAACCTACAGCAGGTGCTTTTCATACGGCTACACTCCTAATTTTACTCAGTAGTGTATGGCATCAAGGCTACTTGACGTGCCCGCTTGATAGCTACCGTCACTTGGCGTTGATGCCCAGCGCAGTTTCCAGATATGCGCCTTGGTAAGATCTTTCCGCGTTCCGTCAGGTACTTCGTTAGGCGAGTTGACTCTTTAAAGTCTACAACAGCGATCTTATCAACGCAAAACTGGCATACGCGTTTGCGTTTACCACCACGTCCCTTACGCGGCATTCGAATCACTCCTTCCAATGTTGCTTAGAAAATGCAGTATAGCTTAACCGGTCAAAATGGTAGGTCGTCATCTACGATGTCGATCGATCGGCCATCATCAGCAAACGGGTCATCCTGATAGCGAGATGGTGATGGCGCAGCCCCACCTTTTGTAGGTTCCGCTGTTCTTCCCATCGAGCCTGTCCCAGGACTTTGTGGTCCATCGGTGCCCCGATCAAGAAAACGAACATTGTCCGCGACTACTTCCGCAACACGGACACGCTGTCCCTCTCTGTTATCATACTGGCGAATTTGTAAGCGTCCATCAACCGCAGCAAGCCTGCCTTTGCGCAGATACTGAGCACATAATTCTCCGAGTTTTTGCCAGACAACGATGTTAATAAAATCTGTTTCCCGTTCACCCGTTTGATTATTTGTACGCTGGCGATCTACTGCCAGCGTGAATGAAGCCACCGGAGTACCTGAGCCGGTATACCGTAACTCAGGATCCTGGGTCAAACGCCCGATCAGCACGATACGATTCAGCATCGCATAAGGCCTCCCACGCCTTTATCTACTCTTCAACTCTAACTGTGATATAACGCATCACGTCATCGCTAATTCGAAACAAACGCTCCAATTCGCGTGAAAGATCCGTTGGGGCTGTATACGTCATCAAAACGTAGTAGCCTTCACGCGCTCCATCGATCTCGTAAGCTAAGCGACGCTTTCCCCACTCGTTAACTTCACATGCCTCAGCACCGTTTTCAGTGACGACGCCCTGGAACCGTGAAACGAGTTCTTGCGTTTTTTCAGCTTCGAGGTCTGCGCGCACCACGTACAATGTTTCATACTTGCGCATTAAAAAAATCACCTCCTTATGGACATAGGGCCCTTCTAGGACCAAGGACGGCAGGTCGTCCAAGCACCACGCAATATGGTGTCAGTGAACAGACGCTCCTACTTCATGAGCAGAGCATAAGTCACATTCGTAGATTATATCATACATTGAAACGGAAATGCATCACATCACCATCAGCTACCACATAATCTTTTCCTTCTAGACGCAATTTTCCATTCTCTCGAGCGGCCGCATAAGACTTTGCAGTCACAAGGTCCTCATATGACACGACTTCCGCGCGTATAAAACCTCTTTCGAAATCTGTATGAATAACGCCGGCGGCTTGAGGGGCTTTCGTCCCTTTCGTGATGGTCCAAGCCTTTACTTCTTGTGGTCCTGCTGTAAAGTACGTGATGAGTCCTAAGTAATCATATGCTGCTCTAATCAATCGATCCAGGCCGGATTCCTTCAAGCCTAGATCGCTTAGAAACGCCACGCGATCTTCATCGTCGAGTTCCGCTAATTCTGATTCCACTTTCGCACTGATAACGATAACGCGCGCACCGTCTTTTTGGGCGACATCTTTTACGCGGTCTACTTCTGGCAGGTAGTCGATGGTTACCTGATCCTCAGCAACGTTAGCAGCGTATAATACTGGTTTTTGCGTTAACAGATGCAATTCGCGCAACATCATTCTTTGGTCGTCTGAGATTGCCACCCTACGTACGGGCGTTCCCTTTTCAAGCTCAGTCAGGATCATTTCCAAGAAAGTAATTTCCTCACGGATCTTTGCATCCCCGCTTTTTGCCTGCTTTCTAGAGCGGTCTAAACGTTTGGATACCGTTTCGATATCGGCCAAAATCAGTTCTAGGTCAATCGTCTCAATGTCAGCGATAGGATCCACCCTTCCTGAAACGTGCGTGATGTTATCGTCGTTAAAGCACCTCACCACATGAACGATCGCATCGACTTCCCTGATGTGTGACAAAAACTTATTGCCTAGCCCTTCACCCTTAGAAGCACCCGCCACAATACCGGCAATATCGACAAACTCCATAGTAGCCGGCAGCACTCTCTCCGGCTTAACCATCGTTTCTAGCACCTGCAAACGAGGATCGGGCACAGGTACGATACCGACGTTAGGTTCAATGGTACAGAAAGGATAGTTTTCAGCAGCAATACCTGCTTTAGTTAGCGCATTGAACAGGGTCGATTTACCCACATTAGGCAAACCAACAATACCGCATTTAAAACCCATTTTTCGTTTTCCTTATGTGAGGAGGAGTAAGAGAAGGCTAGCTGCAACAATATTGAGCACCTCACTCGTCTCTATACTCACTGCTTAGTATGTAATTTGTTCATGGCTAGGGGTAATTTATCGGTCATGACCCAATCCATGACATGCAAGCTTCGCGCAATGCTATCATCTAACGCTTCACGCTCCTGCTTAGCAAAAGGATGCAACACATAATTG
>JAKACY010000124.1 GCA_021821025.1 Bacillota bacterium | reverse complement strand
TCCGATCTCGAAAGCAAGACGGTTGTTTCCTGGCTAGAGCGGGACCTAGAGGCTCGCACTGGTAAAGTGCTGCGCGCACCTGCACGCGAGGAAATTGACGTACCTGTGACAGAACAGCTGATCATTGAGTACTATTCGCGCTAGAGTTTCCGCCGCAACTGGCGTCGCCCTGAAGGAGGGGTAAGTGGATGATTGAGATTGAAAGGCCGCGAATCGAGACGGATACCATCAGTGAGGACGGCAAATATGGTAGATTTGTCGTTGAGCCGCTCGAAAGAGGATATGGCACAACTTTGGGCAATTCCTTGCGGCGAATCCTTTTATCTTCACTTCAGGGGGCTGCTGCCACCTCAGTGAAGATCGAGGGTGTCTTACATGAGTTTTCGACGATTCCCGGTGTGGTAGAGGATACGACGGAGTTCATCTTAAACGTCAAACGCCTTGCTCTGAAAATCCATTCGGACGACGTGAAGAAGCTTGTGCTGGATGCCGAGGACGGAGGCGAGGTGCGCGCCGGGGATCTGCGGGTGGACTCCGATGTGGAGATTTTGAATCCCGACTTGCACCTCGTGACGTTAGCCCCAGGTGCCCATATGTACGCGGACATCACTGCAAAAAACGGGCGCGGTTATATTCCGGCTAATCTAAACAAGGGTGAGGAGCAAGAAATCGGCGTTTTGCCGATCGATTCGATTTTCTCGCCCATCTATAGGGTAAACTACCAAGTGCAAAATACGCGTGTTGGTCAGATCACAGATTACGATAGGTTGGTCCTGGAAGTATGGACAGATGGCAGCGTCCACCCGGATGAAGCCGTTAGCCAAGCCGCACAAATCCTGGCTGATCATTTATATCTGTTTATGGGTTTGACTGATCGCGCTAAAGATATCGATTTGACGATCGATCGCAGTGATGAAAAGCGAGACAAAGTATTAGAAATGACGATCGAGGAACTCGACTTGTCTGTACGCTCCTATAATTGTTTGAAGCGGGCAGGAATCAACACGGTTCAAGAATTGTGCTCAAAGACTGAAGAAGAGATGATGAAAGTTCGTAATCTCGGTCGCAAATCTTTGGAAGAGGTACAAGAAAAACTCGAACGTCTCGGACTTGGTCTTCGCCCCGAAGAATAATTCCCGATGACTAAAGGAAAAGGGGGAGCTCAGTGTGGGTTACCGGAAACTTAATAGACGTACCGGCTCACGCGAGGCGCTCTTTCGAAGCCTGGTGACGGACCTCTTTATGTATGGTCGCATCCGTACGACGGAAGCCAAGGCGAAAGAGCTTCGCAAGTTAGCTGATAAAATGATTACTCTCGCCAAGCGCGGAGATCTGCATTCGCGTCGCCTTGCGGCGCGTTATGTGCGCCCGGAAGCGGTTGAGGGCGTAGAAAGCCAAAACGTGCTACAAAAGCTGTTTAGTGAGATCGGACCAAAATTTGCAGAGCGTCACGGCGGCTATACACGGATTTTGAAATTAGGGCCACGTCGTGGCGATGCAACGGAAATGGTCTACATCGAATTGGTCGAGTAGAGTCTTTAAGCTCAGACATGACGAAGGTGAAACTCACTGTCGCGTATGACGGGACAGACTTTACTGGATTTCAGATACAGGAAGGGTTCCGAACTGTGCAGGCAGAACTTGATCGCATACTGTCCCACACATTTGGGTGCAATCTCCAGGTAGTGGGGGCTAGCCGTACTGATGCGGGGGTTCATGCAGTTGGTCAGGTTGTCCATGTCGAGATCGATAAGCAAGTGAGAATCCCGATTGAACAATGGGATTACGTGTTGCGGTATCGCATGCCACGCGACCTCATGGTCACGGAAGTCCTGCCTGTGTCAGAGGATTTCCATGCGCGGCATTCTGCCCGCAATAAAGTATATCGGTATACGGTGAGTGCAGTTCGTAAACCAGCCATTTTTACGGCTCGCTTCGTGGCTCATGTACCATATGCGCTCGATGTGGATGCGATGCGTGAAGCGGCTTTGGCACTGTTAGGGGAGCATGATTTTACCAGCTTTTGTACCGCACGTGCGCAACAACCGACTAAAGTTCGGACAATACGAAGTTTGATGATTACGGAAACGCCGGACCATCAAATTGTATTCGAAGTAGAGGGTAATGGTTTCTTGCACAATATGGTTCGCATCATGGTCGGAACTTTGATCGAAATGGGACGTCATCAGATGTGCTCAAAAGATATGGGCACCATCCTTGAGATGAGGGATAGAAGAAGAGCTGGTCCCACCGCGCCACCTCATGGATTGTGCCTATGTAGAATCGATTATCCACATGACTTGACGCTACCCAAAGCCGTGCGATAGACTAAGAAATAGTGCTTTTTAACGTTGATTTAGGAGGGACACCCATGCGTACGACATATATGGCGAAGCCGGGTGCCGTTGAACGAAAATGGTATGTCATTGATGCGACAGGGCAACGCGTAGGTCGGTTGGCGACTCAAGTGGCCACGCTGTTGCGCGGCAAACACAAGCCTGAGTTTACATCGAATGTAGACGTTGGGGACTTTGTGATTATCGTGAATGCAGACAAGATTGTGTTCACGGGTAATAAGCTCAAAGACAAATTATATCGTAGGCACTCTGGTTATCCCGGTGGACTGAAAACCGTCACCGCTGAAGATATGCTGCAAAAACATCCTGAGCGCATCATGGAGATGGCGATCAAAGGGATGCTGCCACACAACTCGCTCGGAGCGGAACAGTACCGGAAGCTGAAAGTTTATGCAGGACCTGATCATCCGCATGAAGCCCAGCAACCGCAGCCGTATCAACTCGCAGAGTAAGATAACTTTTTATAGGAGGGATAGGGTTGGCGCAATTACAATACTGGGGAACAGGCCGGCGTAAAACTTCTGTGGCGCGCGTACGCTTGTTGCCCGGGGACGGTCAAGTTGTAATCAACCACAGGCAAATGGATGATTACTTCGGCCTTGAAACGCTGAAACTCATCGTTAAACAGCCACTTTTGGTTACTGAACTGTTAGGCAAGTACGATGTATTTGCAAACGTGCAAGGCGGCGGTATCTCCGGTCAAGCAGGAGCAATTCGCCATGGCATTGCTCGCGCACTGCTGAAGGTTGATCCTGATCTTCGCACCGCGCTAAAACGCGAAGGCTTGCTCACTCGCGATGCGCGGATGAAAGAGCGTAAGAAGTATGGACTTAAAGCAGCTAGAAGGGCGCCGCAATTTTCAAAACGCTAAACATCAGCTTATCTTTATGGTCACTGTATGCGTGCGACCGTATATGATTTTAGGGCACTCCAAGCGTAGGAGTGCCATTTTTCATGGTACAATCATTTCGTGCTTATGTAATTGTCCAATGTGGTTTTTATGCAAGGAGGAGTCGAAATGGCTGGGAAAGATGGTACAGTTTCGAGCGAGGCGATTTTAGAAGCACTGCGCGTCGTTCAGGATCCTGATGTTCATAGAAGTATCGTTGAACTCGATATGGTGAAGAAAATCGCTGTCGAAGGTTCAGCGGTAGATGTAGAAGTGCTCTTGACGATTCAAGGGTGCCCACTGCGCAATGTGATCGAGCGCCAAGTTAAAGAAGCGGTATTGTCGGTACCTGGTGTAACGGATGTGTCTGTGACTGTAGGCACTATGACGGATGAGGAGCGGCAGAAGTTCGCCGCGACGATCCGCGGAAAAGATGCTCAAGCGTCGCAGTCTCCGTTACTCGATCCAGAGACGAATACGCGATTTTTGGCGATTGCCAGCGGCAAAGGCGGTGTCGGCAAATCTACTGTTACTGCCAATTTGGCGATAGCACTCGCGAATCTTGGCTATCGCGTAGGGGTCGTAGACGCCGACATATATGGTTTCTCGTTGCCCAACATCTTCGGCGTATCGGATGTTCAACCAGCGGTGGTCGAAAATGTGATTATGCCGGTCCAAACACACGGCCTCAAATTGGTAAGCATGCACTTTTTTGTGCCTGATAACCGTCCGGTCATTTGGCGTGGCCCGATGCTTGGCAAGATGCTGCGCAACTTCTTTCAAGAGGTTCATTGGGGCGAATTAGACGTCATGCTCTTGGACCTTCCGCCAGGTACAGGGGATGTTGCCTTGGATGTCCACAATATGCTGCCGAAGTCAAAAGAACTGATCATTACTACGCCGCAGGCAAACGCCGCAGACGTAGCGGTCCGCGCAGGGCTCATGGCGATGCATACACACCACGATATCCTTGGAGTCGTCGAGAACATGGCGTACTTTGCCTGTCCCGGATGCGGTGAAAAGACCTACCTCTTTGGCAAAGGCGGCGGAGACAAGGTAGCTGAGGATCTGCACACTTCGCTATTGGCGCAGATTCCGATCGGACAGTCACTTGAGGGGTCGCAAGGCTTATTTGGCGTAGACTCGGTACAAGGGCAAGCGTTCAGTCAACTTGCGCAGGTGCTAGCAGAGCAACTTGAAATGAATGCAGCGGCGAATGCTTTATAACCAAGCCTTGAATCTCAAAATTTCAACTCAAGGGTAATATCCAGGCTATTTACGCTTCGAATAGATACGTAAATGGCCTTTTGTTTGGGATAATATGGTCATTGGAATGGTCATACTGCCTTGCATAAAAAATAGACTATCGTGTATAATGCAAGTGGTTACTTACGCAAGTGACTACTTACATGCATGTCTTGAGGAAGAGGATGTAAATGCACGGACCATTACACCCCACGAATGGGGAGGCTGATACGCATTATCGCATTCTCCAAGCTGCACTGGACGAGTTTTCTCACAATGGGTACAAGGGGTCCAGTACCCGTGTGATCGCCGATCGGGCTGGAGTCAACGAGGTTACATTGTTTCGACACTTCGGCAGCAAGTTGGAGCTGCTTCGCGCAGCGGTCGAGGATGCGGTGCAACGCCTGCAGGTACCGAGTGAGATCGATACGTACCTTAGCATGAGCTTCCGTGAAGGGTTCGGCAAGTTCATCTCTGACTATCTCATGCAATTGTCGACTCAAAGTGATATTCTCATGCTGGGTTTTGCGGAGTCGTTCACGCATCCGCAAGTTGCTGAAGTGTTGAAGCGCTTCATGTGGAAGATTCGCTCTGTGTTGCTTGAATACTTCACAGAGTTACACCGTCTCGGTCGTATGCGAGAAGCAGATTTGCCAGTCTTAACACAGATGGTCATGGCGCTGATTCATGGTACACCTGCGATGCGAAAACGCGCGCCAACCGAGGTGACTAGCGACCTAACCGATGTGCGGATCGTCTCGACACTAGTTGAGACGGTCGTCAGCGCATATAGCTTAGAGAAGGAAGGTTCCTGAAGGAGGACTCATCGTGGCTAATGCAAGAACTGTAGGCCTATCTGTGATCGGTATCGTTGCTGTTATAGTCGTTTTGGGCGGCGGAGGATGGTATGTCTACCAGCAACAAAATTACGTGACTACAGACAATGCGAGCATTCAAGGGACGCTCGTACCAATCGTGGCACCTTCAGACGGGACTTTGCAAAGCTGGCAAGCGCCCGTTGGAACTGCCGTATTGAGAGGCAGCTCTCTTGGCAGCATATCAGGTCTCAGCAGTACCACCAACTTTACTGCCCCTATCACAGGTACGATTGTACAAAACAACGCCGTGGACCGTGAAGTGGTCGTACCAGGAGAAACGCTCGGCTACATGGTTAATCTGAACGATCTGCAAATCGTGGCTAACGTGGATGAGACAGCTATTAATAATGTGGTGGTTGGCAAAACCGTGGACATCACGATTGATGCGTATCCTAATACCACATTTACAGGTACCGTGACGCAGATCGGCAGTGCTTCGTCAGTTGTGACGGATGGTATTCCGAATACGAGTTTAAGTGGTAACTTTAACAAAGAAGTACAACGTATTCCCGTCTATATCTCCATACAAGGTACTGAAGGCAAAGATTTGATGCCTGGATTATCGGCAGAGGTCTCAATACATCGAAATTAATGGGAGTGAAAAAGAGTGGCGGGCAGCAATCTCTTCCGGATGATCCTTATCAACGTGATCGTCATCATCGTCTTGATCGGTATTTTGTTTGGCGGATACTTCTATTACACGAATTCGGTCAACTACGTCACGACTCAGGACGCTCAGGTGACCGGTACGATTGTGCCGATTACCGTGGAGTTTGGCGGTAGGCTTGATTCCTGGAACGCTTCTGTCAACACGACGGTTAACCAGGGTGACTCGCTTGGCTCTGAAAACTCATCCTCTGTACTAGCGATGAATCCGCAATTACAGACCGTGACTGCGAGAAGCACCACTTTAGCGAATAAGTTGACTGAGGCGGAGTCGGTTACATCCCCTATCTCCGGAACAATCATTCAAAATAATGTGCAGGCAGGTCAAATTGTTCAACCTGGGCAGGTTTTGGCGGAAGTTGTGAACTTGAATGACTTAAATGTCACGGCAAATATTCAAGAGGGCGAGATTCGCCACGTGAGCGTCGGGCAAACGGTCGACATCTCAATTGACGGTATTCCGAACACCACCTTTAAAGGTACCGTGCAAAGCATCGGCAACGCAACGGTTGCTGCTTTTTCAATCGTGCCTAACCTGACGGCGGCGCAGGGTTCTTATACGAAAGTGATCCAGCGTATTCCCGTGGTCATCAGTTTGAATGGTGGGTATTCCGGTAAGGCATTGGTCCCCGGAATGAGCGCCTCTGCCACTATTCATATCAACAACAATGGTTGATTTCGTCTTGAGAGGCGTTTTGAAAGGAGGTGGCACAGTTGGCCTTTAAAGACCGCTTTGGAATGAGCTTTTTAGCGATGATCAGCATCGTGCTTGGAGTATTCATGGCCATCCTCGATAACACGGTCGTGAACGTGGCCATTCCCAAGATGATGTCAGTTTTCGCCGCAACGCAGGATCAAATTCAGTGGGTCATAACCGCCTATTTGCTTGTTACAGGCATGCTGACACCTATGAGTGGATATTTAGGAGACCGCTTTGGACAAAAACGGATTTACTTATTTGCCTTAGGTCTATTTACGCTCGGTTCAGCACTGTGCGGGTTAGCGTGGAGCACCGATTCAATCATCACGTTTCGTGTGATTCAAGCCATCGGCGGTGCGATGTTGATGCCGACTTCTATGACCATCATGTTTAGCATGGCAAAGCCGGAACGCCGCGGCGCGATCATGGGCATATGGGGCATCGCGCTCATGTTTGCTCCAGCCCTTGGCCCGACACTCAGTGGGTATTTCGTCGAATTTGTCGATTGGCGCCTGATATTCTATGTAAATGTGCCCATTGGTATCCTTAGCTTTTTCCTGGTCGGTGCGTCAATTCCAAGCATCAAGCCAAAGCACACGGAGAGACTCGACCTATTAGGGTTTATTACCTCACTTGTCGGCTTTTTCAGCTTGCTGTATGCATTGTCCGAGGCTCCATCCAAAGGATGGTCTTCACTCGAAGTTATTTCCTTATTGGTTGCAGGGATCTTGTTTCTCGCTGCGTTCACCGTGATCGAGCTTACAACACCTAATCCGATGTTAGATCTGCGACTATTTAAGCGTAAGGTCTTTACGGTTACGATCATTGCCAGCAGTCTTTTAAGCATTGCCATGCTAGGCGTGCTGTTCATTCTGCCGGTTTTCTTACAAAACGACATGGGTTTGACACCTCTTCAAACTGGTCTACTCACACTTCCGGGGGCGATTGTCACCGCGATTCTGATGCCGGTGAGTGGATTCTTATTTGACCGCATCGGCGCACGCCCGCTAGGAATCATCGGGTTGCTGATTATGATAGTTACTACCGCCACCATGGTGAATTTAAA
>JAKACY010000123.1 GCA_021821025.1 Bacillota bacterium | reverse complement strand
TATCGGTTTCGAGGCGCCGGCAGGCATATAGAGCATGTCCCCCCTGCCTAATAATTTTTCTGCGCCTGTTGAGTCTAAAATAGTGCGAGAGTCCACACCAGATGATACGGAAAATGCAATTCGAGACGGAATGTTTGCCTTAATAAGCCCCGTAATCACGTCCACAGAAGGACGCTGTGTAGCGACAACCAGATGGATGCCGCACGCCCTCGCCATCTGCGCCAAGCGGCAGATCGCGTCTTCTACATCCCCTGGCGCCACCATCATAAGGTCTGCTAACTCATCGATGATGACAACGATAAACGGTAACTTCGGTTTACCAACTTTCATGGCAAACAAATTGTAACGCTCAAGGTCACGCACCTTTGCGTCATGAAACATTTCATACCTGTGCTCCATCTCCGCGATCACCTTGCGAAGGGCAGCCGCAGCGCGTCTGGCCTCGGTGACGACAGGTGCAAACAGGTGTGGGATACCCCCATAAACCCCTAGTTCGACCATCTTAGGATCGATCATGATAAGCTTGACCTCGTCCGGACGCGCGTGAAATAAGATGCTTGCGATCATCCCATTTATGCAGACACTCTTACCAGACCCAGTGGCGCCAGCCACCAAAAGATGTGGCATCTTCGCCAAGTCTCCGACCACAGTGTTGCCAGCAATGTCTTTCCCCAAAGCGAATGAGAGGAGACTCTGAGCATGGCTAAACTCCTCTGTTTCAATGACCTCGCGAAATGTGACGATCGAGATTTCCTGATTTGGCACTTCAATGCCGATAGCCGACTTACCCGGAATCGGCGCTTCAATGCGAATATCACGTGCCGCCAAGGCAAGCGCGAGATCATCGTAAAGGCTTAGAATCCTTGAAACCTTAACACCGACTGCTGGCTGGATCTCATACCGGGTGACCGTAGGGCCGCGGCTGTATCCCAGTACTTTCACCTGAACTCCAAAACTTTCGAACGTATCAGCCAACTTTTTCGCCTGTGACTGAAGATCGCGGATGATGGCGTTAGAATCACTGCGTTTTAAGACCCCGCGATCAAGCATACGCGGATCTGGCAAGCGATAAGGAGGAGGCGCTTCCTCAGTACCATTTGCGCCGCCAACTGCACCTTCGGGCGAGCTTTTGATCACCGGGTCAGCGGCAAGCGGCGAGAATGGTTTTTGTTTTAAAGTGACCTTCATGCGCGCGTTTTTCTCATCAACCATCACATCATCGTGCGCTTCATTAAAGTTGACATCAGAAGGCGCAAATCGGTCTAGATCACCCGTGGGACCATAATCGATCAAATCCTCATGTGACGGCTCTTCCTGATAAGCTACTCCGAAATCAGGAAATGGAAATGAGGTCTCTTTCCCATACCCAGCCTCATCCACTAACGGTTCATCCGGTTCCGTAAAGACTGGAATCTCTTTCTGGCGACGCTTGCGCCGCGAAGGCTTTTTGTTAGATGTCCCTGTTTCATCATCCACAGGCAATGTTCCCATTGTCTCCACATCTTGCGACTCTGGCACGTCTGACGGAGCGCTGCCACCTCCCTTTCGGCGACTGTTAGTTCCGTGTGCAGAGCGCCGCAGTACGGAGGTCATCGATCTGATCGCTCGAGCCCACGTTCGATCAAGGCCTCTCTCAAATACCCGGGACCCTTTCTCAATCATACCGACAAGCGATTTACGCGTGATGAGCACGAATGCGGTGATCCCTGTAACGATCAACACGAGCATCGTACCGACGACAGAAAACAGATATCGCAGTCCAGCAAACAGTGCATAACCAACCATGCCCCCACCCGCGGCCGCAGGTGGCAACTCAGACCCCGATGATGTAAACATGATCACCTTTAGCGACTGCGTAAGCGATGTGATGCCCACTTGTGTCAGATGCAACAAGTCTGGGTTCTGCGTATTATACTGAGCCACAGCCTGCAGGTACAAATCCATCTCGCTCCAGGTCAGCACCACGAGCAAAAGGAGCACGATGCCGGTCTGAAGCATCGTATAGCGAAAGCGATTCCGACGAACCATGGTCATCACTGCAACCCACATGACATATAACGGGATGATAAAATGCCAGTTTCCAGCTAACATCACACACAAATCATCAAGAGCCTGCCCAACCGCCCCAAGATCTCCGAGCGCTACCACAGATAAAACCACAAAAAACAATCCTAGAATCTCGTACTTTAAAACTCGTTTGGCATGATCGAGCTTGGCCATCGTCCAGCCTCCAATACTACTTACCCTACATTATTTCGATAACAGGCCACAATTTTCCTGCAGGCATGAACCACAAAAAAGGACTCCGTATTTACCGAAGTCCTTTTGCTAAAGCCGCATTCTAAGCTTTCACATCTGAATGATCTGTCCAGGCATCCATTCAGGCTTCAAGTAATCGGATGCGACTGGAGACAACAACCGATGAATCTTAGCCTGAAACGGGCCCACAAACTCGACCTCCATCAGGGCGCCTTGCACTTCGACCGTATGTAACTCTGGATACTGATTCGCATCAGCGAATCCTTGCATCGCATCTTCGAGAGCGACGATCGACCAGTAGATCATTGCACCATCCCCCGACTTCGGGTTTGCCTGTAAACGTCGATCAACTGACGAAGTTTTGACATCGACGCACCTAAGCCTCCAATCTCGTCAATCAGACCATAATTGACAGCATCTGGGCCTACAACAGTCGTGCCGATATCGCGCGCTAGCTCGCCTGTTCTTAGCATGAGATCACGCAAGACAGGTTCGCTGATCTTCGAATGCATGACGATGAATTTCGTGACTCTCTCTTGCATCTTCTCAAGATACTCAAAACTCTGTGGCACTCCGATAACAAGCCCGTTTAAGCGAATCGGGTGAATGGTCATCGTAGCCGTTTCCGCGATAAATGAATAATCGCTGGCAACGGCAATCGGCACGCCAATCGAGTGGCCACCACCTAGAACAAGCGTCACGGTAGGCTTAGACAAAGACGAAATCATTTCAGCGATCGCGAGCCCTGCCTCAACATCTCCGCCTACCGTGTTCAAAATGATCAAGACACCCTCGATCTTGTCACTCTGTTCTGCAGCAATTAACTGTGGAATGATGTGCTCATACTTTGTCGTCTTGTTTTGTGGCGGCAAAATAATATGGCCTTCAACTTGTCCAACAATCGTCAACGAATAGATATTAGATTCATCCGTCACCGGACTTGTCTGTCCCAACTTTTCAATGTTGTCTGCGACTGACCCTTCCGTGTTGGGATAAGGCGATCCCTCCGGCGGAAATGGCTTCTCTGGTGCATTCGGATCATAACGAGACTCTCGATTATCTTGCATCGCGTGCTCACCCCTAATCAACATGGGGTTAGTATGTCACGCGACCCACTAACCTAAACTTCCATAATGATCGGTAATACCATGGGACGCCGCTTCGTTTGTTCGTATAAAAAGCGACTCAATGCATCCCGTACGCCCGTTTTCAGCCCCGACCAATCACTGACGTTATCCGTCATCAGTCGCGACAAAGTAGAATTCACCACTCGATTCGCTTCGTCTAACAGTTCCTCAGACTCCCTCACATAAACAAACCCACGTGAAATGATGTCTGGACCTGAAAGAATCGCACCGGTCTGCTTAGACAGGGTGACCACAACAACAAGAATGCCATCTTGCGAGAGAAGCTTGCGGTCGCGCAGGACGATATTGCCAACATCCCCTACACCTAACCCATCAATGAGTACTGCACCCGCCGTCACTTTCGATCCAAGGCTTGCACTGCCTCCCTGAAACTCTAGAACGTCGCCATTATCCAGGATAAAGATATTGTCCGGGTCGACACCGGTAGCCTGGGCTAGCTCTGAGTGACGATTCAACATGCGAAATTCACCATGCACGGGCATAAAGTACTTCGGACGGATAAAATTTAGCATGAGCTTCAGCTCTTCTTGGCTGCCGTGTCCTGATACGTGAACACCGGATACCGCTTGGTATATCACATGCGCTCCAATACGAAACAATTGGTCGATCGTGCGCGAAATCGATTTTTCATTTCCAGGAATCGGTGAGGACGCGATAATTACCGTATCTCCGGACAGAATCTCCACCTTGCGATGCGTTGCCCTAGCCATGCGTGTCAAGGCCGACATCGGCTCACCCTGCGAACCTGTCGTCAGCAAAGCGACTTGACTGGCATCATAACGCGACAGGTCGTCCGGCTCAATCAAAGTGGATGGTTGGACATCCAGATACCCTAGATCGCGCGCGATCGTGATATTGTTGACCATGCTACGGCCAACGATGGCCACTTTTCTGCCCGTGCGCTCCGCCGCATGAATGACGTGCTGAATGCGGTGGATATTAGACGCAAAGGTCGCAAGGATAATTCGCCCTTGTGCCGTCCTAAACACATCGTCAATCGTGGCAGCCACAGTGCGTTCTGACATCGTAAAGCCTGGGCGTTCTGCATTGGTGCTATCAGACAAGAGCGCTAACACCCCGCGCGTACCGAGCGCAGTCATCTTCGCATAGTCCGCGTGCCTTCCATCCACGGGCGTCTGGTCAAACTTGAAGTCACCAGTCTGCACGATGAGGCCTTCTGGCGTATCGATCGCGAATCCTACAGAGTCCGGAATACTGTGATTCACATTGAAACACGTTACGGTAAAGCTGCCTAACCGGATTTCGCTTTCATTTGAAATCGGAATCAGCTTCACCTGATCTAAAATACCGTGTTCGCGCAGTTTGCCCTCAACGAGTCCCAGGGTCAATCGCGTGCCATACACCGGCACCTGAAGACTTTTTAATACATACGGCAAACCGCCAATGTGATCTTCGTGCCCATGCGTCAAAAACAAACCCTTTAGCCTGCTTCTATTCTCGGTCAGAAATGAAATATCCGGAATGACGATATCAATTCCGAGCATTTCTTCATCCGGAAACTTGAGTCCGGCATCGACGACAATCATGTCGTTGCCATACACGTAGGCTGTCATATTTTTGCCAATTTCCCCCAGTCCTCCTAAGGGAATGATCGACAACTTGTTGGCATAACTTTTACTCAACTGCACACCTCCATTAATTCACTCAGTATCTTTTAAAAAATCCCGTCCCACGCAATCTAAGCAATTATACTAAAGTCAGTGCAACTGTGCCAAGTTGATGACACTGCTTAGTACCTTTCTCAGGCTCCTCTTTTCATCAAACGTCGCATCCACCAGCGGCAATCTCACCGGTCCTGCTGCAATGTCGATCATATCAAGGCCTGCCTTAACCAAGACAGGGTTAGAATTCTTAAACAGCTCTTCAAACAGCGGAAGTAACTGATGATGGATCCGTCGCGCCTCAAGCAGGTCAAACGTATTCATCGCTTCAACCATCCGCGACATATCGCGTCCGACCAAGTGCGATGCCACACTGATTACGCCTACTCCACCTAACGCCATGATCGGGACTGTATACTTATCGTCCCCGCTGTACACAAAGAAATGTTCTGGAGTTTGAGATATCACGCGGGAAATTTGTGCAAAGTCTCCTGAAGACTCCTTAACACCCACAATGTTGGAAATTTGCGCAAGGTTGACGATGGTGTCTGACTGAATGTTGACAGATGTGCGACCGGGAATATTGTAGATGACGATCGGTTTGTCCGTAGAGAGTGCGATCCGCTTGAAGTGCTGGTAAATCCCTTCTTGAGACGGCTTATTGTAATAGGGTGCGACGATCAAAAACCCATCCACGCCCAGATCCTCGGCCTCTTTCGTCAATTCGATTGAAGCTTCAGTTGAATTCGTTCCAGTTCCTGCAATCACAGGAATACGCCCCGCAACAATGCGGACCGTCGCTTGAATAAGCGCCAGCTTTTCTTCTGTAGTTAAAGTCGGCGCCTCGCCCGTCGTACCGCAGACAACGAGCCCCGTGGTACCTGTATCGATAAGGTGTTCAATCACAGCTGGCAATCGCGACAGATCAAGCCGCAGAATATCATCGAACGGCGTTACCATCGCCGTAACCAAAGGACCAAACATTTTTACGCTCCCCCAATCGCATGTAACCCAAACTTTTGATGGATTGCCCGTACAGCTTTCACCAAATCTTCATCACGAACCAAGCACCAAATCGTGGTATTCGAGTCCGCTGATTGCAAGATGTCGATGCCATATTCCGCCAAGGCCTCTACGATGCGCGCCATGACACCGGGCACGCCATGGATGCCAGCACCGACCGCCGCAACCTTGGCTACGCCTTCAACTAAATCCACGGCATATTCCGACGAATCCAGCGCAGTAATTACGCGTTCAGTCAGTTTCTGCGGCACGGTAAATGTAACTTCAGCAGGCGTGACATTGAAAAAATCAAGGGATATCCCCTCTTTAGCCATGAGCCGAAAAACGTTCGGCTGAAACCCGACCACTTTGTGAATCGATCTTACCTTCACCTGCGCCAAGTGCGGAGTATGCGTCACGCCTGTCAGAATACGATCTTGAGCAGGGCGTGCCTCCAAGTTTTGTGCCGAAGAGGTCACGAGGGTGCCCACATCTTTCGAGTATGTCGACCGAACACGAATGGGGATATTCTTTTGCATGGCGAGTTCGACCGCGCGAGGATGGATCACTTTGGCGCCTTCATAAGCAAAATTACACATTTCCGAATATGTCACGCGATCCAAACGCACGGCTTCTTCCACCATGCGCGGATCGGCAGTCATAATCCCCTCAACATCCGTAAAAATATCGATCACTTCAGCGTCGAGAGCCACGCCGAGCGCTGTCGCCGTCGTGTCACTGCCACCACGTCCCAATGTCGTGATATGACCGTCTCCTGTCACGCCCTGAAATCCAGTGACCACGACCACTCGTCCCTGCTCAAGTTCCTTAAGCATGCGCGTCGGATCGACATCTGCGATCCTAGCGTTGCCATAATCCGAAGTCGTGCGTATACCTGCTTGCGCGCCCGTGAGCACAGCCACTTCGTGACCGCGACCGCGAAGCATCGCCCCGAAGATCACTGCAGAGATCGTCTCACCGCAAGACATCAATAAATCACAGTCTTGGGGTGATACCTGATCTTCTTCTGGGATCAGACTCAGCAGCGTATCCGTTGCATATGGTTCACCAGAGCGACCCATTGCCGACACCACCACGACCACCTGATGTCCTGCCGAGACCGCTTCTTCGATATGCTCGATGGCCATCTCGCGAACGGCGCGGCTGGAAACCGAAGTACCACCGAATTTTTGTACTACGATGTTCATTGCCGATTTTCCCCCTGGCGGAGTACGTGTTCAGCGATTTGCACAGCATTCCATGCTGCGCCTTTCAAGATGTTGTCCGCCACAACCCACATAGACAGCCCATTGTCAGAGTACAGATCTTTTCTCATACGACCCACGAAGACTTCAAGCTGGCCTGCGGCATTGATCGCCTGCGGATAGATCTGTTGTTGCGGATCGTCCTCTAGAACCACGCCAGGGGCCTCAGCCAACAGGCGCCGAATATCTGCCATGTCAAACGGCTTTTCCGTCTCGATGTACACTGATTCCGAGTGACCATATACAACCGGAACGCGAACTGCGGTGGGGGTAACCCAAATCGACGAATCGTTGAAGATCTTATGAGTCTCGTTCACCATCTTCATCTCTTCTTTTGTATACCCATTATCCAAAAACGTGTCGATCTGGGGCAGTGCATTAAAAGCCAAGGGATAATGATGAGGGCCTTTTGCAACCGGTAAAACATTCGCCTGCATCTTTTCACCATGTAAAAATTGACGAGCCGTGTCCAACAAGTCCTGAATGGCTCGCTCACCCGCGCCTGATGCAGCTTGATAGGTGGAAACCACGATACGCTTGATGCCATAAGCTTGGTAGATCGGGAACACA
>JAKACY010000122.1 GCA_021821025.1 Bacillota bacterium | reverse complement strand
ACGATCGGCGCCATCTTGCAAAACATCCAAAATGACTCCCGATTGACGGATGCCCGTATATTTTTTTTGAATCGGTTCAAGGTGCGCCACGATGGCTTCAGCCAAATCCTTCTTAAACTCGCCATATCCTTTACCTTGATAATCATGTACTAACTTGTCGATTGGAGTCCCTGTCGTAAGGGAATAGATGACGAGAAGATTCGATACCGCTGGTTTTCCTTCGGGGTCATACCTTACTTCACGATCCGAATCCGTAACCGCACGACTAACTTTTTTACGAATCTCATCTGGGCTATCGAGCATCTCGATGCGACTGCCTGAGAACGGATTGCTCTTGCTCATTTTTTTGGAGGGGTCATCCAGTGACATGATGCGTGCACCTTGTTCCATCATCATGACTTCCGGCACAACAAAAGTCTCCCCAAAGCGGGTGTTAAAACGCTGTGCGACATCGCGCGTTAACTCAAGGTGTTGCTTTTGATCTTCACCTACAGGTACCAGCGCCGTCTGATATAAGAGGATATCTGCCGCCATGAGCGCTGGGTATGTAAAGAGACCGGCAAACACGCTATCTTTACCTTCAGCTTTATCCTTAAACTGCGTCATTCGGGACAATTCGCCCATGTATGCGACGCATTGCAAAATCCAACCGAGTTCGCTGTGCTCTGTGACATCAGATTGCACAAACAGCGTTGCTCGTTTAGGGTCGAGACCAACGGCCAGATAAAGTGAAGCCAAATCCAAGATGCGGTTACGCAACTGTACAGGGTCTTGCGGCAGCGTGATGGCATGCAGATCGACAACGCAGTACAGCGCGTCAGACTGATCTTGCAGCGTCACAAATTGACGTAGTGCACCTAAATAATTACCGAGGGTAATTTGCCCTGATGGTTGTATACCTGAAAAAACTCTGCGTTTATCCAACAAGCCATCCTCCATTTTAGCCTATGTACTTTAGGATAAACTGATCTTCCCACAATCTTCTTTCTTCTGTCAAACTAGACGAATTTGTACAGAGTATTGGATGGCAGTGAAGCGCCTATATTTTTTTTGAAAATGGGATGAACATCGGTTGCAAATTATCGGGGTTATCGCTAATATAATCATTGTCATTAGCACTCGATGACTGTGAGTGCTAACAAAGAGAACAATCAGTATTTAGGAGGAGGTTTTCGCATGATTAAGCCACTCGGTGACCGAGTTGTTCTCCGTGCCTTGGAGCGCGAGGAGAAAACATCTAGCGGGATTGTACTGCCGGATACGGCAAAAGAAAAGCCTCAAGAGGCTGAAGTGGTCGCTGTGGGACCAGGCCGTTATGAAGATGGTAAGTTAGTTGCAGTGGATGTAAAAGTCGGCGATCGCGTAATCTTCTCAAAATACGCGGGCACAGAAGTGAAATACGATGGTACGGAGTATCTCGTAGTACGTGAGTCGGATATTCTGGCAGTTGTCGAGCGCTAATTGTTGCAGTTCGATATTTGCCACATGTAGCTTCGGCTACATAGCATAAAAACTTGTAGTTCAGGTTCAAACTTAAGGAGGGTAAGACTACATGGCAAAAGATATCAAGTTTCGCGAAGAAGCACGGCGCGCCATGCTGCGCGGCGTTGATGCGCTTGCGGATGCTGTAAAAGTCACACTTGGACCACGCGGACGCAATGTGGTGCTTGAGAAAAAATTTGGATCACCGCTCATCACCAATGATGGTGTGACGATCGCAAAAGAGATCGAGCTAGAAGACACCTTTGAAAACATGGGTGCGCAACTGGTCAAAGAAGTCGCCACCAAAACCAACGACGTCGCTGGTGACGGTACGACGACCGCAACCATCTTGGCTCAAGCCCTCATTCGTGAAGGTTTGAAAAATGTTACCTCCGGTGCAAACCCGATGGTTCTGCGAAAAGGCATCGAACATGCTGTTACAGCTGCCGTGGCAGAGATTCAGCGCATTTCTAAACCGGTGGAAGGCCGCGATAGCATCGCTCAAGCCGCTGCAGTCTCCGCTGGCGATGAAGAAATCGGCCAACTCATCGCAGACGCGATGGAGAAAGTCGGCAAAGATGGCGTCATCACAGTCGAAGAATCCAAAGGGTTCACGACTGAGCTCGAAGTTGTCGAAGGGATGCAATTCGATCGCGGATACATCTCCCCTTACATGGTCACAGATGCTGACAAGATGGAAGCCGTGTTAGACGAGCCATATATCTTGATTACCGATAAGAAAATCGGCAATATTCAAGAGATCCTCCCAGTCTTGGAGCGTGTGGTTCAGTCAGGCCGTCCGCTTTTAATCGTGGCAGAAGACATCGAAGGCGAAGCATTGGCGACCTTGGTTGTTAACAAACTGCGTGGCACATTTACCGCGGTAGGCGTTAAAGCCCCTGGCTTTGGCGATCGTCGCAAAGCCATGCTGCAAGATATCGCAGTGCTCACCGGTGGCCAAGTGATCAGCGAAGAACTTGGTTTGGAACTGAAAAACACCACCATCGACCAGCTCGGCCGCGCACGTCAAGTCCGCGTGTCCAAGGAGAACAGCATTGTGGTTGACGGATCTGGCAGCCGTTCAGAAATCGATGCACGTGTGAACCAAATTCGCGTGCAACTCGAAGAAACGACATCTGACTTTGATCGTGAGAAACTGCAAGAGCGTCTGGCAAAACTGTCTGGCGGCGTAGCGGTGATCAAAGTTGGTGCGGCAACAGAAACCGAACTCAAAGAGAAAAAACTGCGCATTGAAGATGCACTCAACACCACGCGCGCGGCTGTCGAAGAAGGCCTCGTGGCAGGTGGCGGCACCGCGCTTGTCAACGTCATCAAAGCCCTCGACAGTGTCGTGGCAATCGGTGATGAAGCGACTGGCGTGAACATCGTCCGTCGCGCTCTCGAAGCACCTGTTCGCCAAATTGCAGACAACGCGGGCGAAGAAGGCGCGATTATCGTCGAGCGCCTCAAAAAAGAGCCGATCGGCACGGGATTCAACGCGGCAACCGGCGAATGGGTTGACATGTTCAAAGCAGGCATCGTGGACGCGGCTAAAGTGACGCGTTCTGCGCTACAAAACGCAGCCTCTGTCGCTGCGATGTTCCTCACGACCGAAGCGGTTGTTGCTGACAAACCTGAGAAAGATAAACCAGCCATGCCTGCAGGTGGCGGCATGGGCGGCATGGACATGATGTAAATCGGAATAACGGAAACCCCTGCTTCGGCGGGGGTCTTTTTGTATTTATGACGCGACTTGGCGTCGCTTTATTCGCACAGCGATAAACTAGGTGTAACGATCGAAGCCGCTGAGCAAATACTCGCGATAGCTAGGAATGGTTGCATAATAACCAAGAATAACCGGGTTAATATGATACGGTATCATGAGGTGATTGGATGACGATCTTTGTGGCACATAGAGGAGATCCCGTTTCTTATCGTGAAAACACGCTGCCGGCATTTTCAGCCGCAGAAAAAGCGGGCGCACACATGCTGGAACTAGACGTCCAGTTATCTAAGGACGGGCAATGCGTCATTTTACATGATGATCGCTTGAACCGTCTTTGGAATGTGGATGCGGCAGTTGAAGACATCACATTTTCAGAAATTCAGCGTGTAACGTCTGGTGATCCGTATGACATCCCTCTCTTGCACGATGTGTTATCGTCCACATCCATTCCCCTCATGATCGACGTTAAAGATGAGTCAACCATCGATCCGATCGCGGATGTCCTGGCAGCCCATGACGCGGTTGCCCGTGCGCTTGTCGTAGGTGGCAATGTTCACGCACATCGGCGTGCGAGAAAACGGATGCCGGATGTTCAACTCGGTCTGACGTGGAACGATGCGACACCTCCCGGCCAGGAGCTTCTCAGGGAATGCAGGTTTCAATACTTCAATCCCCCTTGGTGGTTGCTGCTGCAAAGTGATCTCGACGTGCAAAGACTGGATCCTGATGTCGTGCCGCATATGAAAGAGCAGGGCATTGGGCTCTCTGTTTGGACGGTGGACAACGTCGAGGTGATGTGGGACCTGGTCAATATCGGAGCCGATGTGATCATTTCCAATCGGGTGGCCGACCTACGATCGGCTTTTGAAGCCAGACAGAAATAAATCGATATATTGGGCGATATGGAGCAGTTAGATTTGGTCGCAAAAGTCTAATCATGACCATCCGAATGGTATACTATCAACCAGAAGAGTAGGACGGAAGGATGAGCAGTATGTCGAAGCCCACAACGAATCAAGCTCAACCTTATACCTACGAAGATTATCTAACGTGGGACGGCCCAGAACGTTGGGAACTTATCGATGTCGTTCCCTATGCATGTGCAAGAGTACTGGATCGTCGATCCTGTTGAACAAAGAATTCACGTTTACCTCCATGACGGTTCGATTCTTCGTTGGACAGCGGGATACGAACCGAACACCACGCTGAATCCATCCATGTTATCGGATATGGTGATCAGCGTCGGTACGATATTTTCCTAAGTACGCGCGCTTGAAGTGATCGGTTAGATCAACTTTTTGCATTTTGAAAGGAGCATTGCTTAAGTGGCACACTACGAAGATATTACGACAGATGAACTCAAGGCACGCCTTGAAAAGGGTGAAAAGCTTAACATGATCGATGTAAGGGAGGACGACGAGGTTGCCACTGGTATGATACCTGGTGCAAGGCACATTCGGTTATCTGAGATCCCAGATCGTCTCGGTGAAATTGACCTGAATCAGGAAACCATCATGATCTGTCGCAGTGGTGGGAGAAGCTCAAGAGCCAGTGAGTTTTTGGCCAGTCAAGGCTATAAACATATCAAAAACATGGTGGGCGGCATGCTGAATTGGAACGGGCCTGTTACGAAGTAAATACGTGAATAGACTTACACGGCGCTTCGCGTCATCAAACATGGGATGATGATACGGATGCGCCGATAATCAGGCTAGGCGTTTGAGGGTCATAGACAGGATTGCGCATAGTTTGAATGATTGAAAGGTTGTGGCAGGCATATTACAATGGATCACATAGATATCGCCACGCTGGTAAGCGCTTTATAGAATGGCGAGATCAAATTAGCGAGGATGCCTTAGGTTCTTATGGCGCATAAAGGGGTGATACCATTGGCTGGAAATCTTCGGATTGATAATCCGATCAACCCATATTCATGGAACACGCAAGCCAAGGCCAATGAGCCGATCACCGTCGCGGGTCTGCTCGACCGAGCGAGACATCTTTTAGGATCCGAAGTTGCAGCGTTACCTGTCACATGGACACTAGATGAAATCTACACAAGGTTGGAGGAAAATGCACCTCGCATCGCGATTTTGGGTGGATCATGGGATCATCCCGCGCACGTGATGGATCTTGAAACCGTGCTGCGTGCCGCGATGTCGCTGTGGCAACGCGGTGCCGTGCCATTTTACGCTGCTACGCCGGTGCTTTGCGATGGAACTGCGCAAAGCACGATGGGAATGAGCTATTCGCTACAAAGTCGCAATGCGATTGCGCAGATGGTCGTCAATCATATGGAGGCGCATAGTTATCATGGTGCATTCGTGGTTCAAGGGTGCGACAAGCAGCCGCTTGGCGTCGTCAGTGGTCTTGCACACCTTGATCGCGTGCGTAAGCTGAGGGGAGAATCGCCAGTTTGGGCGACATTTGCGCCGGCTCACGTCTTAAAAGGTGGTACCATTCCACAAAAGCTTGTCGATGAATTGGAACAAGTCGCGCAGCGCGCATCTGAGATGCGGCACGCAGATATCGCAGAGGATCTGCGCGATGCGATGTCTTACATCCTGCAATGTTCATCCAACACGGCCTTTCAAGGCGTGTTCATGCGCGCAGTTGCGCAGGGCGTTATCACAGTGCAAGATCATAAACGGTACGAACAAGTGCTTGCTGTAAACACGTGCGACGCAGCGGGAGGAATTTGCGCGTTTCATGGCACTGGCAATAGCTCGCGCGATCTCGTGTCGGGGTTTGGCTTGGTGCATCCGGAAGTTGAGTTATTGGTCGCACCTCCTTCATTTCAGCAGGTTGATCGCGTGGTGGAAGATTTTATTGGAATTATCAATTACCCTTCGTTTAGCGTATCCGCACTCGTGAAAGACAACGTGAGAAACGCGATTCGCCTGCACAGCGCGTCAGGTGGATCGACGAACCTCATGATGCACTTAGTCGGCGCCATGGTATATGCGGGAGTACCGTATAGCATCGAAGACATGGAAAAGGTGCATAACGAGCATCCGATTCCCGATCTATTTGACTATAGCCTGACACAAGGGCGTGATATCTATGCACTCGCGCAACAATGCGCGGCCGGATATTCACGCGGTATGGAAACGCTGATGTATGAGTTATTACAGCAGGGTGTTCCCATGGATGTTGATGCAAACACGGTGACAGGCACGACTTGGAGCGAGCGTTTGCAAGATCCATTGGGACTGTCTGCAAAAAGCGTCAGGAGAAACCCGATTATCCTCGATCAGCCGAAGCGGTCATTTAGCGGTGTGGACGTGCTGCGAGGTAACTTCTTTGATAGCGCAGTGGTCAAAGTTAGCGGCATGGAGACGAGCCAACTTGATGAGTTCGATGAGAAGCTTGCGATGGTGATCTACTTTGAAAATGAAGTGGATGCCAATCACAGTCTGCTAGACGTCAACTTGATAGATACATGGAAACGGGATCGCATCTTTGATCAGCAGCTCCTCGTACGACTGTACCGTATGAACGGCGGGGCAGCAGAGGTGATGCCGACTCACTATGATGACTTATTTGATGACATGATCACGCAAGGCCTCTTAAAAGCCATGGTGGTGATCAGCGGGCAGGGCCCGGATGCATTTGGCATGCCGGAGATGTTCACGCCGATGCAGCATATCAATGCTAATCATGCCTTGCAGAAGCTGACCGTACTCATGAGTGATGGGCGCTATTCTGGTGTTACATACGGCGCTGCAATTGGGCACGTTACGCCTGAGGCCCTGCATGATGGTGGGATCCTCTACCTACAAGATGGCGACGTGGTGCAGCTAAATTTTCGAAAAAAGAGAATCGATCTCTTAGATACGGCCGCGCTCATCGCTGGAGAAGTGAAACACGCCGAATCATCATGGCGCGTGCAGCGCGATGCGCTCGCGCAAAAACGCCGTGAGCGTATGATCGTGCGGCGCAGGCAGGTGGCTGCATCCAATCGCCTATACGGGTGTACAGACGCGGCACACGGTGTAGTGCCGTTGGCGGTGTGGGAAGAGGCAAAGCTTACTGTGCAGATTGATGAAGTGTCTGACAAGGTCATTAGCGTGGCGGGTGAGACCCATGTATGACGAGGCAAAAGCGATGCTTCGGCGACTCAGCTTGCCTGACCATGACGCGTTTGTTGCTGCATCTAGCGCAAAGCGCTTTGCTGACGGGGCGCAGGTGCGAGTAGAGATTCCAAGTTGCGAAGGCCCTGGCGTGCTGCGTGCTGTGCTAGAAGAGGCAGAACGTCTAGGCGTGACGATCCATCGCGTCTCACAGGGAAGCGGGATCATGCTTTTATCGGATGCAGAGATTCGGGAGATGGCAGAGCTCGGGGCCGATGCAGGCATCGAAGTGAGTCTCTTTGTCGGGCCTCGAGCCGGATGGGATGTCAGTGCGATGGCGCGCTCGCAAAATGGCGGCACAATGCAAAGTCGCGTGCGTGGCACGGAGATGTTGGCGCATGCAATCGAAGAGGTTAGACGCGCCTATAGCCTGGGCATTCGCAGCGTCCTCGTGGTGGATGACGGACTCTTATGGGCTCTAGGTGAACTGCGACGGACAGGAGATCTCCCTGCAGATCTTAAATTCAAGGTATCTGTGATGGCTGGTATTACGAATCCTGCAACGGCGTTAGTTTTAGAAAGGTTTGGA
>JAKACY010000121.1 GCA_021821025.1 Bacillota bacterium | reverse complement strand
TCGGACATCAGATCAATCACGGCTTTTTTAATCACTTCTTGTGATTTGAGAATTCGTCTATCCACTTTTGACATTGTGGAGCCACCCCATCTCCGGAATAATAGTGTTCAATTTCGGTCAGTTTGTTCAATAATGAACAGATCAATGCCAAATGATCATTATATGATATTGCATGCATGCTGCTCTTTCGACCATAATAAACAGCAGTATAATAATAGTCAATGATCTATCATCCTCGGTAGAATTAGCTCTCACACAAGGAGGCAATATGCAATGGACTACGTAAAACTTGGAAATACCGGACTTGATGTATCTCGGGTTTGTCTTGGATGTATGGGCTTTGGTATCGCAGAACGTTGGGTTCATCCTTGGGTAATTGATGAAGAGCACAGTCGCCCCATCATCAAAAGAGCCCTTGAACTGGGTATCAACTTTTTTGATACGGCGAATGTGTATTCAGACGGCACAAGCGAGGAATTTGTTGGACGGGCTCTAAGAGACTACGCCAATCGGGATGAAATTGTGCTCGCTACGAAGGTTAATTTTCGTATGCATGAAGGTCCAAATGGCGCCGGGCTTTCACGAAAGGCGATCATGAGTGAAATTGACAAGAGCCTGCAGAGATTGGGAACCGACTATGTCGATTTGTATCAAATTCATCGTTGGGATTACAATACGCCGATTGAGGAAACGATGGAGGCGCTCCACGACATTGTGAAAGCAGGAAAGGTACGGTACATAGGAGCATCTGCAATGTACGCATGGCAGTTCTTGAAGGCACTTCATGTCGCTGAGAAACATGGGTGGACTCGATTTGTATCGATGCAGAATCATTTGAACCTCATTTACCGTGAAGAGGAGAGGGAGATGATGCCGCTTTGCAAGGAAGAAAGGATCGGCGTTATTCCCTACAGTCCGCTGGCGTCAGGAAGATTGACGCGTGACAGTGCGGAAACAACGCTTCGTTCTCAAACCGATGAAACGCAGAGAAGGAAGTACGACGCGATGGCCGTCGCAGATCGATCCATCGTGGAGCGCGTAGCAGAACTCGCAGAAAAACATGGCGCTGCCCGCTCTCACATCGCGCTTGCCTGGTTGCTGCAAAAAGAACCGGTGACAGCTCCCATTGTCGGTGCCACGAAATTGTCTCACTTGGACGATGCGGTCGCTGCTCTTTCAGTTCGGTTATCCCCCGAAGAGATAGCTCTTCTCGAAGAACCGTATGTGCCGCATGCAGTCGTTGGCGCACTGTGATCATTTCCAGGGCAGTATATTGACCCACTGCCCTTATATTGGACTTCTCCACATCTACGAAGGAAATTCTCTATCGGGTTCTGCAGGGGCCACATGGGATTGCGCTCGAACAAATCGCGATAGAAGGAAACAATACTTATCGAATCAGAGACGTTATCGGGCACATCACCAATCATTATGATCGCTCTTTCCGAATTGAGGCGCTTGCCGAAATAGCGAACATGAGTGTGGCTTCGCTTCACAGGCACTTTAAAGAAGTGACCGCGATGAGTCCCATTCAATTTCAAAAACAACTGAGTCTGAGGGCGCAGTACGATCTAAGTATAGACGCATCAAGCCCCTACAACCGCAGACTACAATCCCGTCTAATCGTGTCATATCGGTGTCTATACCACAAATTCGAAACTAAGGCTGCCATCCAGGCAGCCTTTAGTCTCGTAGCATTGTTCGTTTTATGCGCACGACCGATATCATTGTGATAAATTTTAACAAGCCACAGATCATTTCACCGTCAACGACTCAAGCAGGTGATCAAAATTTAACTCAGTCAAGCGATTAACCGTTAGGCTCACCTCTTCAAATGGCAGCAGTTTGGTGATGGTATTTGGGACTACGACACAGTGAATTTTAGCTGCCATTAGAGATGTCCGTATCGCTTTGATCAATGGACATGCTCCCTTCTTATCATCGCGGCATGTTGAAATCATGTCACACAATAAAATGCTTATGCGACCTGGTGAGATCTTGACTGCCGAGCACCATCGCCACCCATGCTAGCCAAAATTGCTCCCGCAATTGTAACAGCTCCGCCCGCCAAAGATACCCAAGAGACTTGTTCGTGCAACAATATTAAGCCAAAAACAACCGTCCAAACAGGAAGTAAGTTGATGTACGGTGCGGCCTTTCCCGCACCCACAATCTTCACACCCGCATTCCACAAGAAATAGGCCCCAACGGATGCAAATGTGCTGACGTACAGGACCGCGAGCCAAGCATTCGTCGACATGTGAATCATGCTCGGTTGAACCGTTCCAATACAGCTGATGGCGCTAAAAATCGTACCATAAAAAGCGGCTCCTGCCGTCATCGTGAGTGGATCCATATGGACTCCAAACCGCTTGCCTAAAACAGTATACAGACCCCATGCAAAACACGACAATACAATGACCATATCGCCAAAAATGGAACCGGGAGAAGAAGTGGCATGCTTACCCAGAAGCAAGACAATCACGCCGAAAATTGACAGGACCGTGCCGATCCACGCTCGGACTCTGATATGCTCTTTTAGAACAAATGGCGTAAACAACAGAATCGCAACTGGAATGCCCGCTGAAATCATGCCGGCTTGAGAAGCACTGATCAAGCGTAAGCCCCAGTAATTCAGTGTGGAAAACGCGAATACACCAAAGAACCCTAGGGTCGCGAGCTCTTTCCACCTTGAAAAAATAGGAGGTTTCTTCTTGTTGGCTACCATGATGCCACCAAGAATTACTGTTGATATAGCCCATCTCAACGTATTAAGCAAAGTCGATGGTAAAGCGGGGCCTAAAAAACGCCCACAAATGTAGTTACCACCCCAAAGGATTGTGGCAATCACCAGAAGCGCAATTCCACGTTTCATATCTTCACCCGAGCCTTCTAAAAATTCGTATCAATAGTGGATAACTATGTATCAATATTGATATACTGAATCTATATTAGGACTTACTTTTTGTCAAGGAGGTCGTAGGATGACCACTAACGAAGGGATTCACAGTGTCGTTCACACAATTCGAATATTGGAGCAGTTCCAAAACGGAGAAGGGCTTAGTGCCAGCGATCTTGCCCAACGAGTTGGCATTCCACGAGCAACTGTTCATCGAATATTGAAAACCTTAGTGTTACACCAGATATTAAGACAGGATAACGACAAGAAATATCGTCTCACCTTGCGTTTAATGAAATTAGGCAATGCAGCATTGTCCACCCCATCATTGCAACAACTGGTTAATCCATTATTGAATTCACTCGTTGATGCTACACAGGAGACTGCTCATTTCTCGGTTTTGGATGGATACCAGGTTGGGTATGTCGCGAAACAAGAGTCACCTCACCAATTTCGCATGCTTTCGTACGTTGGGTGGCGAGGCCCCTTGCATGCAACGGCTTCAGGCAAAGTGCTACTGTCATTTTCTGATGAGGAACTTATTCACAGTGTCTTAGAAAAACCGCTAGAGGCTTATACTGACCACACGATTACCGACCCACTCACGCTAAGGCAAGAAATACAGGGAATTAGAACCAACAAATACGCCGAAGAAGACGAGGAACTAAGTGATGGATTAACTTGTATTGCAGTTCCAGTTGTTTTGACCAATAGACAAATTGGTGCACTATCTGTATCAGGCCCGAAACATCGGATGAAACAATTAGACAAAGCGAAGATTGTAGATTTGTTGCATCAGATGAGCGATGAAATCACTAAAAAGCTACATGGATAGTCTCTCAAGCCACTTCATAATCATCTCTCATCCCCAAATGAAAGCACTTGCAAAGAAAACTATGTTACGATAAGATGACGACATAAGAAAAAAGTAGACTCACATCATATGCTTGACGCAAGATAAGATGACATCCAATACGAGGGGGCTTAAAAAGTGAAGAAACACAACATTTCTATAACGACAATAGCCGCATCCGTGTTTATTGCATTGTCAGGGGTGCCCTCTGGCGCATTGGCACAGGCTCACGCGCGCGCAGCATCCACACCACCATCCGGCACCATTGTTCTCACGCCCGGACCAAACGGAGACTGGCAAGACAATTTTAACCCATTTTCCGCAAATGCGAATTATGGGACCCTAGGTCTTGTCTATGAGCCACTTTTTTATTTCGACAGCCTCTCAGGCCACACTTTTCCCCTGCTCGGCAAGTCCTACACCTGGAGCAACGGCAATAAAACGCTGACCGTCAACCTGCAGAACAAGGCCGCCTGGTCAGACGGAACCCCCTTTACGTCGGCTGATGTCGTGTTTACGTTCGATCTCTTGAAACGGTATCCGGCCATCGATACCAACGCAGTCTGGACCAAACTGTCTTCTGTCAAGGCGGACGGAGCAAGCAAGGTAGTCTTCCAATTCCAGCAAGCAGACGTTCCATTTGCCATGTATGTGTTAAATGACCCCATCGTCCCAAAACACATTTGGTCAAAGCTTGGGGATCCGACTAAAGCGAATATCACTAAACCTGTGGGCACGGGTCCATATGTGCTTGCAAATTTCACTGCCCAGGACTATCGATTCAATGCGAATATGCACTACTATGGCGGCATACCACCGGTAAAAACTGTGGATTATCCGGCATATGCAGGAAATGACAGCGTAAACATGGCTCTGGCGATGGGAAAGATCGACTGGGCCGGGAACTTCATTCCGAACATCCAAAAGATCTATGTCAATCGCGATTCCGTGCATAATCATTATTGGTTCGCGCATGGCAGTGTTATCATGCTGTACACGAACTTGAAAGATCCCCTGCTCAGTCAATTGCCAGTACGTCAGGCCATCAGCCTGGCTATTAACCGCAATAAGATTGCCAACGAAGCCGAATACGGGTATACCGTTCCAGCTAATCCGCTGGGCCTGGTGTTACCCAATAACCAAGCGTGGATTGATCCGAAACTGAAATCCCAACTCAACTTTGGCTATGATCCTGCAAAGGCGATTCAAATCCTGGAGAGGGCAGGGTTTAAGAAGAATTCAAAAGGAATTTTTGAGAAAAACGGAAAACCATTATCATTCACTTTGCAGGTCGTCGCCGGCTGGACCGACTGGGACACATCCTGCGCGTTGATTGAAAGCGATTTGAAGAAGATCGGTATCCAGGTGAGCGTGATCCAAGAACAGTATGGTGCCTACGCCGCAAACCTCAACGCTCCTATTGGGAAGAAGCCGTATCAACTAGCGATTTCCTGGACTAATGCTGGACCGACTCCTTACTATCTCTATGAAAACATGTTGGCGACAGGCGGCAACTACAATGTCGAGCAATTGAACAATTCGACCGTCAATGCGGCACTCCTAGCCTATTCACGAACAACGAACTTAGCGCAACAAAAGCAGGCCATGTATAAGGTGGAGAATTACATGGCTACAAAGCTTCCCAGTGTGCCGCTCTTTTATGGCCCCGTATGGGATGAATATCGTACTGCAAAGTTCACGGGCTTTCCGACCCAGGCCCACCCGTGGATCTCAGGTGGACCAGCCTCAAACTTCGCCCAAGCTATCGTTTTGATGCACTTGCATCCATTGAAATAGCCCAAGGAAGATAGCAATGGCCACCATACGGAGTCCAATGGCTTCGTATGGTGGCCCATGATGACGCACCAACGATAAGACATCCAATCGACTCCTCATTAACTAACCTGCCCGAGACTATGTAGAACCATCCCGATCACGACGACGCTAAGGCCGATGAATCCCGCCATTGAAATTTGCGTGCCAGCTATGATGATCAATTCTCCGATCAGCGTAAACACGACTTCACCTGACTGCGTCGCCTCCACGGCAGCCAGTTGGTGCAGATTGTGGCGCGCCATATCTGTCGCTGTGAAAAATAACACCGTTGCAATGACGCCTGAAAATACGGCCACTACGAATGATTGCATCGATTGATCGGCGCTAGGCCAACCATGTATCGCCCATTGATAGAAAGATAATATGAGCCATAGCGGCATGCTGGCGATCGTCATGCCCAAGGTACGCTGATAGGCGTCCAGTCTTCCTTCGCAGAGCTCCATCATTTTCCGATTACCTAAAGGATATGCGAATGTGGCGATGAGAATGGGAATGATCGCGAGCAGCATATGACTCACCGAAACGCGTGTGGCCTGCGATCCCTCCATGATGATGATCCCTAGGAGAATGACGAGCGACATGCCCATGCTTCTAAACGGAATTCGCCTTCTAACCCGCGTGACGCGATCATCTACCGGGCGCATCTCATGAAACAGGGGGACGACGAGTGATCCCGCGATAATCGTGAACTGCCAAGTTCCTGCCACGAACCACGCAGGACTATACGCCGCCGCAAAACATAGTGGCGCATAAAATAACCCGAATCCAACAAAGCTCCACCACGCCCATTGCCACGGGCGCCTTCTCATTTCCCTAGCCAAGGCTTCCCATCTTCCACGCATCCATACGATGAACAATAATAGAGGAAGCATGAATATGTAGCGCAAAGAGGCACTCCACATCCAGCTTCCTCCGCCATCACTCATCAACTTGTTGAGTACAAACGTCGCTGCAAAAAAGAGAGACGCCAAAATCCCAAGTAAAACGGCCCGCATCAAGAATACCTCCTCCATCAGCTTGCAAGCATGGTATCTCGCGACCAGAATATTCCGAACCTACCCATGGCTAAAGCCATGCGGGGATTGGTCAATACAAGTTCAAACATGATGCCGACGGCGAGGGCCTACAACATCCTCTGTTCACCTCCGTAACTTCACAGGCTGTTCCAAGGAGAACAATTCTTCGTCCGTCCTCTCCAACTACTGTACGAGCACGGCGCGCGCATCATCTATCGCGTGATTATAAATAATTGGACCAAGTTGCGTAACCAGGCTGGTGTAGGACTTTTGCTGGGTATGCGTCGCTTTTTCATCATCAAAATAAAATGGCCCCCGAGAGCTCCTCCCGATGGCCACCTGTGCAGAATATGGGCGCTGCCGTACTCTGGCTACTCTCATCCAAATGGGTTACGGTGCCTGCTTGAGTCACAAACCCCGCATGCTGTCGGCCCCGCCTTCGCCGAACAGCTCAGCAGCCACATATGCTGCTCTCCTGATAACACTATACCACAGCCTCGAGTAATTTGAAAGCGTTTTCTAATCCCCATTTTAAATCATCGTTCGCTGGACGTTTTATTTTCCAACAAAACTCGTCACGCTAAACGGCGTAAGCGTCGCATTAAATGTGCCATGTTTGAACGCCAATACCTTTTGTGCTTGCAGATTCTGTGTGGCTGACGTCACGTATGGCGTCACCGAACCGATCGGACTCGGAAGTTGCGCCATCTGTACGGAAACGTTTTGCGGGTGATGGTTATCATTGATCATTACAACTACAAACTGGCCTGTTTTCAGGTTTTTGTATGCCGACATATAGACACCAGGAGTGGGTTCTGCGGTTGCGTCGATGCGATAGAACCCCGGCCTGATAAAGCGGCTAAAATTCCCCATGGTGTAGAGGCGCTTGTTGACTGAAAAATCGAGTGAATTCGGGATAACATTGATCAACCCCTCGTTATCGCTGCCGTTATTCACAAGCCACCAGTAGTTCCATGCATTTACATTTGCAACAGTCAGATACTGGTTCATGGTCATCGCCCACTTGATTCCATCTGTGATGGACGGATCATTGGGGCCAAATGTCGAAACCTCCGTCTCCCAGATCTGCTTATGTTCCTTTTCGGCGACAGGAAGTGGCGCGATCGTGCCACCATATCCGTGACCTGCTACGATCGACACAGCTTTCGATGCAACGGGATCGTTCAGAGTCGCGAGCGCATACTGTTCACCCCAAAACGATTGCTCAGGCATCATGAGCTTTGTCTGTACGTGGTTCTCCTTAAACACAG
>JAKACY010000120.1 GCA_021821025.1 Bacillota bacterium | reverse complement strand
AATTCACTCTCATCTGCGTTCAAATTCACGGGCAGTCCCATGGCCGCCCACGTGATCGCATGCTGTGCCAGCAGTTCTTTCACTGCTTCGAGCCCGCGTGCCTCGACACGCGTGTGAACAGCGCCTGCATCGAGGTCTGCTGTCTTAAAACCTGCCTGATGACCCAGTGACAAGTACTCATCAAACTCTAAACTTCGCCCTGCAGTAGACGGATTGAGACAGGGTTGCATCATCGGATCACACCTCCCTATAAAATTCAAACGATGTCAACAGAGCGGCCAAGCCGTGCGCTATCATAGATAGCATTTAGAATCTGTTGGATTTCGACGCCTTGTTCCGGCGAAACGATCGGCTTTTCACCAGTTTCGATGCAGTGCAGGAAGTGCTTGATCTCTTCTTCGTGTCCGTTTTTTTCTTTGACTGCGATCTTTTCGTCGATCAGGGTATCGTACTTTACTCCATAGATTTCAAGCGGGCTAAGTTG
Source organism: Bacillota bacterium (assembly GCA_021821025.1). GTDB lineage: Bacteria > Bacillota > Bacilli > Alicyclobacillales > SLC66 > JAKACY01. Next base: position 7,589 of record JAKACY010000120.1, on the reverse strand, counting down.
CGCACCGGCTTTGTCCCCATATAAATAAGAGTATGTGCTGTCCCTCTGTGCGATGTTAGATGCCCACGATACTTCGACTACAAGTGTCGCGCCATTATCAAAGCGAATGAAGGCTGCGGCCAAGTCTTCTACGGAAAATTCATCCCCGCTGCGTAAGCCATCTAATACGTCGGATGAGCACCATGCATTGTTATCCTGAATGTGATAATGTCCGAATTTCTGATAGGTGGATGCCATGACGGAAACTGGTTTAGGATTACCCATCAAATACCGTGTCATATCGATAACATGGACGCCTAAATCGATTACGGGGCCGCCGCCAGATTCCTCTTTCACAGTAAACCAGCCAAATGGTGTACCGCGACGACGAACATAGCCAGTCCGAGCGTAATAGACATTCCCGAGGTCGCCACCATCAACGAACTGCTTAAGTCTTTGAACGTCCCCGCGAAAACGATTGTTAAATCCGATCGTCAGGATTTTTCCTGACGCTTTCGCCGCCTCAGCCATTTCTTTAGCTTCCGCAACGGTCATCGCCATCGGCTTTTCACATAAAACGTGTTTACCTGCTTCGAGTGCTGCGATGGTAATTTCTTTGTGAAGATGGTTCGGTACGCAGATACTAACGGCCTCGATGTCATCTCTTTTTAACATTTCATGATAGTCTGTGTAAGTGTCCGGAATGGAGAAATCCGCGCCAAGCTTTTTCGCCCGAGCCTCAACAATGTCTGCGGTAGCTACAACTTCTGCACCCGCCTTTTGATAACCTGGTACGTGCGCTAATCGTGCGATTAAGCCTGATCCAATAGTTGCGACGCGAATAGCCATTGATGTTTCCTCCCATTAGCTAATATGAATGCCCGTCCGATCACAAATATGCACCTCCCATAGATCAGCGGGTGCCGATGAAAATGAAGATAGAAAGTTAACGCTTACGAAAGCGGTATACCTTCTGCGTATAACACGACTAATTCTAGTGTTATCATACGTCATAAAGCTGCGATAAGGAAGTAGATATCTCGTAGTTTCTATTTCTAGAAAACAGGTGGACTATTCTACCAAACTAAAGTTCAGCGAAACTGATTTCGAAAATGTTACGAAATTCCTCTTGAAAGCGGTATAGTAATTCGCTAGAATGAATCCTGCGAACAGAAATATTCAAATCCGATGGATCTATCAACATCGCGATTATTTTTTGGAGATTCTCGAAAACCTTTTCGGAAATGGTTTTCTGAATCCGCTTGGATATTAGATGAGGGGGATAAACCAGTGAAGAAGAACAAAGTGGGAGCATTCGCACTCACAGCAGCAGCAGCACTCACTCTTGCAGGATGTTCGACCAGCACATCTGCTGCAAGCCCAGTCAGTCATGCCAAAAGATCTGTTCAATCCAGCACGCCACTAGAAGTCGTTCCATCTCCTAACGGAAACTTTCAAGATAATTTCAACCCGTTTTCAGCCAACGCTAACTATGGTACACAGGGTATTATCTATCAACCGCTATTTTACTTCGATAACGTGAGTGGGCACACGTTTCCTTTGCTTGGTACCACCTACTCTTGGAGCAATGGCAACAAGACGCTTACGGTCAACATCCGCAAGGGTGTGAAATGGTCTGATGGTAAAGCGTTTACCGCAAACGATGTGGTATTCACATTTAACATGTTAAAACACTATCCCGCAGCGGACACCAACGGGGACTGGACGATGCTGGCTTCGGTTAAAGCGGACGGGTTGTACAAAGTCGTGTTTCAATTCAAATCGACTAATGTGCCGTTTGCAACCTACATTTTAGGGAGCGCGATCGTACCACAACACATTTGGTCTAAAATGGGTGATCCGACAAAGGTTGCAAACACGAACCCGGTCGGTACAGGTCCGTACACTCTGGAATCGTTTAGCACTCAGGACTATAAATACCTGGCGAACAATCATTATTGGGGCGGTATCCCGCCTGTGAAGACGGTTGACTTCCCGGCTTATTCTGGTAACGACAGCGCCGATATGGCCTTGGCTAAAGGCAACATAGACTGGTCGGGTTCGTTTATTCCAAACGTACAGTCTCTATTTGTAAATCACGATACCCAGCATAATCACTACTTCTTCCCGCCGGGCAACATCGTGATGATGTACACCAACTTGAAAGATCCGCTTTTAAGCCAGTTGCCAGTTCGTCAGGCGATGAGCTTAGCTATCAATCGTGCACAGTTGGCGCAAGAAGGCGAGTATGGCTACACGAAAGCGGCGGATGCGCTCGGTCTCGTGCTACCGAACAACGCGGCATGGATTGATCCGACCTTGAAATCTAAATTAAATCCTGCTTATAACCCAGCGAAAGCGATTCAGATTCTTGAAAAAGCCGGATACAAAAAGAATGCACAAGGCATTTTTGCGAAAAATGGAAAGGCACTGTCGTTCACGCTGCAAGTTCCAGCCGGTTGGACTGACTGGGATACAGATTGCCAGTTGATTACAAACGACTTGCAAAAAGTTGGCATTCATGTGACCGTCAATGAAGAGCAAACCGGTGCATACAACAACAACCTGAGCCAACCTAAAAAAGATTATCAGTTGGCGCTGTCGTGGACAAACCCAGGCCCGACACCATATTTCTTGTATGAAAATCTGCTGGCCAGCAAGGGTAACTACAATGTAGAGCAGTTGAATAGCCCAGCGGTCAATGCTGCGCTTCAGTCGTATTCAAAAACGACGAATCTCGCTCAACAAAAGCAAGCGATTTACAAAGTTGAGAATTACATGGCGACACAACTTCCAAGCATTCCGCTGTTCTATGGCCCGATCTGGTATGAGTATCGCACCACGAATTACACAGGATTCCCGACGCAGGCCAATCCTTGGATTAACCCAGCGCCATGGACCAACTTTGCTCAAGGTATCGTCCTCATGCACCTGCATCCAGCGAAGTAAGTTGATCAGCGCGGAGATGGACAGTTCCATCTTCGCGTGCTTTCAATGAAAGGGGGTAACACCATGCGGTATTTCTTAAATCGACTTGGATTTTTAATTGTATCGATTTGGGCAGCGCTTACCCTAAACTTTATTCTGCCACGTTTGATGCCAGGTAATCCGGCTGAAATCATGTTGGCAAAGTTTCAGGGCAGGATGCCGCCACAGGCCTTGCATGCATTTGAATTACAGTTTGGTTTCAGTAACAAGCCGATGATCACTCAATATTTCAACTATCTTGGCAGCATGTTGACTGGTCACTGGGGCTTGTCCTATACGTACTATCCGACTTCGGTGCAAACCATTATTTCCGGTAGCTTGCCATGGACGTTAGGGCTCCTTGGAATCGTGTGGGTAATAGCGGTAACATTCGGAACGTTTACCGGTATTTTTATCGCGTGGCGCCGAGGCGGATTTTTGGATTCCGTCACGCCGATCATCACCATGTTCTTTCAATCGATTCCGCAATTTTGGTTGGCTTTGGTTTTAGTTTATAGCCTGTCGTTTTCAATGAACCTGTTTCCAATGGCTCATGGCTATGGAAACAGCGTCACGATGGGATGGAACTTTCCATTTGTATCTAGTGTTGTGTATCACGCCATCTTACCTGCCGTAGTTATCTTTTTAGGAAGTGTCAGCGGCTGGATCGTCGGTATGCGCAACAACATGATGATGACACTGGGCGAGGACTATATCGTGTTTGCAGAGGCAAAAGGTGTCCCGACACGGCGCTTGATTTTCAACTACGCGGCGAGAAACGCGATGTTACCGCAGATCACGTCGATTGCCATCGCCTTGTCAACGATCATTGGTGGTCAGATCTTGATCGAGCAGGTATTTTCGTATCCTGGTATCGGTTTTCAACTCACCAGTGCGGTGTCTGGCGAAGACTATCCGCTGATTCAAGGGATGTTTCTAATCATCGCGGTAACCACGCTTCTGATTAACTTTGTCGTGGATATGATCTACGGGCGCTTGGATCCGCGCGTTAGAAGGAGAGGTGCGACGTCATGATAGTGGAAACGCAAGTGGTTAGTGTGCCTACTAAGAAAAAGGCTAAACGTATGAATAACACGGCAGCCGCCTTTTTACACAATCCTAAGGCTATGACTGGCCTGGTAATCTTTTTGATCTTTGTCCTTGTCGCAATTTTTGCTCCGCTGATTGCGCCGTATGACCCGCAATCCACGCAGTTTGCACCGCTGCAGTCGCCATCGGCCGCACATTGGTTCGGTACGACGAATACTGGTCAGGACATCTTCTCTCAGTTCATCTGGGGTACGCAAACCTCGATGATTGTCGGGGTCGGTGCAGCAGTCGTCTCCACTTTGGTCGCATTTTTAGTCGGTGTGTATGGTGGACTAAGAGGCGGAGTCGCGGATTCGATTCTAAACTCTCTTAGCAACATCTTTCTGGTTATGCCCGGTCTGGCTCTCCTTATCCTGATCGAGTCCTACATTAAAAATACGACGCCGCTTTTAAACGGGTTGATCATCGCTTTAACTGGTTGGGCTTGGGGCGCTCGGGTGTTTCGGTCGGCGGCCATGTCGATCGCCAATCGTGATTTCATCGTGGCGGCAAGGCTTTCAGGTGCAGGGAGCCTTCGGATCATGTTTGCCGAGATTTTGCCTAATATGACTTCTTTGATCGCTTCGAATCTGATTTACGCTTGTCTTGGAGCGATCATGGCAGAGGCCGGACTTGCTTACCTAGGCTTTGAAAATGTTGCGTCAAATAGTTGGGGCACCATTCTCTTTTGGGCACAAAATGGTGGTGCGATGATGGGCGGCGCATGGTGGTGGTTCGTTCCCCCAGGAGTTGCGATCGCGATTGTCGGTACAAGCCTCGCGTTGATGAACTACGCAATCGACCAAATCACGAATCCGCGCCTGCGCGTTCAAAAGCGCAAAAAGGCTCGGGTTGCAGGGAGGGCGTAAATCATGTCTGATAGAAAACCTGTGCTTGAGATTGAAGATTTATCGGTGGCCTACCAGACGGCAAACGGTTTGGTGAACGCTGTAAATGATGTGAATTTGAAGGTCTATCCTGAAGAAATTGTCGGTTTGGTGGGAGAGTCCGGCTCTGGAAAATCTACCATGGCTTATGCGATTATGCGTCTTTTAAAAGGCGATGCGTTTGTGACAAAAGGCCATATCAAGGTGATGGGTGAGGATCTTTACGCACTTTCACCAAAAGAATTACGCAAATTCCGTTGGAATAAGATTTCCATGGTCTTTCAAAGCGCCATGAGCGCCTTGAATCCCGTGATGACCGTGCAAACGCAAATCGTTGATACGCTGACGAGCCACAGACCAGAAATGAGCAAGGCGGAAGCGATTAAGCGTGCTGGCGAATTGCTTGATGTTGTGCGCATTGACCGCAAACACCTCAACAGTTACCCTCACGAACTTTCTGGAGGTATGCGGCAACGCGTCGTTATCGCTATTGCGATTGCGTTGAGTCCGGGATTTGTGATCATGGACGAACCGACTACGGCGCTCGACGTGGTAGTGCAGCGTTCGATCCTGGATCAGATCCGCGAGATTCAACAAGTCGAGAAATTTGCAGTTTTGTTCATCAGTCATGACTTCAGTCTGGTGGCAGAACTGGCATCGCAGGTAGCGATCATGTATGCAGGTCGAATCGTGGAACTCACGAAAAGCGGTACGCTCCGGCTTGGCGAGCGCCATCATCCTTACACAGAAGGGCTGCTTCGAGCAATCCCTCATCTCACGGCAGATGAAGTCGTAATCGAGGGGATTCCGGGAACGCCGCCGAACCTCGTCAATCTACCGTCTGGTTGCGCTTTTTACCCGCGCTGTCCGCTTGCAACGGATGAGTGTAGGAAGGCAAGGCCGAACTTGTACCAGACAGACAACGCGATTATCGAGTGTCACCTTTTCAAAGGAGATAGGGAGGTGCAACATGTCTGAGCAAAGAAACTTGGTAGAGGTTAAAGATCTTTTGGTCAAGTTTCCCATCGCAGACGGTGGGCGCCGTTCTTTCATCCGCCCGGTAGACCATGTGAGCTTCGCAATTAAACCAGGTGAAGTGTTAGCATTAGTCGGTGAGTCCGGTTCAGGCAAATCGACGATCGGCAAAGCATTAGTGCGTATCGTAGAGCCTTCAGAAGGAACGATTCACGTCAATGACCAAGATGTGACGCACATCAAAAGGCGTGAATTGGTTGCCTATCGGCGTTATGTTCAGATGGTGTTTCAAGACCCGTTCGGATCTTTGAACCCCACTCGTACGATCGAACAACATTTGACCTTTCCTTTGAAAAAACACGGTGAGCGCGGTACGAATGTCAGCACGAGCGTCGACGAATTGCTTGAGCGTGTGGGACTAACGCCCGTTGCTGAAACCCGCGTCAAGTTTCCACACGAGCTTTCCGGCGGGCAGCGGCAGCGCGTCGCGATCGCACGGGCTCTGGCGGTCAATCCTAAATTTCTGGTCGCTGATGAGCCGATCTCAATGCTTGACGTTTCGATTCGCGCCGGTATTTTGAAATTGATGAACCAACTGCGAGAAGATTTCAACTTAGCATTTTTGTATATTACGCATGACCTTGCTTCTGCCCGTTACTTTGGGAACCGCATCATGGTTCTTTACGGCGGTAAAGTTATGGAAACGGCTAATTCTGATGAACTTATTCGGCATCCCATGCACCCATATACACGATTATTGCTTGCGGCGACGCCTGGTAGCGGTATCCGTGGCGCATTGCCTGAAACCAGCAACAAGGCCCCGAACTTAGTTGAGGGTCGCAAGGGTTGCCCATTTTCTGATCGTTGTCCACTCGTGACAGACATCTGCAGGGAGCAGGATCCTCCTATCGTGCAGGTTAGTGAGACGCATACCACTGCCTGTCACCATGTGTAAACAAGGAAGAATTGCTTTGAAGAGGCGGCCCGACTACCTGGAGAGCTAGCTGTCGCATTTTGACACTAGCTCTCCGGGTAGTAGGAAAGGGCGTGAAGCATGGCGACGATTAAGGATGTTGCTAGAAGGGCCGGAGTTTCAGTGGCGGCTGTATCGCGGGCGCTCAATAACTACCCTGATATCAGACCCGAAACAAAGGAAAAGATCATGAAGGTTGTGGATGAGCTTCGGTACTATCCGAAGGCATCCGCGCGACATCTGGTGACACATCGTTCAAACCTGATTGGCATCTTCTATTGGAGTGTGGATGGCGCTGGGTTAAGGCAATCCTTCATCACGCACGTTCTTGATTCATTCAAGACGACGGTTGGCGAATTTGGCTATGATATTTTGCTCTTTTCAAATTCCCAGCCGCCGTTTGATGGCTATAGTCTGCTTGAAAGGGTTAAGAACCGTGATGTTGACGGCGTGTTATTGTTTGGCATCCCTAAAGAGACGACACAAGGATTGATTGATGCCGAGATCCCAATCGTTGGAGTAGACTACGTTGTCCCTGGCCGGTGGGTCGGTACGGTTACTTCTGATAATAGACGCGCCATATATGATTTGATTCGTGTGCTTTATGATAACGGTTACCGACGCATTGGTTTTGCGCATGGCCCTTTAGCTTTCCCTGTCGCAATGGAGCGCTTGCAGGGGTACTATTCTGGGATGGCAGCGGTTGGATTAGTTCCGGA
>JAKACY010000003.1 GCA_021821025.1 Bacillota bacterium | reverse complement strand
ACAGTCTGACCACGCATCAACCGAATCCGACAGACGCGCAGCTGGGAACCGTGCATGATGCCAATCAGGCGTATGCATTCCCCGTTGATCTGAGACTTCCTGATCATTTTCCGAATCGCGATATCCTACTTGCACGGAGCATTACCAAGGGTCTAAGCGGTACTTATAATAAAATTGAAGCAATTATTGCTTATCTACAATCCCATGAGAGATACCAAACACAGGGGATTCCATATTTAAAGCCAGGTCAAGATTTCGTCGACCAGTTTTTGTTTGTGACGCACCGGGGGTATTGTGACTATTTCTCCAGTGCATTGGCGGTTCTGGCGCGAGCTGTGGGGATCCCGACGAGATGGGTCAAGGGCTTTGTTACAGTGCCAGCAGACCCGAGCTATCATGGTCCGACGAAAGAGTATGTGCTGCGTGGGATTGATGCCCACTCATGGGCTGAAGTTTGGTATGCTGGGTACGGGTGGTTGCCTGTTGAAGCCACGCCTTCGTTTGTGTTGCCTGGTAATCTGGGACAGCGTACAGCGTACGCCGGGCATGCTGACAACAGTATAAAACCTGTGCACGTGCAGCACCACAATCGTGTAAAATCTTTTGTGCAAGTGCGATTGCCTGGTATTGCAGGTTTCTCCAAATGGCTCCATCAAGCTTTTGGCGGTTTTCTGGCAGCCCTTTTGACGCTGGCGGGGATTGCCGCTATATTTGTGGCTAAGCTATTGGCCATGAAATTCTCCGGACGGCGCATTCTTTCGCGTCGAATCATGGCGTCTATAGAGGAGCAGGCCGCACGCTCGATTGGTGAATTTGAACACTTATTTGGCGCACTTCCACAAGGTAAAACGTTACGGGAATGTGCGGAGAATATTCATGACGCTGCCGTTCAGGATGATCTGTGGCGATTTGTCGCATGGTATGAATCTTTGCGTTATGGACAAAAAGAAAACAGGTCGTACTTGTCGGATGGAACTGTTATATTGAAAGGATTAGCTCAGTCCTTGCGTGGAGAAAAAGGTGTTCGGCGCGCAAATAGGCATTCTGATCAGGGATTGCCTATTTAGGGCGAGATCGAGTTTCGAATCTGATGCAGACAGTTTGTATATGTAGTTACTGGGGGTTTAATGGTGAGACAAATAGATCGCGTAGTCGTGCTGGATTTTGGTGGGCAATATAATCAACTCATCGCTCGTCGGATTCGTGATCAGCATGTGTTTTCAGAACTTCTGCCGCATGATACATCGGCAGATGAGATTCGCAAGATGGGCGTGAAAGGCATCGTTTTTTCTGGTGGTCCACGCAGTGTGTATGGAGAAGACGCACCGCAGGTGGATGCAGCTATCTATAAGCTCGGGATCCCCATTCTGGGTATCTGCTATGGCATGCAGCTGATCGCGCGCGATTTTCATGCGCAGGTACAGCGCGCAGGCGCACGGGAGTATGGACTTGCAAACATTCAAGTGACGGGACAAAACGGCCTCTTTTCCAACACTCCGCAAGAGCAGCGCGTGTGGATGAGCCACAGTGATGTCGTGGTCCAAGCGCCGCAGGGGTTTCATGTAGATGCAAAAACAGACAGCGCGCCTGTTGCGGCGATGAGCGCACCGGACAAGCTCTTATTCGGCGTGCAGTTTCATCTGGAGGTGCAGCATACGGATTTTGGCGATCAGATGTTGCGAAACTTTCTGTTCGAAGTCTGCGGATGTGAGCCGAATTGGCGTATGGAGTCCTATATCGATGATGCCATTGCCAGTATTCGCGAACAAGTAGGGGATAAACGGGTGCTGATGGCGCTGTCTGGCGGCGTTGACTCTTCCGTTACCGCAGTGCTTCTGCACCGCGCGATTGGTCATAGATTGACATGCGTGTTTGTCGACCATGGTCTGCTGCGCCTGGATGAAGCAAACCAGGTGATGTCTATGTTTGAGGGTGTATTTCACATGGATATTCGCCGCATCGACGCGAAAGATCGGTTCTTAGGCCTTTTAGCTGGCATCGCAGATCCCGAAGAGAAGCGTAAGCGGATCGGGCAAGAATTTATTCGCGTTTTTGACGAAACTGCGCGTGAACTAGGGGATTTCGCATTCTTGGGACAAGGTACGCTTTACACGGACGTGGTGGAAAGTGGAACTAAGACAGCGGCCACCATCAAGTCTCACCACAATGTCGGGGGCCTTCCGAAGGATATGAAATTTAAGCTTATCGAGCCACTGCGCACACTGTTTAAAGATGAGGCGAGGGCACTCGGGATCGAACTTGGTCTCCCGCATCATTTTGTGTGGCGGCAACCGTTTCCGGGGCCGGGGCTTGCGATTCGCATCATAGGCGAGGTGACAGAAGAAAAAGTCACGATGTTGCAGCAGGCAGACGCAATCGTACGCGAAGAAGTCATGCGAGCGCATTTGGACCAGGAGATTTGGCAGTATTTTGCGGTGCTGACGAATGTGCAAAGCGTAGGCGTCATGGGCGATGAGCGCACCTATTTTTCCACGCTCGCAATCCGCGCGGTCACGTCGAGGGATGGTATGACGGCAGACTTTGCGCAGATTCCGTATGATGTGTTGCAAAGGATGTCCACGCGCATATGCAACGAGGTGCATGGCGTCAATCGGGTAGTCTACGATATCACATCGAAGCCGCCGGCGACGATCGAATGGGAATGAGAATAGCATTGGCACCACGCAGGGCCGGGGAGGACCGCGGAGGTCTATCTCTCGGCAGAGAGGATAAATGATGGAGTCATTGAATATTTATTAGTTGCGTTGTATAATCACTACATCATATAAACGGAGCGGGGGCGCGTCTTTTGGAAGTCGTAAATCGTAGCATCACTGAAGTGTCAGGTGTTTCGTGCAGCAGTGCATGGCTTGGCATTAAGCGTGATGAGATTCCAGATGCGGCGCTCTTTGCTTTGCGGGAACCAGCTACTTATGCAGGTGTATTTACACTCAATCAGTTTCGCAGTGCGTGTGTAGATAGTGCCATGGAGAGGCTTCACGGCGGCAGCAAGGTGAAGGCCGTCCTCATCACAAGTGGGAACGCCAATGCGGGGACAGGCGTTGAAGGTCGCGCGGACACTGAGATGCTGGCGGAGGCCGTTTCAGACAAGCTTTCATGTCAAGCGGATGAAGTGATCGTGCTGCACACGGGCGTGATCGGCGTACCGCTACGAGCGCAGCGCCTTTTGTCGAATATCCCGTCACTCGTGGCAGCCCTGTCCCCAGATACGCAGGCGGGTATTGAAGCGGCGCGCGCGATGATGACGACGGATACGTTTCCGAAGACGGCCATTCGGCAACTTGTGATCGCCGGGGTACATGGCACGATCGCGGGAGTCGCCAAGGGTGCTGGTATGATTCATCCGCGCCTAGCGACGATGCTGTCCGTGATTATCACGGACTTCACGGTGTCAGCGGGGGCGTTGCAACAAGCGCTGCAGCGAGCGATGAAGACGTCGTTTAACGCGATCTCAGTCGATGGAGACACGAGTCCGAACGACAGCGTCATCCTGCTTGCGACAGGAAAGTCTGAAGGGGCTCTGGATGGAGAAGGCTACGAGGCATTCTGTGAATCTTTGACTGACGTGTGTGAAGAGTTGGCACAGATGATCGTGCGCGACGGTGAAGGTGCGACGAAGTTTATTGAGATTCATGTAAATGGCGCTGCGAGTGAATCAGATGCAGATAAGATCGCTTCGACTATCGCGACATCGCCGCTTGTGAAGACCGCGTTTTTCGGCGAAGACTTTAATCCTGGTCGCATCATTTCAGCGATCGGCCGCGCGGGAGTGAACATCAATCTCGCCAAGACGACGGTAAGCATCGGCGGACTACGAGTATTTGGCGACGGCGTTTTTGAGAATGTGAATGCGAATGAGGCCGAGCGGGTGATGGCGCAAAAAGAGATCGTGATCGATGTTGACCTTCATGCAGGAGATCACGACCTTCGCTTTTTTACGTGTGACCTCAGCTACGATTACGTGCGCATCAATGGGGAGTACACAACATGAGTCGAAAACGAGGTGTTTATCATGATTCGCCAAGCGACCATGGATGATGTTGAAATCATCTCTGCATTGATTGCGAACTATGCGCAACAGGGGTTGCTATTGCCGCGAGCGGTTCAGTCGATTTGCGAAACATTGTTGAACTTTAGGGTAGCTGAGTTGGATGGTAAAGTGGTCGGCGTAGCCGCGCTGCATATTTTAGGGGATGACCTTGCCGAGATCAGGTCCTTGGCGATCGAGGGTTCGGCGCAAGGGATGGGGCTCGGAAAAGCCCTTGTGGCAGAACTTTTCGACCTGGCTGAACTGCTTCGCATTCCGCGCGTTTTGGCTTTGACGTATCAGGAAGCGTTCTTTACGCGTTGTGGGTTTCATGTGATCGAAAAAGGAACGTTGCGGCAAAAGATCTGGAAGGACTGCATCCATTGTCGAAAATTCCCGATCTGTGATGAGATCGCCATGATTCGACATACCAGCGCTGCGACTCTCAAGAATGAGGTTGCCGATGGTGGCGTGCGTGATCAGGCTGCGGGTGGTGCCGATGCTAAACCAGAGGATCTTTTTATCAGCACAAGGCTGTCTGCGTTAATGTAAAAAGTGAAGGATATCGTCGAGGGAATTTGCGTGCGAAAGCAAGTCTGCATGCAGATCCCCTTTTTGTTTGATACGCGCGCTCATATTGGAAATCGTGTAGTCACTGGGGACGGCGCCTTTTTCGAGTTCATTCCAGGAAAGCGGCGCTGATACAGTCCCGAGTTTGGTGCCGCGGGGGCTGTAAGGTGCGGGAAGTGTCTTGTTGCGAGCGTGTTGTAAGAAGTCCACGTACACAGGCGCATGTCGGTCTTTGACCAGTCTTTCAAGCGTGATCAAATCTGGCCTAAGCTTGATCACGTATTCAGCGATGAACTGCATGACTTTGCGCGTCTCGTTATAATGGTGTCGGGGTGTGATTGGTATATAGATTTGCAGGCCTTCTTTGCCAGACGTCTTCGGGTAGCTTGGCAGGCCCAGCCCATGTAACGTATCGCGAATTAAAAACGCCACCTCTCTGGTAGGCTCAAAGTCGCCCCAAACGGGATCCAGGTCAAACGCCAGGTGAGTTGGATATTCTGGTTCGCGGGTCGTGGAAAACCAGATGTGAAATTCGATGCAGGCCTGATTGCCAGCCCACAGCAATGTATCGGCGTCGTTGATGAGCACATATTCGATCGGTTTTTGATGGCTGTGATCAGTATAGGTCTGAACCGATAAAGGCGTGCCCGCAGGCACGTTTTTTTGGTAGAAGGAAGGTCCATCCACCCCGTGTGGATAGCGGATGAACGTCACTGGGCGATCACGCAGGTGCGGCAGCATGACATCTGAAACGTCTGCTAGGTAGCGCAAATAGTCGATCTTTCTGATGTTCGCTTCAGGCCACAACAGTTTTTCTGGATGCGTTATCTGCCACAGCGCGATGCTCATGATTCGATCGGCCTCCTTGTGATATGCGCAGGACTATCATCTCGTAATGAGGTTATGAAACACGGGGTGGCGAAGTGTCAGCGCGTCCGTCCATTCTGAAAACGTGACGATGATCGCAAAAGGCGTGGACAGGTAGCGATAAGATTCCCCGCGCGCTGGACGTGGGAATGTGTGCGGCAATGTCAGTTCTTCTTGATGACTACCACTCTCACTTAAAGCAATGGTCATGCTCGAGGCGATACTCAACAACTCATCCGGGATTCCTGACCCGACACGTCCAATATAAACAGTGGGATCACTGTTTAATGACAAGAGAAAGGACCTTGGCCTGCCATCGTGTAGCACAACGCCAAACACTAACGCATCGACTTGCTGCACATGCCGCAGTTTTTGCCACGTTCCATGGCGCGCGCCGAAGTGGTAAAGGCCGTCTTTCTCTTTTGCAATGATGCCTTCAAGGCCCATGCGCTTTGTGGCATCAAACAGGGCCTGTCCATCATCATGTGTAGCGCTAAATTGCAACAAGCCCACACTCGATTTCATCAGGGACTGAAGGATTTCGCGCCGCCTCTCCCATACTGCATCGGCCAACCAAGATCCATCTAATGAAACGATGTCAAATGCGATATAAGAGATGGCTTTGCGCCCGAGGCCCGCAGCGCGCGATGACTCGGTCTGCCGCTCACGGCGAAGCACTTGGCCAAAATCGGGCAACCCATCATCGCCGAATGCGACGATTTCTCCGTCTAGAATGCACCTCGTCGCAATGTGCTGGTGCAAACTGGACAGTTCAGGGTAGGATGGCAGCAAGCTCTTCCCATTGCGGCTGATCAGCCGAACCTGCTTTTCTGGCTCGATGATGCAAAATGCGCGAATACCGTCCCATTTTACCTCATATGCAAAACGATCCTCACGCGGAATCTTGTCTGCTTTTACGGGGAGCATCGGCTTTAAGACTTCGGGGTGCGCATATGGATCGTAAGTTAGCAGTGTACTCTGTGTCATATTTAACCCGTCTTGCGTGTGCTTTTGCGCTTCGGTTTGCGCGGTGTAGGCGTTTGGTCGGTGTCGTGACTGGACTTGGCGGCTTCGATACTCTCTTGTAGCGCGCGCATCAGATCGACCACATTGCCACCCCTGGCGCCAGACACTGTGGGAGCTTCAGCCGTTTCGCCAGCAGCTTTTGCTGAAATGACATCGAGTAGGGCGATGCGATATTCATTGGTATACTTTTCTGGGTTAAATTCAGCCGATAAGTGATCAATGAGCGCCGTGGCCATATCTATCTCGCGCGGATCCACATCTGCTTTTGCGCCATAGAAAGGCAACTCTTTTGCGCTTCGGACTTCATCTGGAAAATACAGCGTCGCCAAGAGCAAGGTATCGCCATATACGCGTAGCGCAGCGAGCGATTCGCTTGATCTAATGATGATTTTTGCGATTGCGATCTTTCCCGTATTTTCCATGGCTTCTCGCAAGAGGCCATATGCCTTCAGACTCGTCTCCTCAGGGGAGAGGTAGTATGATTTTTCGAAGTAAATCGGATCAATCTCCGACAACTGCACGAAGTCGAGGATTTCGATGCTCCGTGATTGCTTTGGCTGCAAGTTCTGAAAGTCTTCATCGGTCATGATCACGAAGCGGTTCGGCTCGATTTCAAATCCGCGCACGATATCGTCTTCTGTTAGATCGACGTCGCAGTGGGGGCATCGCTTCGTATATTTGACAGGCGTATGGCATGTCTTATGAAGGTATCGAAAGCGCACGTCTTTATCCTCCGTTGCGGCGAACATTTTAACCGGGATGCTGACCAAGCCAAAGCTGATCGATCCCTTCCACATGGTGTGCACGACATGACCCCCTAACCCGTCAAGTGACAATGGATACCACTGAAGAGAGTATCTGTGGAATGCTTGCCAGCTATTCAATCAGACTACGAGGGGGGATTCGCGATCTGGGACCTTCATAATCTCCGACAATCATGCGCAGGGACATGTAAAGGGTATCGACGTCCAGATGGTCACCAGATATTGTGATTCCGCACAAGTTGGGTGTACCTTATTCCCCTCAGGGGAATAACCCTCCATTCTCCGTTAAAGCTTCCACCTCCAGGCTTATGTTGCTTCTTCCAAGGTGTCGACTAATTTGACTTACCATTCGCTCAATCCGGTTCACGCATTCAGGCCGATCACGCGAAAAACGTAGGAATTTGGTAGAATCATAGACATGCAAATGGTTTGATCAGTTGGCGGCTCATCCCCTAATGGAGGGGGTGAGGGATGAATGGCGACATGGCAGGGACGTTCATACGCAGTGAGTTTTGCGACGTTGGTTCTCGCAATCTGACCGTCCAGTTAGGATTGTATCTCTAACATAGTATCGACATGATAACCGTGCAATTGTCATTCAGGCATGGAGGTGCGCAGCGCCATAGACATCATCCGATCATCTCGCAATTTCACCGCACTATGGCTTGGTCAAACACTCTCTCAGTTCGGTGATGCCGTCTTATGGATTACGCTGCCCCTGGCGGTCTTTCACTCGTCAAGTTCTGCTCTGGAGCTGGGTGTGATCATGGGCCTGTTCATGCTGCCACAGATCGTGCTGCTTCCTTTTACGGGAATTTTGGCAGACAGGGTTTCACGCATTCGCGCGATGATGGTCACGGATGTGATTCGCTTCGCACTGGTATCGGCGATGGCCATTGTCTACGTGATGCACGCCATGAGCCCAGATGTCCTTGGGGGCTTCGTGCTGATGTACGGCGCCATGGAGGCTGTCTTTAACCCGGCTTACTCGGGCGCGCGACAACAGGTGTTTACGCCGGAAATTCGCACTGCGGCAGGCGTGGGTGCTATAGCATCCGCATACATCTACGGTAGACGACACATGTGGCAACGTCGAGCCTATATCGCATATGGAGGCCTTGCCATCAACGCATTGGCAATTTTGGGACTGTCATTTGCGCGCGCTACTGTACATCTCATGATTGTGATGGCGATCGCCAGCGCTGGTTCGATGATGTTCGGGGTGGTTTGGGAAAGCAGCATGCAGGAATTGGTCGCGCCCGAGGCGTATGGTCGCGCAGCCAGTCTTGATTACTTCGGGTCTTGGGTGATGTTGCCTGTAGGCAACATCTTAACAGGCTGGCTGGCTGGGAAAATCGGAGGTATTCACACGATATGGGCTGAGTCCATCTTCATGCTTTTGGTGACGATCGTGACGATGGCAGTTCCAGCAGTGCGCCGGTTTGACTAGATCGTTTCGACCTGATGGACTTGGGAATGGGTACATGATGGAGAGGAGAGCGCCATGAAGTGGGACTTGGTGATCTGGTTGCTGATATAGGCTAAGGATGTTATCATGAATGTATAATTGGACAAATTTACAATGGGAAATTATGCATCGTTGGATGCGAGGAGGCTACTTTTTGGAATCAAACGAAGATGTGCTATCTTCTGGGCCGTCCCCTTGGATCACTCTATTTACTGCCCCCACGCGGTTTTTTGAGGCGAGAAAAGGGAAACTAGGGTGGTTACTCGTCACGATTATCGTCGCAGTCATCACGGCGATGGTGAGCACACTTGACCTGCCTTACGTCGAGCGGTCACCTGGGTATATCGCGGTGTTGAAAAAGCTAACTTCCGCGCAGATCACCCAGGCTAATTCGATCGCGCGCGTGTATACCCCGATCAGCTCATTTATCGGGGTTTTCGTTGCACTATTTTTGCTAGGATTTTTGCTGTGGATCGTCATAAAATTAGTCGGTGGAAAACTGCGCTACATGCAGGTGATCCGCATCCTCGCGAATGCAAACGTCATTGCGCTGATCGGGACGGTGCTTGCGCTTCTCGCTACGATGGTGACTGGGACTTTGATGCCGTCGTTCCTGTCTGTTGGCATGTTCATTCATACACCAGGGCCGCTGCAGACGATCGGGAACGCCATCGGCGTATTTCCACTTTGGATGCTTTACGTCGAGATTTGCGGTATCAGTGTAGTAGGAGAGATGACCAAACAAAAGGCTGCCATCCCCGTCATCATCACGTGGGTTCTGATGATGTTTGTGGGCGTTGCATAAGGTTTTCTCTTTCATGGACGATGTTTTTTTGCCGCAAGCCAGGATTTTAGTCGTAGTGTGGGCCAAGTATTGATGACCTGATCGGGCATAAGCCAGCCTTTGTGCGCCATGGTGACGCCAAAGTCTGCAATCCGGTTGAGGTCATCTTTTTTATGCGCATCGCTGTTGATGGCAAATAAGCACCCAGCCTCAGCGGCAATGCGCAGCCATTTTGGATCTAAATCAAGCCGGTGTGGACTGGCGTTTAGTTCCAGCGCCACATCCTCTCTTGCCGCAGCTTCTATGATCTGCAACATGTCAACCGGATACGATGGCCGTTTGCCCAACCATCTACCCGTGGGGTGTCCGATGATATGTACATATGGGCAGTGAATGGCACTGAGCAGCCTTTGCGTCAACTGGCTCTCATGCTGGCGCATGTTCGAGTGAATCGAGGCTAGGACAATATCGAGACCATCTAAAATATCCTTAGAGTAGTCAAGCTGGCCATCATCTAAGATATCGACCTCCGCGCCATGCAGTACCATGAACTCTGGGAACCTCTTGCGAACTTCGGCGATTTCGTCTCGTTGCGAAAGCAGTCGATCTGGCGAAAGACCGCCCGCGATATGTAGGGACTGTGAATGATCCGTGATCGCGCAGTATTCATAGCCTAGGTCAAGGCACGCCAGCACAGTCTCAGTGATAGTCAGTGCACCGTCACTGGAAACAGAATGTGTATGGAGATCCCCTCGGATGAGTTGCGCAGTCATCAGTTTGCGAGGATCTTGCGCCATGCTGTAGCCTTCTCGCATCTCCGGGAGAATGTAGGGCAGACCCGCGGCGCTATACACTTGCGCCTCGTCAACTGCATGAAAGGCCTCGTTCCCGGTGCTCGCATGATGCATCTTTAGGCGATAGAGTGCCTCGTTGTGTAGCGCATCGCCTGTGGTGTACACCCAGACGGCGGGGAACAAAAAGTCAAATGTGAGGTACACCGCGACGGTATGATCGCGCCCCGATGTCGGTGCCGGCACAGCGCGTATCAACCGTGTCATCGATGCCTTGAGAGCCTGCGGGATCTTCAAGTGGTCAGGGACCGGGCGCATAGCAAAGCCTCGATCACGCAAAAAATGCACGACCGAGGCTAACTTGTCCTCCGCTTTTACTGAGGCAACGAGCGCCACCTCATGGGCTACGGGGTCCATACGCCGAACGGCACCAGTGAGTTCGGCGCGCACGACGCAATCGCAAGATCTTAGCAAATCTATAATTCCCTGTCCAAGGGACAGCCCGCTGATAAGGGGAATACCTCGATCCGGTTTCATCTGACTACGCAAGCGAGATGGCGGTCAGATGATCAGACAGCATGTGAGCCTGCTCTTTGCGCTCGTACTTTGAAGCGAGAGGACTGTGCTGCCACGAGGAAAGACGATCTTCCTGCCATTTCTCGAAATAACTGACGAGTTGTTGTGCTACTTTATCCGGGTTCACAGGATCACAAACGAGTCCCGCGTGGCACATATCTATGAGCCGCGTCGATTCGCCCGTCTTTGTGACGGCGAGAATTGGCTTGCCCATGCCAAGATACTCGTACAGTTTCGCGGGAACATAAGCCTCGCTTCCGACCGTTTGATCACCTATGAGAAGCAGGATATCAGCTGCCGCCATCTCTCGAACATGCTCTTGATGCGCCAGATAACCGATCACCTCGACGATGTCCTCAAGATGCAGCCGCATGACCTCATCGTAGTTGGCCGTCTTCCCAGGGTAGTCAAATACGCCCGCAAACTCCACGCGGATCTTGTCGCGCGGGATTCGACCATCGTTTAAGGCTTTGGCCAAACCCTGTAAGAATACGCGCGGAGAGCGCTTCTCATATAAAATGCCTCCGTAGTATATCACCATTTTAGAACCATCTCTTACAGGGGCCGCAGAAATTTTGAAGTCCTGCGCATCGTATCCATTTGGAACGACAAAGATCTTATCGCGGTGCTGCGGATATCTTTCGATGAATGCCGCGCGAAATGATTCGGTCACCGTAATGATACGCGCGGCTCTCGAGAAAGCAAACGCTTCTAGGTTCTGCTCGATCACATGGCGGATTCCCTTGCCCTTGCGATGAAGGTTGCCGATCCACGGATCGCGAAAATCGATGATGAGTGGCACCCCCGTCTTTTCGCTCAAAATTGCGGCCACGAGCTGGCTGGATTCAGGCGGAGAGGTGGAATAGATGGCATCGATCGGCTGGCTGCGCAAAACTTTAAGCCCCAAGTTGACTGCGGATGGGACCCACAGCACAGACTCGTCGGGTATCATGACCGCATCTTTTAAGCGTTTTGCGACGCGAAATGCCCACCCCTTGATCTTGTTGATGTAGGAAAAGGTTTCAGACGCAGCCGATATCTGTCTCTTAGCTTCCTCTCGATCGCCAGCCGAGCGGGTTGCGGTGGTGTCGGTCAGGTCTGATGTGACGTTTGCCATGGTGGTGCTGGTTGTCACATGTTTAGTTGTATCGATATCGCCTGACCCTGTTTTAGCTGCTAGAGTCTTTTGGGCTTGGCGTCGCTTGTGGTTTCTGGCATGCACTTCGATGATTGGGTCGACTGCGCGGTGAATGGGCACTTCGGATACGCTTTCAAGTAGGGACGCGTCCCAAGTTGCGCTGTATTTTGCGTCATGTGTGAGAACCACGGGTTGCCAGCCATATTCCGGCAGGTATTGCGTAAACTTGTACGGCCTTTGTACACCGATGCCGCCCACCGGCGGGAAGCCGTGGGCGACAATCAGTACGCGGCGTATATCGTCTGGGTGATTCATCAATTTTTGCGGCACTTTGATGACACGTCTCCTTATACTCGCAAAAGCGATATCGAACGATCTTGGTCGGTGGCAAGCGCGCTGCACGCATCAAAAATCAGTCGGCAAGGTGGCGCCAAACGGCGAATATCTTCTACGCTAAAACGATCCCACGCATGCTGGCGCACGGTTACGATCACGACCTCAGCATCTTGCAAAGCATCCTCTAGAGAAGCCCTTGCGTACGCGTATGGCTCAAGCGCAACGAGCGGGTCAAACGCGGTCACATCTGCTTCGCGGCGCAAAAGTTCATCAATCAGGGCGACGCTTGGGCTAAGTCGATCATCGTTGGAGTAGTTTTTCATCGCGAGGCCCAGCACTGTTACTTTTTTTCCTTGCCATGTGGACGCTTGCCACCCGGAGGCCCTTTCGATGCGATCGAGGATCGTGATCGGCACTCTTTGGTTTATGTCCCGGGACATCGCCAAAAGTGGAAGTTCAATGCCCATATCCTCTGCCTTGACTTGCAGGTAGTGAAATGCGTTCGGGATGCAGTAGCCGCCCACTCCAGCACCTGGGGTGAGTAGGTTGACGCGAGGATGCGTGTTAGCCAGACCCACCAATTCTGGAGTAGAAAGTCCCATATTTTGCGCGAAACGGGCAATCTCTTGCATCATCGCGATGTTCACGTCGCGCTGTACATTTTCCACGACCTTCACGGTTTCCGCCATCTCGATCGTCGTGGCATGCAAGCTTGCCTGGTTGATGGTGCGCAGTACTTCGATCGCATGCGCGGTGCTGGCGTCGTTCAAGCCGCCGACCAACACGTCCACGGTTTGGAACTCTTCCATCGCGCGGCCTTCTGCGACGCGTTCTGGCGCGTATGCGATATGCACATCGTGCTCGATATCAAGACTGCTCACTTTTTTTAGTAGTGGGATCACGTGGTTTCTTAGTGTTCCTGGAATATGTGTGCTTCTATATAAAAGGAGGTCTCCTGGTTTGATCACTTTAGCGAGTGCATCAGTAGCTGCGTCGATCGCGTCATATAGAGGTTTCCCGTCTAAAATCGGAATGCCTACGGTCACGATAAAGGCGTCGGCTTCACGCGCTGCCACACTAAAGTCGGTCGTTGCAATAAAGTTATTTTGACTGATAGCATTTTGCAAATAGTGCTCGAGTGTATGACCCTCATACGTTTCTATACTGGTTGTTTTCCCTTGTTGCAGGCGTTTCACATGCGCTTCGTTGATATCGACGCCAATCACCCGGGATCCTTTGCGCGCATAGGCCATCGCCAAAGGCAGTCCAATAAATCCTAGTCCAATGATGGCCACTGTCGGCCATGACGTATTTCTAATCGCGTGTGCTGTGTCGTCTTGTCGTTGCACAAACCGCGCCTCCCAAAAAGACATAAGAACATGAATCATACTATCCTATGCAGTGTAACGAACAAGCTGCATAAGTGTCAAGAAAGGCGGAAAACTGGGTTATAGACTGCTATGAGGCTGACGCGGGATAGAGCGCTGTGCCGGCTGGCGTGACGTATTTTCTAGAATCACGAACATTGTTATATGGTGTATTGGTAAACGTTCGTGTTTTGGGTTGACCAGTCGATGGCTTCATTGTTAGACTGAGAATAGATTTTAAAAGCACTTGTGACGAAATGGGGTAAGTGTGTGATCGAACGGTATTCGTTGCCGGAGATGTCCTCGGTTTGGACGTTAGAAAGCCGTTATGAGGCATGGCTTTTGGTTGAGATCGCTGCATGCGAGGCGTGGGCCGAACTCGGCGTGATTCCTAAAGAAGATGCCCTATTGATTCGCGAAAATGCCAAAGTTGACGTAGATCGGGCACTAGAGATCGAAAAACAAACGCGGCACGATGTGGTCGCATTTACCCGCGCCGTATCGGAAACGCTTGGCCCAGAGCGCAAATGGGTTCACTATGGGCTCACCAGTACCGATGTGGTTGACACCGCTCTTGGCGTTCAGTTGAAGCAGGCAAATGACCTCATCAGAGGCAAGCTGACAGACCTGATAGCGACTCTCAAAGAGCAGGCAGTTGCTCATAAAGATACCGTGATGATGGGGCGCACGCATGGGGTTCATGCGGAACCGACTACGCTGGGCCTAAAGTTCGCCTTGTACTATGCGGAGATGGTGCGAAACCTCGAACGGTTTGACCATGCGGCGCAGACGGTTCGCTACGGTAAGCTATCTGGCGCCGTTGGGACCTACGCTAATATCGATCCGCGCATCGAAGAGCTTGTGTGCGAAAAGTTAGGCCTGAAACCATCCCCGATCTCGACGCAGACTTTACAGCGCGATCGCCATGCCGAGTACATGTCGGCACTTGCTTTGATCGGCACTACGCTCGATAAGATTGCGACAGAGATCCGGGGACTGCAAAAAACGGAGATCCGCGAAGTAGAAGAGCCGTTTTACGCAGGTCAGAAGGGTTCGTCGGCGATGCCGCACAAACGCAATCCGGTGACATGTGAACAGATATCCGGTCTGGCCCGGGTGCTTCGTGGCAACATGTTGGCAGCTTATGAAGATGTTGCCTTGTGGCACGAAAGAGACATTTCTCATTCTTCTGTAGAACGCATTATCCTCCCTGATAGCACGATTCTCATTCACTATATGTTAAACAAAATGAACAACATCTTGGCCAATTTGACTGTGTTCCCCGAAAACATGCTGCGCAACATGAACCGGACATTTGGTCTTATCTATTCTCAACGTGTGCTGCTCGCTCTGATCGAACACGGGGTTTCACGGGAAGAGGCATATGATGCCGTGCAGGCGCGCGCGATGCAAAGTTGGGAAGAGCAGAGGTCTTTTCGCGAGCTTTTAGAACAAGATCCCCTTGTGACAAAGCATCTGACGGCAGTAGACCTCGATCATTGCTTTGACTATCGGCACCATTTGAAACATGTGGATATGATTCTGACGCGGTTGGGCCTGACGGATGCCAACCTACTAAAGTGAGGGCTCTAAGGGGCTAAGGAGGTACGACGATGGAAAGAGGCAAGATGGTTTATGAAGGCAAGGCCAAGCGTGTATACGAAGTGGCTCAGCCTGATGCTTATCTCGTAGAATATAAAGACGATGCCACTGCTTTTAATGGTGAAAAGCGCGGATCGATCGCAGGCAAGGGCGAGATCAACAACCGTCTGAGCGCGATTTTCTTTCAAATGTTAGAAAAACGCGGCGTACGCACACACTTTTTAGGGCATGTTTCGGCGCGCGAGATGTTGGTGCGGCGCGTTCGGATCATCCCGCTTGAAGTAGTGACGCGTAATATCGCGGCAGGTAGCCTCGCGAAGCGTCTGGGACTCGAAGAAGGCGGCAAACTTTCGTCGCCTGTGGTGGAGTTTTATTTGAAAGATGATGCACTCGGAGATCCGCTGATCAATCGATCGCATGCCTTGGCGCTCGCGATCGCCACACGAGAACAGATGGATGAGTTAGAGCAAAGCGCACTGATGGTCAATGAAATCCTGCGGGCATTTTTGTTAGAAAAAGGCCTGCTGTTGGTAGACTTCAAGCTCGAGTATGGTGTACTGCCTGACGGCAGGATCGTTTTAGCGGACGAGATTTCACCTGATACCTGTAGACTTTGGGACGTCAACACTAATGAAAAACTCGATAAAGACCGCTTTCGCCGGGATTTAGGTAAGGTGGAAGAGGCGTACCATGAGGTTTTAAGTCGCGTCGAAGCAGGAGGGACCTTATAGTGAACGTGTTGGCGAAGATTTTTGTGACATTAAAAGATAGTGTGCTAGATCCGCAAGGCAAGGCCGTGACGCATGCACTGCACGCGCTGAAGTATGGCGCAGTAAGTGATGTGCGTATTGGTAAATATATGGAAGTAACGCTTTCTGCGAACAGTTTGGATGATGCGGATCGCTTAGTTCGAGGAATGTGCGATGAGCTTCTCACCAACCCTGTGATTGAAAAATTTACGTTTGAACTGATGGAGGTCTCACAGTGAAAACAGCGGTCTTGCAGTTTCCAGGCAGCAACTGCGACATCGATGCCTTAAAGGCGCTGCATCATACGGTCGATACGATGGCGGAACTCGTTTGGCATACAACCACTGATTTGTCATCGTACGATCTGATCGTCGTGCCGGGTGGATTTTCTTACGGAGATTACCTGCGCGCAGGCGCCATCGCGCGTTTTTCGCCTGTTCTTAAGGCGGTTCAAGAAGCTGCAGCCCGCGGCAGGTATATCCTTGGCATCTGCAATGGCTTTCAGATCCTAACGGAGGCGGGGCTTTTGCCAGGTGCACTTCGCCGCAATGAGTCTTTGCAGTTTCGCTGCGAGATATCGCAGCTAGTTGTGGCAAACGGGCATACGGCATTTACATCCGAATATACGGAAAATGAGATCATCAATATTCCAATCGCGCATGGTGAAGGCAATTATTATGTAGATGATGAGACGAAAAAGGCGCTGCAAGAGCGCGGACAGATTGTCTTTCGCTATGTCAGCGAACACAATCCAAACGGCTCGGTGGACGGAATTGCGGGCGTCATCAATGAGCGTGGCAATGTGCTCGGCATGATGCCACACCCTGAACGTGCGGTTTCGAAAAGGCTTGGGTCAGAAGATGGGCTTCGACTTTTCGCGTCGATTCTAAAAAGCTGGAGGGGAACGCATGTCTTACACTGAACCGACAGCAGGGGAGATTAAAGAACAGCGCATTTATCGGACATTTGGCGTGACGGATGAAGAGTTTGCAAGGGTCACAGAACTGCTTGGTCGATTACCCAATTACGTGGAAATCGGCGTTTTTAGCGTCATGTGGTCTGAGCACTGCAGTTACAAGAGTTCACGTCGCGTCTTGCGCAGGTTTCCGACCAGTGGTCCGCAGGTTTTGCAAGGACCAGGGGAAAATGCCGGGATTGTCGATATCGGCGATGGCCAGGCCGTGGTATTTAAAATTGAGAGCCACAACCACCCGACTGCAATCGAGCCGTATCAAGGCGCAGCGACAGGCGTTGGCGGTATCATCCGTGACATCTTTACGATGGGCGCACGCCCGGTTGCACTGCTCAACAGCCTGCGCTTTGGCCCGCTCGATGATGCGCACAATCGGTACCTGTTTTCCCACTCGGTCGCCGGCATCGGTGGGTATGGTAACTGCATCGGGATTCCGACGGTGGGCGGCGAGGTGTATTTTGACGATTCGTATACGCACAACCCACTGGTTAACGCCATGTGTGTCGGCATCATCGAACAAGCCAAGATCGCTCGCGGTAGCGCGAGTGGCGTCGGCAACCCGGTACTCGTGGTGGGTGCGAAAACGGGACGCGATGGCATCCATGGTGCGACTTTTGCGTCGGCACAGGACCCTCACGCAAAAGAGCGTTCAGCCGTGCAGGTCGGCGATCCGTTTATGGAAAAATTATTGCTTGAGGCCTGCCTCGAATTGATTGAGACGGGCAAAGTGGTTGGGATTCAGGACATGGGGGCCGCTGGACTCACCTCGTCGTCTGCGGAGATGGCCAGTCGTGCTGGCAGCGGCTTAACGCTTGATGTCTCCCGCGTTCCGTGCCGTGAAACCGGCATGTCGCCATACGAAATCATGCTGTCAGAGTCACAAGAGCGGATGCTTGTCGTGATGCAGAAGGGTGAAGAAGCGATCGCATTTTCCATCTTTGAAAAATGGGGTCTTGAAGCAACCGTGATCGGCCAGGTGACGGATGATGGCATGCTTCGCATTGTAGAGGGTGGCAAGGTGGCTGGAGAGATGCCAGTCACGGCGCTTGTCGATGAGGCGCCGGTATTAGAGAGGCCATCGGCAGTTCCTGCTTATCTTTCGCAGCTGCTTCCTGCACCGACGTCGTTGCCTGATGGACCCTCGCATGAGGATGCGCTGATGCACCTGCTCGCAAAGCCGACGATCGCCAGCAAAGAGTGGGTGTATGACCAGTATGACTCGATGGTTCGCACGGAGACGTTTGTGCGTCCGGGATCGGACGCGGCGATCGTAGGCGTACCTGGTACCAACAAGGCTTTAGGCATGGTGACAGACGGCAATGGTCGCTACGTGTATCTTGATCCGTACGCTGGCGGCGCGTGGGCGGTTGCCGAAGCAGCACGCAACCTCGTTTGCAGCGGAGCGCGCCCGCTTGCGGTGACGGATTGCCTCAACTATGGAAACCCGGAGAAGCCTGAGATTTTCTATCAATTTGAGCGCTCGGCCGATGGCATCAGCGAGGCTTGCCTTACCTTTGGAACCCCGGTCATCTCGGGTAACGTATCGTTGTACAATGAGTCGCTTGGGCAAGACATTTATCCAACGCCTGTCATCGGCATGATCGGATTGATGGATGATGCAGGCATGATTACACCGTCTTCGTTTACAAACCCAGGTCATATTCTGTACGTCTTGGGCGATATAGCGGCCCCTTTGCAAGACGGCCTTGGTGGATCGGAGTATTTGGCAGAATTCTTGCCTGAGGGCGTTTTGGCTTATAAGCTGCCTCATCTCGACTTGGGGACCGAAAAAGCAGTGCAGGATGCTTGCTATCAGTTGATTCAACAAGGTGTGGTGAATGCGGCACATGACGTCTCAGACGGCGGTTTGCTTGTCGCGTTGGCGGAATCGGCGATTCAAGGAAACATAGGCGTGCGTGTCGAGGTGCCGCAAGAAGTGCGCGATGAAGCACTCGCAGCCTTGTTGTTCGGTGAAAGCCCGTCGCGCATTGTGATCGAAGTTGCGTCGGATCGCAGCGCGGATGTAGAGCGTGTAGCACAACAGTTGGGTATACCTTGTGCTCGATTAGGCGTTGTGACAGATGAGTTGCGTTTTAGCGTAATGGCCAATGGGAGCAAAGTGGTAGACATGGCGATCGGTGATCTGCGATCTGCGTGGCAAGGCGCCATCGCCTCGTGGATGAACTGAGGAAGATTATATTGCTGTGCCGATAATCATTGGAGAGGACGTGAAAGAAGCCAGTGGACGATTTGTGGGATAAGTTGCATGAAGAGTGCGGGGTGTTCGGCATCTGGGGGCATCCCGAGGCCGCTCAATTGGCCTACTATGGACTTTATGCGCTGCAGCACCGCGGACAGGAGAGCGCTGGAATCGCCACTGTGGATGAACTGACGATGCATAGCCATCGCGGCATGGGCCTGGTTACTGAGGTGTTTGGCGGCAATAAGTTACAAGACTTAAAGGGCCATGCCGCGGTAGGTCATGTGCGTTATTCAACGACAGGTGAGAGCAGCGTCAGCAATGCACAGCCGCTGGTCTTTAGCTTTCGGCAGGGTAACTTGGCCTTAGCACATAACGGCAACCTCATCAATGCAAGGCAAGTTCACGATCGCTTAGAGCGACAAGGCAGCATCTTCCAGTCGACGAGCGACACCGAGGTCGTGGCGCACTTGATCGCACGCGGGGACTATCTGACGATCGAAGAAAACGTGAGGGATAGCCTTTCGATGATTCAAGGTGGCTATGCTTTTGTGATCTTGACCGATGAGCAGCTGATCGCGATTCGCGATCCTGCAGGGCTTCGCCCACTTTGTCTTGGTAAGCTCGGCGATGCATATGTGGTCGCGTCGGAATCCTGCGCGTTTGATACGATTGGCGCGGCATTTATCCGCGATGTGGAGCCTGGCGAGATGCTCATCATCGACCATCAGGGGCTGCGCGAAGAACGGTTCGCGGCGCCGCGAAAAAAGGCATTGTGCACATTTGAGCACATCTACTTCGCGCGACCGGACAGCGACATCGACGGCTACAACGTACACATGGTGCGAAAGCAGCTCGGCCGTATCCTCGCGCGAGTCGCTCCGGCTGATGCGGATGTCGTTATCGGCGTGCCAGACTCTAGCATTTCGGCTGCGATCGGTTATGCTGAAGAGCTTTCTTTACCTTATGAAATCGGGCTGATTAAAAATAAATACAGCGGCCGAACGTTCATCCAGCCGTCGCAAGAATTGCGGTCACTGGGCGTGCGCTTAAAGTTAAGCGCGGTGCGTAAGATCGTCGCAGGCAAGCGCGTGGTGATGGTGGATGATTCGGTTGTTCGTGGTACGACGAGCGCAAGGCTTGTCACATTGCTGCGAGAGGCTGGCGCGACAGAGGTGCATGTGAGAATCAGTTCGCCGCCAGTGAAATTTTCTTGCTTTTACGGCATTGACACATCCGCACGGGACGAACTCATCGCCGCGCACAAATCGGTTGAGGAGATTCGGGAATTCATCGGAGCAGATAGCCTGGCCTTCCTTGAAGAGAGCACCATGCTCTCGGCGTTTGGTGCGGAGGCTCCGACAGAGCACGGCTTTTGTAATGCTTGTTTTACTGGACAATACCCGACCGAGATCTATGAAAACAACAAGCGTTCATTAGAAAGGTAGATGAGTATTGACAGAGCAAAATGACTTATACCGAGCATCTGGGGTTGATATCGACGCTGGGAACGAAGCGGTTTCGCGGATCAAGCCGCATGTAAAAAGGACGCTTCGCAAAGAGGTGCTCGGATCGCTCGGCGGGTTTGGCGGTGGGTTTTTGTTTGACAAAGACCGCTACCAGGACCCTGTTTTGGTGTCTGGAACCGATGGGGTCGGCACAAAGCTGAAGCTGGCTTTTGCGCTGGATCGTCACGACACGATCGGCATAGACGCCGTGGCCATGTGTGTTAACGATATCCTCGCGATGGGTGCTGAGCCTCTCTTTTTTCTGGACTATTTCGCTACGGGTCACTTATCCCCTTTTGTAATGGAACAGGTGGTCAAAGGTATCGCGGATGGGTGTGTCCAGGCGGGTGCTGCGTTGATTGGCGGCGAGACGGCAGAGATGCCTGGTATGTACAGTGAGGGTGAATATGACATCGCTGGCTTTGCGGTCGGTGTGGTCGAGCGCAGCCGCATGATCGACGGCAGCAGGGTACAAGATGGCGATGTGCTGATCGGCTTGCCTTCGTCAGGCGTGCATTCAAATGGATTTTCACTCGTTCGCAAATTGCTAACCGATGCGGATGTGGCTTATACCGACAGAGTGCCGATGTTATCTGGGCCAGTCGGGGAGACACTCCTCACGCCGACCTGCATCTATGTCAAGACGGTGCAAAACCTTCTTGGAAAATTTGACATAAGGGGTATGGCGCACATCACGGGCGGCGGCTTGATTGAAAATGTACCCCGCGTGCTACCCGTTGGTTCGGGGTGCGTGATCGATCCGAGCGCTTGGTCGCTGCCGCCTGTATTTTCGTACCTTATGTCCTTGGCACAGATTCCGCCGGAGACGCTCTATCGCACATTTAACATGGGCATCGGCTTTGTATTGATCGTGCCGCCAGAGCAAGCAGACGCTGTGCTGGATGCTTTATCTGGGATGGACGAACAAGCTTACCGAATCGGGCACGTGGTCGCAGGGCAATCTGGTGTCACGCTTCTTGAAGGTGGGGAGAGGCTGTGAGCGAGATTCGCATCGCAGTGTTTGCGTCGGGTACGGGGTCGAATTTTCGACGCTTGCATGAGGTGAGCGAACGTGGCGAGCTAGCGCCGGGCAAAGTGGTTTTGCTCGTGAGTGACCAACCATCTTGCCTCGCGGTGTCTTACGCGCGCAAAGCTCACGTGCCGGTGATCGCACATACGTTCAAAGAGCTAGGCGGAAAGGCCGCATGGGAGGCCCATGTGGTCGAGAAGCTGCGCGAAGAAGGTGTTTCGCTTATCGCGCTGGCCGGGTACATGAGACTTGTGGGAGATACTTTGTTGTCACCTTATAAAGGGCGAATGATCAATATTCATCCATCGTATTTGCCGGAATTTCCAGGGCTTGATGCGGTGCAGCAGGCCCTCGATGCGAAGGTGCCAGAAACCGGCGTGACCATTCACTTTGTGGACGAGGGGCTGGACTCGGGACCGATCATCGACCAGCGCCGGATTCAAATCGAGCCAACGGATACTCACGAGACTTTGTTGCAAAAGGTACATGCGGTAGAGCACCAACTATTTCCGCAAGTTGTGCAGCGTGTCTGTACCTCGTGCTGACTGTGTGATCTAATTTTTAAATGAAATGGGGAACAGGAATGGCCAGAGCTTTGATCAGTGTTTCGGATAAAAGAGGGATTGTGGAGTTTGCGTCTAAGCTTGCGGCATCTGGTGTGGAAATCGTCAGCACGGGTGGAACATACCGGGCGCTTAGTGAGGCGGGCTTAAAAGTGACTGAGGTCGCGGGTGTCACTGGATTTCCCGAGATGATGGATGGCCGCGTCAAGACGCTGCACCCGAAAATTCATGGTGGACTCCTCGCACTGCGCGACAATCCTTCCCACATGCAGGCGGCGAAGGAGCATGGCATCGAAATGATTGACTATGTGATCGTCAACCTCTATCCGTTTGCGCAGACGATCGCAAAACCTGGCGTTACACTGGAAGAAGCGGTCGAAAATATCGACATCGGAGGACCCAGCATGCTGCGCGCGGCAGCGAAAAACTACCGGTTCGTCGCGACGATCGTGGATCCTGGTGATTATGAATGGATTGCTGATCGCGCCGTATCTGGACAAGGCCTCACAGAAGAAGAAAAGTTTGCGCTCGCAGCAAAAGTGTTTCGGCACACGGCGGCATATGATGCGAAGATCGCAGAGTATTTGACCGCTCGCACAGGAGAGACATTTCCAGAAACGTATACGATGGCATTTGACCGCATTCAAACGCTTCGTTATGGTGAAAATCCGCACCAGCAGGCTGCATTTTACCGTTCGAGCAACCGCGAAGTGCCATCGCTCGTCGATGCGAAGCAACTTCAGGGTAAGGAGTTATCGTACAACAACATTCAGGATGCGGCTGCTGCGATCGAGCTTCTATCGGAATTTAGCATGCCTGCAGCTGTTGCTGTGAAGCATATGAACCCATGTGGCGTAGGCACTGCGGGCACCGTTTCCGACTCGCTTCGCCTTGCTTATGAAGCGGACCCCGTGTCGATCTTCGGCGGCATCGTGGCGGTCAATCGTGAGTTAAACGAGACCATGGCAGACCTTTTGGCAAGCCTTTTTTTAGAGATCGTGATCGCACCGTCTTACACGGATGGCGCGCTGCAGATCATGTCAAAGAAGAAAAATGTACGGGTCTTGACGCTCCCGATGGCAGAAGAAGGGGAGCGCCATATGGCATTCAAGAGCGTGCCAGGAGGCCTGCTGATTCAAAGCGCGGATACGAAACAGGTAACAGAGGCCGATCTACAAGTTGTGACGAAGCGGGCGCCTTCCAAAGCAGAGCTTGATGAACTACTTTTTGCTTGGAAAGTAGTCAAACACGTCAAGTCAAACGCGATCGTGCTTACTCGTGGCGGTCGAACAGTCGGTATCGGCGCCGGGCAGATGAACCGAGTGGGCTCAGCGCGTATTGCGGCAGAGCAAGCGGGTGATCTCGCGAAAGGCAGCGTGATGGCATCAGACGCATTTTTCCCGATGCCAGATACGGTCGAAGTGGCGCTTCATGCTGGGGTGACGGCAATCATTCAACCAGGTGGATCGATCAAGGACAAAGACTCGATCGCTGCGGCAGACGAGGCGGGTATCGCGATGGTGTTTACAGGCGTGCGGCATTTTCGCCACTGAGAGCGAGGGATGATCTTGAACATTTTGGTGATCGGAGCAGGCGGTCGAGAGCACGCGATCGTTCGAAAATTAAACCGTGATGCAGCCTTGCGGGAAGACAGTACGACTCGCATCTTCGCAGCGCCGGGCAATCCGGGTATGGAGGAATTTGCAACCCTTGTGCCGATTGAGGTGAGCGATGTTGAGGGTCTGGCTGAATTCGCCAAGCGTGAACGGATCGATCTCACGATCGTGGGGCCTGAGGTTCCACTGGTGGCGGGGATCGCAGACCGTTTTGCAGATCTTGGGCTGCGCGTTTTCGGGCCGACCCAAGATGCGGCGCAAATGGAGAGCAGCAAGGCGTTTGCAAAGGGCCTGATGATGAAATGTGGGGTGCCAACCGCTCGATATGAAGCGTTTCGGGATTTTGACGAGGCAGTTGCATACGTGAAAGAGCATGGCGCGCCGATCGTCATTAAAGCGGATGGGCTTGCCGCAGGTAAAGGCGTGACGGTCGCTAAAACTGTGAATGAAGCGATCGATGCGCTTACAGCCATCATGCTTGATAAGGAATTCGGCGATTCTGGCGACATAGTGGTGATTGAGCAATTTCTGGTAGGTCGGGAACATTCTGGCATGGGGTTTGTGGATGCTAACGGATTTGCGCTCATGCCAGGCATCAAAGACCACAAACCGGTCGGAGATGGCGATGAAGGCCCAAACACGGGTGGGATGGGCACCTACTCTCCTGTCCCGTACGGGACGCCCGATGTGATTGAGAAGGTGCACACACGCATCTTCGAGCCTGTGCTGGCTGAACTTCGTAAGCAAGGTATCGTGTATCGCGGGGTGCTGTTCGCTGGGCTCATGATCGTCGGGGATGATCCATATGTGATCGAGTTTAATGCGCGGTTTGGGGATCCGGAAACACAGGTGGCGATGGAGCTTCTGCAGACGGATCTGATCCGCATTATCGATGCTGTGCTCGAGGACCGTGTCTCCACGCTTGACATCAAGTGGTCTGACAGCGCGGCGGTGTGTGTCGTGCTTGCCAGCGCGGGCTATCCTGGAGCGTACCGCAAGGGACAAGTAATCTCTGGGTTGCAGGGCTTGGACCTTGGGGCGCAGAGTATGGGTGAACCTGATGCTAGCTCTGTCGCCAAATCTGAGTTTGGTTTCCGGTCAAATTCGGAGCCTATTCCCCATCGGAGTTCCCAATCCGACTCACATACGGGTTCCCACTTGTACGCTCTTCACGCGGGGACAGCGCGAAACTCAGATGGGCAATTTGTTACAAATGGTGGGCGTGTGCTTGGCGTGGTCGGCAGCGGGCGGACACTTGCTGACGCTTATCACATCGCGTACCTGGGCGCGGGCATCGTCGATTTTGAGGGCAAGTTCTATCGTACTGATATCGGTCGGCCATGATTAGCAACGAGTTGGAAAGTCGGCCTTCTTACTTCCCCTTGGCTTATTAGCGTGGTATGCTGTGCAGTGGTTTTCTTCATGGTACATCATACAGTATACAGGAACTGGGAGTCGGCTGAATCATGATCGCAAAGAAAGTAAAAATGAGGATTTTTGGTCTCTTGGTTTTACTAGGGGGGGCGAGTTACGGGTGCGTTTCCCCAGTTGTAAAGCTTGCATATGGGCAAGGATTTTCTGCAGGGGAAGTGACGGCCGCACAGTACTATTATGCGGCCGCTATCCTTTGGTTGTTGACGATCGCCACTCGTGGGTTTGATTTTTATCACATCAGGCGATCGGACTGGGTCCGTCTCATTGTGCTGGGTATATGCGGCACGGGAACGGCCGTGTTTTACTATTCGGCGTTGACGACGCTTCCGGCATGGCTTGCGATCGTCCTGTTGTTCCAGTTTTCTTGGATCACATTCTTGATCGATTTTCTTGTGGCGCGTCGACTTCCCACAAAGGGACAATGGATGGGCATTGCCAGCATCTTCGTAGGCACGCTCTTGGCCGTTAATGTTTCGGGGGCACACTTGCGCGGTGTGTCAAGCCTCGGGCTTTTACTGGGCCTTTTAAGCAGCGTATCGTACGCGCTCTTTTTGTATATAAATGGCGATGTTGAGACATCTTCGTCACCATTTTTGCGCGCGGCGCTGATCACGACGGTGTCGGCCATCTGTGTGACGATCATTTATCGTCCCACTGCAATAATGGTATCTGCGATGCCAAATTTATGGGCCTACGGGGTTGCCATCGGCCTTTTGAGCCAGGCGATTCCGACATCTCTGTTTAGCATCGGGATTCCGAAGGTGGGAGGGTCAGCAGCGGCGATTTTAGGCAGCGTTGAGCTCCCCGTCGCAGTGATCATGGCCGCGCTTGTGCTGCACGAGGCCGTGACCTTCACGGCTTGGGCAGGCGTGATCCTGATTGTCGCCGGAATCGTGCTCGGTGAATGGACGCGGCTAAAAGGCGGGCAACAGTCGGCGTGATAAGGCGGTGCACCGCATCGCACGCCATCGTGACACATCGCATTATAAGAGTATTGCTTCGCCGGCCCATTGAGCATACTAGGTGTGCTCGTATTGAGGCAAAGGGGGAATTTCTTGTGGACAAGAAGACGAGCCCAAAGGCTGATGAACCGTCGACTGTGCACCTATCTGCGTCGAGTTCAAAAAGCCAGGCGCAAGGTGTAAACAAAGGCGAGTTATTTGAAAAAAAGCGTGAAGAAGAAAATGATCCAGCGAGCCGAGACGCCGCCTTAAGAAGACACGCTCAGCGAGTTTAACGGAGCCAAGGCAGTTGCGGCTATGTGATCATCGGTGAGTCATGATCACATAGCTTGCCTCGATAGGTTTATTGAACCTCATTTTTAGCGTATTACCACTAGAATGCCCAAAATCAGTTCGAAAACGCCAATCAGAATGCTCATCACTAACCCAACTTTAGCAAGGCCATGCCGGCCATAAATGTGTACCATTGCGATGATATAAAGGGCCATATTTATCAGTTTAAGAATAGCAATGATACTCTAGGTGTATTTTTCATCACATCTCATCTTGACCAAGATCAAGGTGGAAGACGCCATTCGGGTTTATATTCGTGGATGAAATTCATCATAGTGGTTGATCTGATCTCGAAAGTGATGTAGATAACACGTCAATCTTTACAAATAGAGTACAGTTAATGGAGGTGATAAGGGAGCAGGTGTTCGGCAGTGAAATGCGCTGTTCATGGACATGAAGGAGAAGATTCGTGTATTCGATACGTACCACTATTCAGTGGTCTATCACAACAGGAAGTTTCGCTTTTGAGTTATTCGGTGCATTCTCGGTACTACAAAAGAGGAGATCTTGTCTTTCAGGAAGGCGAACGATCTGATGCTCTGTACATTATAAATCAAGGGGTTATAAAAGTTTATAAGCTTTCTGATTCAGGTAAAGAACACATCTTGCGGTTTCTGTTTCATGGAGATTTTGGGGGAGTGTCGTCTCTTTTTAAAGAGAGGCGCCATTACGCGAATGCAGAGGTTGTCGAAGACGCCGTTGTATGTCGAATACATGGAAATGATCTGAGGGCTATTCTCGATCAAAACTTTGAAATCGCGTACCGATTTTTGGCGGCCCTTAGTGAGCGATTGCGTGAAGCAGATGAATGGACTGGTTCCATCAGCCTCATGGACACGGAGCGACGCCTGGCTAAAACACTGCTCATTTTCCGGAGTAAAGTCGAGGAATCTGTAGCGCGTGAACTTCCGTTTGCAAAAAGGGATTTAGCCGCCTTAATGGGAATGACACCGGAGACCCTTAGCCGAAAATTGGCCGCGTTCGAGTCTCAGGGTATTATTTCACTCAAAGGAAAAAAGGGAATCCAGATTCTTGATGTGGATGCCCTCATAAAAATTGCAGGCGTGAGTTTATAAACGACCCGGGGTCTTAAGTCCTTCGTATATTTCATAATTTTATGACAGCCTCCATCTGCTAGATCACATGCTGTTTGGTATGCTCAGTTGCTGGTAGAAATTAGCATCAAATTGAGAAAATTCGAATGATGGAGGCTTGTAAAATGTCGAGTGAACATGATTTGCGTATACGGAGCAAAGTCATAAGCGAGGGAGTAAACCGTGTTCCTAACCGTGCAATGCTCCGCGCTGTGGGATTTAAGGACGATGATTTTAAGAAGCCCATGATCGGAGTAGCGAGCACCTGGAGTGAAGTAACCCCATGTAACATGCATATTGATGACCTTGCTAAAGAGGCTAAGCAGGGGGTATACGCCGCGGGAGGTGCTCCCCTAATTTTTAATACAATCACCGTATCAGACGGGATCGCCATGGGACATGAAGGTATGTTATTTTCATTGCCTAGTCGTGAGATCATAGCCGATTCGATCGAAATTGTTGTCAACGCGGAACGCTTTGATGGCTTGGTCGCAATTGGAGGGTGTGACAAGAATACGCCCGCTTGTCTGATGGCGATCGGAAGAATGAATTTGCCGGCAGTCTATGTTTACGGCGGTACGATACAACCAGGAACGTTAGATGGTAAAGAAGTCGATATCGTCAGCGCATTCGAAGCAGTAGGGCAGTATCATGCAGGGCAAATCAATGATGAACAGTTGCACCAAATTGAATGCCACGTTTGCCCAGGACCGGGTGCTTGCGGCGGGATGTACACAGCCAACACCATGGCGGCTGCCGCAGAAGCGATGGGCATGAGTTTGCCGGGTTCTTCCTCAACGCCGGCTGTCTCTCGACACAAAGCATTTGAGTGCGCGGAGTCCGGAAGATTGGTGCTGGGACTTCTCGAAAAAAACATCCTGCCACGAGATATCATGACAAAAGTGGCATTTGAAAATGCCATTACGCTGGTGATGGCCCTTGGGGGCTCCACGAACGCCTTTTTACATCTGTTAGCGATTGCTCATAGTGTTAAAGTCGATTTGTCGATGGACGATTTTGAAAGAATTCGCTTGAGAGTACCCCACCTCGCCGATTTGAAACCGAGTGGTACATTTTCCATGCAAGATTTGAGCGACATCGGCGGCATACCAGGTGTGATGAAACTCCTTCTTGAACGTGGATTGCTTCAAGGTGACTGTCTAACCGTTACTGGCAAGACATTAGCTGAAAACTTGGCTGATGTTAAGCCTCTCAAGGAGGATCAGACGATTATTCGTCCTTTTGATCATCCATTAAAACCGAACGGACCATTGGTTGTACTAAAAGGCAACCTCGCTCCAGAAGGAGCCGTTGCCAAAATGTCCGGCTTAAAGAACCATCGGTTTTCCGGACCTGCTCGTGTCTATGACAGTGAAGAGGAGGCGACTCGAGCGATCATGGCAGATGAGATTCACAAGGGTGATGTTTTGGTTATTCGTTACGCTGGGCCCAAGGGTGGACCTGGCATGCCGGAAATGCTCTCCGTGACGGCAATGATCATTGGAAAGGGACTAGGTGGCGAAGTAGCACTTATTACTGATGGAAGATTTTCAGGAGGCTCTCATGGTTTCGTGGTTGGACATGTGGCACCCGAAGCTCAGGTGGGGGGACCGATCGCCTTATTGCGAACTGGAGATCAGATCACCGTTGACAGTGAAACCCGGGAAATCAACTTTGATGTTTCACTGGAGGAGTTGAAGTTCAGGGCAGAACAGTGGATTCAGCCTCCGCTGAGGTACTCTACTGGGGTACTTGCAAAGTATGCTCGGCTAGTCTCCTCCGCATCACAAGGAGCCGTGACAGACAGGGATATTTAAGCGTGCGTACAGCAAAAGAATTTTGAGGGGATTGCCATGAGTAGCGAATACGTCAGTGATGTGAATCATAAGGAAGCAACAAAAGTTCTTTTGATGTCTCTACTTGGCCTGCTCATTACGGCTGTCATACAGGCGGTCGTCGTGGTGATGTCAGGGAGTATCGGACTTTTAGCCGATACGATTCACAATTTTGGCGACGCGTTCACGTCCATTCCGTTGTGGATTGCCTTTGTGCTGGGCAGTCGTCAGCCAACCAAGCGATTTCCTTATGGTTTGGGGCGAAGCGAAGATCTTGCCGGGTTATTTATACTCGCCACTATATCGGCTAGTGCAGTCGCTGTTGGCTACGAGTCGATCACTAGATTTGTTCATCCTACCACGCCTACTCATTTTTGGGCAGTCGCCGCGGCCGCGCTTGTCGGCTTCCTGGGCAATGAATTGGCGGCAATTCTCCGGATACGATTTGGTAAAAAGATAGGCAGTGCAGCCCTTGTCACAGACGGACGTCATGCACAACTAGATGGTCTTTCGTCACTGGCTGTTATTCCAGGAGTCATCGGGGCGCAATTTGGGGTTCCGCTGTTCGATCCGATCGTAGGCATTTTACTTACGGCGATGATTCTTACCATCTCGATACAATCGGCAAAAACGATATTTACGCGATTGCTGGATGGGATAGAACCAGAAACGATTGATCAGATTCGAGAATCTGCCTTGGCTGTAGAAGGGGTTTGTCAAGCGACGGACATTCGAGCACGCTGGGTGGGGCACACAATTTATGTGAAGGTGGACATTGTGATGGATAGTAGGTTTTCCATCACACAGGGACATGATATCGCAAAAGGGGTTATGCATCGCCTCAAAGAGGATATAGTACACGTTGGGAACATTGACATTCAGATGAGTCCATGTAAAAAACGTCATTCATTGCAACAGTCGCAAGGTTGCGCATGGAAGAATGCAACTGCGCAGTGTGATAGAAACCACCTTGAGACGGTTTCAACCGATTTAGCATGACAAGTATCGGCATGGGCCTTTATGCCGATACCTTCAGCGATTTTCAGGATAGAGGCGATTAACGAATGGACCCGACTGGAGAAAAGTCAAAATGCAGCGTGGGAAACCTTGTACGGTCCTAATTTTGAGCAAGCACGGCAGACACCTGCGCAGTCACAGTCAGCCACTTTCCAGGAGGTCAATGAAGGAGTACGATCTTTTCATGGCACTCCTGCTATAAGGCGACTCGCGATCATACGACCCCGAGTCGCTGCTGCTCGAAGGATGAGAACGTATTAGCAGGATGGACCACAGGTTTCGAGGAGGACTTTTCATGCATGTGGAATCGCACGAAAGCGAACAAGATGTGTTGGTAGATACGCTGCAAAGGCCTTTACGTGACTTGAGGATATCATTGACAGACCGCTGCAATTTTCGGTGCACATACTGCATGCCAAAGGAAATATTCGGTCCTAATTTTGAGTTCTTGCGTCCAAAAGTTCTGTTGACCGATGATGAGATCGTTAGAATCACGCGGATCTTTGCAGGTTTGGGTGTCAACAAGATCCGTTTAACAGGTGGAGAACCCCTTTTGCGGCCAGGGCTTTCGGGACTGATCCAGCGCATTTCTACAATCGACGGTGTCAGAGACATTTCATTAACCACCAATGGTTCGTTATTGACTCTGGAAAAGGCCAGAGATTTGAAGAATGCCGGGTTACATCGCATCAATGTCAGCCTCGACGCGTTAGATGATAGATCATTCATGGCCTTGAATGACGTGGATTTTTCTGTTGAGAAGGTTCTAGGCGCGGTTGAAGCGGCTGATCGCGCAGGGTTACAACCGATTAAAATCAATATGGTTGTGATTAAAGGAATTAACGATCACAGTGTAGTTAATATGGCTGAACACTTTCGGGGTACGGGATATATCGTGCGTTTTATTGAATATATGGACGTTGGCAACTCAAATGGTTGGAGATTGGATCAGGTGGTTCCTGCTCGCGAGATTATCGCACGGATCGATCAAAAATGGCCACTCAAACCGATCATGCAAAATCCCGTTGGAGAAGTGGCACGTCGCTACGAGTATGAAGACGGTCAGGGGGAAATCGGTGTCATCGCGTCGGTGACGCAACCTTTTTGCTTGGGGTGTACGCGTGCAAGGCTATCTGCAGAAGGGCGGCTGTTTTTGTGTCTATTTGGTACGACGGGGTATGATTTGCGTACCCGGTTGAGGAGTATGGATACGGATGATAATATAGCAACTTACATTCGCAATATCTGGTCGCGCCGGGATGATCGCTATTCAGAATTGCGCTCGAGTCAAACTGATGGTATAAGAAAAGTTGAAATGTCACACATCGGCGGATGATGATAAAATGCTAGAACATGATAATCACAATGGTGATCTATCTCACTTGGATGAACGAGGACGAGCCCACATGGTTGATATTGGAGATAAGCCAGTAACGGTTCGTATCGCAAGAGCGAGAGCAGAATTGAAGATGCATCCTACTACGCTCACACGTATACAGACTGGTGGGATGCAAAAAGGTGACGTGCTTGCGATAGCACAAGTGGCCGCCATCATGGCGGCAAAGCGAACTTCAGATTTGATCCCACTGTGTCACCCAATTCCTTTAACTGGCGTCGATGTATCATTCACTTTTGTAGAATCTGAACGCTTGGCAATAGATGTCGTTGTGCGGACGCAGGCACAAACAGGCGTGGAGATGGAAGCGATGACTGCCGCCTCCGTAGGGGCTTTAACAGTTTATGATATGTGTAAATCGATCGATCGTGAGATGGTCATAGAGTTCGTTGCGTTGCAGGAAAAGTCCGGAGGAAAAAGCGGACAGTTTGTCCGTATTGGAAGCGATTCGTAGCTATAACAGGAGGATGCATCGTGCAGATAAGAATCTCTTTGTTTGCCGCAGCAGCTGCAGCGGTCGGTGAGAACAGGATCGATCTGAAAATGGATGATCGAGAATTAGTGATGGTACAAGATGTGCAAGATGTGTTAGAAAAGGGGTACCCTACCCTCCGGAAAGTGTTGAATCACTCATTTTTTGCTCGCAATCAAGAATATGTCTTACCAAGTACTCACCTGCGTGATGGTGATGAACTGGCTATTATTCCACCTGTCAGCGGCGGTTAAAATATCGAGGGCTTGGCTCATGTTGGCCAAGCCCAAGCTTTGTTTTGATGTAAGGATTTAGAAGTAACGATTCACGATCTGATCGCGGATACTTCTATATTGAACGCGTGAGCGGTATAAGATTGGAGCACGGGTAATATATGCGATAGGAGCACTCCAGATGTGTACCAATCGCGTAAATGGCGAGATGGCAAATAGCAGGAATGCTGAGATCGCATGTAATTGTAAAATCAGAGGGACATGAACCATATGCGCAGCATCTGGATGCAGCGTCATAATCCCCCGAAACCATGGAGCGACTGTGGTTCTGTATTCATAAGGGCCATGAATGGTATTGTAGATTATTGTCACATAAAGACCCAGTGACACGACAATAAACAACATAATGAGGGCGACAAAATCGGACGGGGTCGAATTCATTCGGATCCGTTTATTGCCGATGCGGCGGATTAATAGCAAAAGGACGCCGATCCACACGGACAGACCGGCCAGCCCTCCAAAAATCTCCGCGTTCATGTGATAGAACTCAGACGGAATCCCAAAGAACTGATAAACCTGCAATGGTATAATCAGCCCCATCACATGACCGAAAAAGACGAATATGATGCCCCAATGGAACAGCAGACTCCCCCATCGAAGCAATCGCTTTTCAAGAATCTCACTGGATTTAGATCCCCATAGCATTTGATTGTAACTGTAACGATAAATGGTACCTGTAATGAGCACCACAATACTTAAATAAGGGAAAATCACCCATAGGAATTGTGCCATCTGCGGAACCCTCTTTCCATCATTTAGTCATACATCAAGGGATATGGCAATTCGTCTGTGTCCGCTTTTTCATAAAGTGGAAATCTCTCAGCTGTTGGATCGATTTTTGGCAGCATGTGAAGCGCTGCATCCAGGACGCTTTGATAGTTGCTGCTGTCATGCAGATGTTCACGGATTTCTAGACAGCCGCGGGCCAGTCGTTGTTCAATATCTGATGGCCGTGCTTCCGGCGGCAAAACTGATAATAGTTCAAATAATGCGGGTAAGAAATCTGGCAACTCACTTGATGCTTCTTCCAAACCATAGTGATGGAACAGGTTTCTTAGTTCGATCAATGCTGGCCCTCGCCCTCGGCCGCTGCCCAGTTCATGTGCGGTCAGATAGAGCGATGTGGTTTCGCTAAAATCGAATGTCTGCACGTATTCTGCTGCGAGTTCCTGTGCGTCGATCGTGAGCAATTGGTCGATCACTCGATAAAATACGCTGTGAATACGCGGGATGAACGAATCATGCTGATGCAGCCATACCTTTAGCTCGTTCAGCATCGTATAAAAGTTCGTGTCATCTGGATAATCGAGAAGCACGGACAGCAGGCGATAAGCCACCGCACTCTCATCCATGAACTGTTCATCACTTTGCGTAAGAAGGGTATCTTGCACTTCTTTATCCATCTCATTGGCCATTCGACACTGTCTCCCTTACGGATGTTTGGAGTTATGCATGCTCACCGGGATTCCTTCCGGAGGGGCAAGTTCCTCCAGACTGCAGGCGCCTTGCTCGTATTCAAGATGCGCATCGGTTCCACGATCGGCGGTTGGAATCACAAATCGTTCATGATACTTTGCAAGTCCAAACATGCGAGCCATCTCTTCTAATTGCTCCAGTGTGATGTTCGCTTCGGTCAGTAGTCGACTGCCATCGAGGTCTCCGACTATTTGCGAACGCATGTAGGTGCGCATCGCCGTCAATTTCAACAGCACATTTCGAATCACAGACGTGTCACCAGCGCTTAATATCGAGGCGAGGTATTCTACGGGAATGCGCATATCGTCAACCGCTGTCAAATATCCATCCGTAGTCAGGTTGCTTTCGTTGTTGAGGTGGTTCATCATCGGACTTAGCGGTGGCACATACCATACCATGGGCAGCGTTCGATATTCAGGGTGCAATGGAAGAGCGACTTTCCACTCCATGGCCATCTTGTAAACGGGGGAGTTTCGAGCAGCTTCCATCCAGGCGTCAGAAATACCCGACTTTTTAGCTTCACGGATCACTTCAGGATCATTTGGGTTAAGAAAAACACCTAGTTGTGATTCATACAGGTCCTTTTCGTCTGACACAGAAGCAGCTTCTCGAACCCTGTCCGCGTCGTAAAGGATGACACCTAGATAGCGGATGCGTCCTACGCAGGTTTCCGAGCAAATCGTCGGTAGACCCGCTTCAATTCTCGGGTAACAAAACGTGCACTTTTCAGCCTTGTGTGTATTCCAGTTAAAGTAAACCTTCTTATATGGACAAGCGCTGACGCAAAATCTCCAACCACGACATGCCTCCTGGTCCACTAAAACGATGCCATCTTCGTCGCGCTTATAGATCGCCCCGGACGGACAGGCCGCGACACAAGCAGGGTTGAGGCAGTGTTCGCAGATCCGCGGCAGGTACATCATGAATGTTTGTTCGTATTCAAAGGCGATGTGCCGCTGTAAGTCTTTAAAATTTGGATCTCTCGGGGCGATGCTCGTTCCGCCCGCAAGATCGTCATCCCAATTGGGTCCCCAAGTCGGACTGTCCATAAACTCGCCCGTAATCTGCGATTTTGGCCGAGCGACTGGTTGATGCTGTCGCCTGTCGCTCTCAATCAGGTTCTGATAATCATAAGTCCACGGTTCATAGTAGTCATCTATCGTGGGAAGGTCTGGATTGTGAAATATGTTTGCCAATTTGGCGACCGCACCACCAGCTTTTAGTCGCAGTTTACCTTTTCGGAGTTCCCAACCACCGTGATATCGATCTTGATTCTCCCACTCCTGCGGGTAACCAGGGCCCGGGCGTGTTTCCACGTTATTGAACCACATATACTCGGCTCCTGGCCGATTCGTCCATGTGTTTTTGCATGTTACACTGCACGTGTGACACCCGATGCATTTGTCTAAGTTCATGACCATGGCAACTTGCGCCTTAATTTTCAAGCCAGTCAACCTCCTTCAGTGGGCGAATGATCGTCAGCGCGTCCCGCTGATGCCCGGTTGGCCCGTAGTAGTTAAATCCCGCGCTAAGCTGCGCGTATCCACCGATCATGTGTGTGGGTTTTGGGATGATCCGCGTGACGCTGTTGTGTGTGCCGCCTCGATCCTTTGTGATCTTACTGCCAGGTACTCCGATCACTCGATCCTGTGCGTGGTACATCATCGCGATACCAGAAGGTATCCGATAGGTTACAACTGCCCGACAGGCAATCGCGCCGTTTCGGTTATAAACTTCTACCCAATCGTTGTCTTTGATTCCGAGTGCTTTGGCGTCTTCTTCGCTGATCCAAATCGTTTGACCGCCCCGAAAGAGAGTTAGCATACGGGGATTGTCGGTATAGGTGGAGTGGATGCCCCACTTCTGATGTGGCGTAAGATATCGGACTGTGATGGTTCGACCGGCATCTCTTGGTGCCTTCATATCGTGTTCGTGAAATGGCGCGATGGTAAGCGGTGGCCGATAAAGCGGCAGTCCTTCTCCGAATTCGAGCATGATTTCATGATCCACATAAAAGTGTTGTCGCCCGGTCAATGTGTGCCATGGCACATCGTACTGAACATTCAAAGTGAAAGGAGAGTACCTCGTACCTTCTCCTTCCAGTCCACTCCAAATCGGTGTGGGCATTGCGCTGCGCGGCTGTGCAGTGATGTCATGCATGGTGAG
>JAKACY010000119.1 GCA_021821025.1 Bacillota bacterium | reverse complement strand
GGTGTTAGCAACCTCTTGCACAGCCATCATCGCGCCGATTGGGAGCCCACCCGCCAAACCTTTCGCCATCGTCACGATATCCGGCTTTACGCCGATGCGCTGCCAAGCGAGCCATGCTCCTGTACGACCAACGCCCGTTTGCACCTCGTCGAAGATGAGAAGCAGTCCCTGCTCATCGCAAAACATACGCAGATCATGTAAAAATTCGGCATCGACGGGATGCACGCCGCCTTCACCTTGAATCGGCTCGATCATGATCGCTGAGGTTTTGGGCGTCACCGCGGCACGTACCGCGTCCATCGAAAATTCCTCCACATAGCGAAACCCGCTCGGCAGTGGGCCGAACCCCTCTTGATATTTCGGCTGCGCTGTCGCAGTGACCGTGGCGATCGTACGGCCATGAAACGATCGCGTAAATGTCAAAATCTCACCTTTGTGCGCGCCAGATTTCTGTTTACTGTAACGTCTAGCTAATTTGATCGCAGCTTCGTTGGCTTCTGCCCC
The DNA here is from genome assembly GCA_021821025.1 of Bacillota bacterium. Taxonomy (GTDB): domain Bacteria; phylum Bacillota; class Bacilli; order Alicyclobacillales; family SLC66; genus JAKACY01. Next base: position 7,658 of record JAKACY010000119.1, on the reverse strand, counting down.
GGAATTCGAAAAAAACACCCGATCCATACCTGATGCTTTTGTCAGGCGTTCAGCCAAAAGTGCCTGCGGCGTGGTCAAGTAAACATTGGACATGTGCCATAGGGTATTCAACTGTTCAGTCGCAGCTTCGACGAGTGCCGGGTGGCAATGTCCCAGGCTGCAAACGGCGATCCCGCTGGTAAAATCTAAGTACTGGACCTCATCCGCGTCATACACGTGAACACCAACACCGCGTACCACATGAAGGGGTTGGCGGGCATACGTGTGCATCACCGCGCTTTGATCCGCATCGAAAGCAGCCGATGTGTCGTATGATTCTTCTGGCAACGTGGCCATCGCCTTTTGCAAGTCTACCATCCCAGACACCCCTCTCAAGTAGTCGGACAAATGCGTGTGCCGATTCGCTCACGCCGCATCACACCATCGAAAATCCCTGCCCGCGTGCCATCAACGACCCACGTCTCTCCTGCGCCTTTAACGACCGCTTCAACAGCTGCCTGAATCTTGGGGATCATACCGCCTGTTGCGCGGCCATCTTCGATCATCGCCAAGGCCTCCGAAACTGTTAGCTGTGCAATCGCGGATGAAGAAGTCGGCGTCTCCTTTACTCCCGGCACATCCGTAGCCAAGATAAAAGCGTCAGCGCCAAGACTACCCGCGATCGCCCCCGCCACGAAGTCTGCGTTGATGTTTCTCATTTGCCCATCACGATCGATTCCAAGCGGCGCCACAACAGGCACATAGCCTGCGTCTAGAAGCGTGTGCAAAATATCTGTGTCGACTTCATCCACCTTGCCGACTAAGCCAAGAAGATCGTCATCGGAATAAGGGACCGCCTTGACAAGACCTGCATCTTCACCCGAGATGCTAACCGCTTTAGCCCCATGCGCTGCCAAGTGGCGTACAATTCGCTTACCTACCCGACCCGCCAGCACCATCTCCACCACTTCAAGCGTCGTTTCATCCGTCACACGCTGACCGTCTAAAAACTGTGACGAATGTCCCAGACGCGTGAGAAAGCTACTAATCTCAGGCCCACCGCCATGCACAATGACCACTTTAGTGCCACGAAGGACGTGATAAGCGATCTCCTCCAGCAAATAATTCGCAGCTATGTTTACGCTGCCTCCATACTTGATGACGATCGTCTGCATCCTCTATTCACCACCAAGCCGGTTCGTCTAGTCCCAGCGTCTCTTGTAGCCCAAACATCAAATTCATATTTTGCAGCGCCTGCCCAGCCGCGCCTTTACCGAGATTATCGATGGCCGACATCACGAGTAGCGTGTTCGTCCGAACATCTACGTGAATGCCGATATGACAGTGATTCGTGCCGGTCACATAGCGGATCTCAGGCGTCTGACCCAAAGGCAATACACTGACAAACGGCTCGCCTTCATACCTGTTTCGGTAAAGCTCCCAGATGTTCTGCGCTGATAGATCTTCCCTAAGGCGCCCATACGCCGTCACATAGATTCCACGCTTGATAGGCAGCAACTGCGTCGTGAGGAGCACCCGCACTTCGTGCACCGCTTCACTACCCGCTTTGCGGCCAACGCCGCCAGTCTCCTGACCACCGCCTGCCTTGTAATTGCGCCTTGCCATCGCATCCGCCAAAATCCGCTCGATCTCCGGCGTATGCTGATGCGCGCCGACTTTATACGCGCGCATGCTTTCTTCCACTTCCACAAAGTGTGTCGTCAACTGCGGGCTCCGGCCTGCGCCGGACACCCCGGATTTGGCATCGATCATGATCCCCATCGGCTCGATGAGGCCGTGCTCTAAAGCTGGCAAGAGCGCCAACTCCGAACTTGTTGCATAACACCCTGGGTTGGCGATCAGCATCGCACCCTTAATCTCTTCTCTATATAGCTCTGGTAGTCCATAAACCGCTTCATGAGCCGTCACTTGCGACCGTCGCTTATACCACGTTTCATACAGATCATCAGTCAATCGAAAATCGCCGCTAAAGTCAATCACACGCATGCCCTGTTCAAGAAGTCGCGGCGCCATCTTTTGCGCTTGACCATGCGGCATCGCTAAAAGCACCGCATCCACGCCAGAAAGATCTTCACCTTGCGTATACGGCGAAAATGTTAATTTGCCAATATAAGAACCTCGAAATTGCGGTAGCACTTGCTCCACTTGCAGTCCGGCCTGACTGTCCGACCCCACAAAAGCGAGTTCTACGTCCGGCCTTTTGGTGAGCAGGCGCATCGTCTCAGTGCCACCATATCCTGTTGCTCCAAATATTGCGACGCGCATTCTCTGCCACCTCCCTCGAATCATTATACATATATGTGTATAAATTTGCAACCATTCCATCGATATGACGAGAAAGGCAACGACTTCATTTACGCGAGGGGCTAATCATCGGCCGATTCTTTGATATGCAATGAAAATCCCACCAATGTGTGGTGGGATCTCGCTCGTGTGTAATTATTACGCCGGCCTCGGGTTAAGAAAACTTCGGCAACCAATCACCATGCGCTTCAATCAGATCATCGCAAAGCGAGACGATCTCATCGAGCGTGAGTTCCGACGACGTGTGCGGATCGAGAAATGCCGCGTGATAAATATGCTCTTTCTTGCGGGTTTTGGCCGCTTCGAGCGTGAGCAACTGCGTATTGATGTTCGTGCGGTTGAGCGCCGCGAGTTGCGCAGGCAGCGATCCCACATGGCACGGCGTCACGCCGGAGCGATCGACCAGACATGGCACTTCGACGCATGCCTCTTTCGGCAAATTATCAATCAGTCCAGTATTAAGCACATTGCCTGCGATCTTAAACGGCACATCAGTTTCCATCGCATCCAGTATGTACGATGCATATTCATGCGTACGATGGTGTTCGATGCTCTTGTTGTTTACGATCTCATCGCGCATATGTTCCCAGCGCTCAATCTGGTGTACGCAGCGGCGTGGATACTCGTCAAGCGGGATATTGAATCGCTCGATCAGTTCCGGATGCGTACTCTTGATAAAGTATGGCAGGTACTCGGCGTTGTGCTCAGAGGATTCGGTCACATAGTAGCCGAATTTGAGCATCATCTCGAGCCGGACCATGTCGTGGTGCTGCGTTTGATTTTTCTCTTTCGCGCGGCGTTTGATCTCAGGGTACAGATCGACGCCGTCGCGCGTGACTTCGAGCAACCATGCCATGTGGTTGATCCCGGCGATTTTCCACTGCACGTTGGTCTGATCCATTTCGAGGAGACGAAACAGCCCTGGCACGGCCGCTTGTACACTGTGGCAGAGCCCGACAGTCTTGATCCCCGCATTGATCATGTTAAGCGTCAGCACGGCCATCGGGTTGGTGTAATTTAAAAACCAAGCGTTTGGCGCCACTTCTTGCATGTCCTGTGCGAACTCTTCCATGACAGGAATCGTTCGAAGCGCCCGAAAGATGCCGCCAATCCCCAGGGTGTCTGCGATCGTCTGGCGCAAGCCGTATTGTTTCGGCACTTCGAAGTCTGTGATCGTGCACGGATCGTAGCCGCCGACTTGAATCGCATTGACGACATATTTTGCATCGCGCAGCGCCTCTTTACGGTTCCTATAGGCGCGAATCGTCACAGTGCTGCCGACACTGGCCTTGAGGTTATTAAGCATATTTTCTGAATCCTGGAGCCGCGTTTCATCAATATCATAAAGCGCAAACTCAAAATTCTGCAGGCTTGGAGTCAGCATGCAGTCCCCCAGCACATTTTTCGCAAACACCGTGCTCCCCGCACCCATGAATGTGATCTTCACAACGTTAGCCTCCCGCCACATCTCGAATTTCGCACGCAAGCTCACCTGAATCCGCTTGCACTTAGAGCATACGAGTCTATCATCCGACTAACAACAGTAAATTATAAAAATATAGGGTAATTTATTGCGAAAATGCAATGTAATGAAACGGCGCAGAGACGCCACCCATCGCAGATCAATTAGTCACAACGAATCTTCCTAAGGCTCCCTTTGACATGGCGCTCATGGAGTGATCTACGAACGAATATATCCCTGGCTCATCAAACTTTAGGTGGATAAGTGCGCCGTCGCCAGGAGCAACCGTATACGTTTGAACATCGTACAGATTATTTCTTGGATTACCTGATGCCTGAACATCTCGTTCTATGGTTCCAACCACATGAAACGCGGAAAAGTCATTAGGACCGGCATTAACAAATGCTACAGTAATGGGTTGACCCACTTTAGCATTGAGAGGTTTGTTTACATACCGATTCGCTTCACCATTGAACACCACAAAGTTTGGCGGATCATTCAGTATTGCATTGAGATCCATCGGTTTATAGAACTCACTTTGTACGATTGTATAAGTCGGTGGTTTTTGTCCCTTCGGTGTAACAACTACTGCCCCGTACATCCCCTGTGCGATATGTAATGCCATTGGCATGGTTTCACAATGATACATAAATACCCCTGGAGTCGAGCTATTAAATCGGATTGTTTTCGACTTTCCAGGGGCAACCTCTGTAAAGGCCTCATTCGGCGCTACCTGAGCCGCATGAAGATCAATCGAATGAGGCATATTCGGGTCAAGATTGTGTAACGTAAGGGTAACATGATCTCCCTGTTGCAAGTACAAGACGGGTCCGGGCACTGTGCCATCAAAGGTCCATGCAGGAAACTGCACTCCTGGGGCAATACTTACCATGGTCTCTTCTGTATATATATTGATGCTTACATTACTTCCATGGCGTACGATGCTCATAGGTTTAGGTTTTTGATTTAAGCTTTTCATTGACGATAACGAACGCATTGCATTGCTATTCATCTTTATTTGCTGATCATCAGTCTGCGATTTTGAAGTATGAACCCACCTTACAATAAAACTATATCCAAAAGCCAACCCAACTGCCAATAATACTGCGATTCCGAGAATACTATTCCTCCACATCCGCTTGCTGGATTTTTGGGACATGCTGACACCTCCTCATCAAAATATATAGGACTCCTAGAAGCCGCTCATCACGTGCCGTCCGTTGAATCAGAGGCGACCCCAAACCTCAATGCATCGCAGCACTCTCTGCCTGCTCCCGCGCATGATATGAACTGCGCACCAGAGGGCCAGACTCGACATGTCTAAACCCGCGTGCCATGCCTTCTTCGCGCAAGATCGCAAATTCATCCGGTGTATAATATCTGCTGACAGGCAGATGGCGCCTTGTTGGTTGTAAATATTGTCCAATAGTTACAATGCTAACGCCCACCGCCCGCAAATCATCTAATGCTTCCAAAATCTCTTCCCATTTCTCCCCCACACCTAGCATCATGCTCGATTTGGTTGGAATATGCGGCTTCATCTCTAGAGCCCTAAAAAGAAGTTCGAGAGATCGATCATACTTTGCTTTTGATCGCACACAATGAGTCAGTCGACGAACTGTCTCGATGTTGTGATTTAAAACATCTGGTTCAGCATCCATCACGGTCTGCAGCGCACTTCGTGAACCCATAAAATCTGGAATCAGCACCTCAACCTTGCAATCTGAAAGTGCAGCACGCACGGCATGAATCGTCGCAGCAAATATGGAAGCACCACCATCTGCCAGATCATCTCTCGTGACAGAGGTTACCACTACATGGCGTAATTTCATTTTGACTGCCGCATCCGCCACACGTTGTGGTTCCTTCCAATCCACCTCAGACGGTTTACCAGTGGTCACGGCACAAAAACGGCAGGCGCGCGTACACACGTTACCTAAAATCATAAAAGTGGCAGTTCGATTGGCCCAACATTCAAACAGATTTGGGCACCTCGCCTCTTCACAGACCGTATGCAGGCGCTCTTCGCGGAGGATTCCCTTTAGATTCTGAAACCCACTCTCTGTTTTTAACTGCACTTTTAGCCAATCAGGTCGACGAAGCGGTCGTGCGGTCTCTGAAACACTGTTTAAACCATCATTGTCCGATATCATTCAATAAACACACTCCATCCCTGAATATCGATGTAGCCGCAAATTCCTACCCACCTTTGGTGCTGCGAAGCGACATGCAGATCAACAGATTATCGGCACAGCCGATACTACAATACGGTAGGAACTGCATATCCTAAAGCGATGAGCGCATCGTTGACCACTGTATGCACTATCCTTCTGGCTTCTATCGTTCCCTTGCAATTCGTTGAAATCGTCTGAACCGCGTCTTCAGCCCATGCGGATGGATTGTCACCGAAAAAGCCTAGTAGACAATTGCGTGCCATCCCATCCTTTTCTCCTTCGGCCAACATTATGCTGGCAGCATGAACTGCCTCTTCAAATCCGTCGATGTCTTCATCTGGTAATTGGTCAAACCAAGCCTTGAATTGACTGCCGCTCAACAACTGAATCCCTCCTTGTTTTATTCCAAATAAACTATTCATTCATATGACATCCAATGATGAAGCCACCTGTAATGCCGAATGAAAGGCAACATCTGACACGCTACCTTCTGCATCACACCAATCTCCCGCAAAAAAAACATTTGCAAACTGCGGAAAGTGAATTGGTAAACGCTTTTGTTTACTCCCCCATCCAATTCCCTGAATCACTGCCTGATCGACGACTCGAGAAAATACGAGTGTTTCACGCCACCCGGCGTAATATCGGTCCAGTACAGATTCGATCGCATTTCTTCGCTCCAACAACACCTCGTCATCATCCGCACTACCACTTTTTGTGTACGCAATCGCTTGCAATAATTGACCATTAGGGGGCACACAAGCTTGGTCATAGAGAGAAGGATCTGTAATGAATACATGGTTTTTTACATCGCTAATATAAGAGATATCGTCTCTGATTCGGTTTTTCAATGCCACGTCATAGACGAAGGCACAATTTTGCTGTTCTGAGATGTAAGGTAGAACACTTGAAGCCAGTGGCGTACCGGTAATCAACTTATTCAAAGCGCTTGGCGGCACACACAGAACAAAAATATCAGCCTCGTACACATCATTGCGAGTCTTTACGCTCTTGATTCGATCATGTTCAAACTGCAAACTTGTAATGGCGGTTTTCTCATGAATTTGAACCCCCAATTGTTGCAAACGAAGGCGCATATGATCCGTCATACTCCCCCATCCACCAACGATGTAGGATACAGGGTGCTTTGTACGAAATACCCTGCGATAATAACGCAAGAAAGTAGACAGTGGTAGTTCACCAGGTTGTGCCAAAAAAAAGTTGGTAGCTGCGAAATGCAGGAGCAGACGTTTCGCTGCACCAGTCCAATTTTTCTTCTCAAGCCAATCCTGTAGTGATAACCCGTTCTCTTGGTTCGAATTAGATGAAAGAATGCTAACTATAGCCCGCACAAAATCGATCTTATCATGGGCCTTCGGGAGCAACTGGGTGTGAAGTAATCCTGACAAGTTAATCGGGGCTTCGGCTTCTTCTCCGCTTTCCGTGATGTAGCGGACTTTATTCATATCAGGCGATATAAAGTCCACTGAAACCCTAATTTTACTCAGGGTCTTTTTCATTGCCGAGAGGTCCCGGGCATAAACAGCATGCGCCCCATAGTTTAAACGAAAACCATCCCTTTCTTGCGCAAGCGCACGCCCTCCTAATTCAAACATCTTTTCAAAAAGAGCAACCTGATGCCCCTTTGAAGCCAGGAGTCCAGCAACGGAAATTCCGGCCACCCCACCACCCACGACTACAACTCTAGACATTCGATA
>JAKACY010000118.1 GCA_021821025.1 Bacillota bacterium | reverse complement strand
CCTACCCGATTACGGATGAACATATAGCCAAGTCTTGCGACATTTTTGGCGCTTAGATTTCAGCGGGATACCCAATGCCCAATAGCTGCAAGGAGTTGCGAATGGTCAGGCGCGCTGCATCTGTCAGAGCTAGCCTGATACTTCGTATAGGTTCGTCAGCTGTCAAGATTGGGCAATCGTGATAAAAGTGGTTGAATGCTTGGCAGATATCCAGTACATGCTTTGCAATCAGTGATGGATCGTATTCATCGATGGCGCGATTACGCAAACCAGGGAATAGGCTAAGTTGCTTGATCAGTTCCCATGTCGGATCGTCTAGTGATACAGTTTGCGAGTCAACCTGGGCTATGGCTTGCGAGTGCGTGACTAACTGCTCTGGAGACACGCCCGCGTCTAGCAGATATGCTTTTCTCAACACTGAGCAGGACCTCGCATGCGTGTACTGCACGTACGGCCCGGTTTCACCTTCGAATGCTAGAGCGGTTTCCATCGAAAAGTCGATATCATGTAAGCGATTTGTCTTTAAGTCGTTAAAAATTACGGCGCCAACGCCGATCTCCTTCGCCACAAGGTCAGCGTTTTGCAGTGATGGATTTTTTTCATTGATAATCTCTTTCGCACGGCCGACTGCTTCTTCGAGGACCTCTTGCAAGCGAACGACTTGGCCTTTGCGCGTGGACATCTTTTTACCGCCAAGACGCATCATCCCGAATGCGATGTGCTTACAGTTCTTTGCGAAGTCGTATCCCATACGAGTGAGCACGGCAAACACCTGTTCAAAGTGCAGACGTTGTTCTCCACCTACTACATAAAGCAATCGGTCTGCGCAAAGGTCTTTGTGACGGTAAAGGGCAGCCGCCAAGTCGCGCGTGGCATATAAAGTTGCGCCATCCGAGCGTTTGATAAGGCAGGGCGGCAGGCCAACATCTTCTAGCATCACCACTTCGGCGCCATCACTTTCAACAAGTAGCCCCAGGGACTGTATCTCTTTGACCACCGCGTCCATCTTGTCGTTGTAGAAGCTCTCGCCGAGGTTATGAGTGAACGATGTCCCGAGCATGGCGTACGTCTTCGCAAACTCCTCCAGGCTAACCTCAATCATCCATCGCCATAGACGCAGGTCGTCTTCGTTCCCATCTTCCATGCGTTTAAAAGCTGCTCGCGCCTCATCGTCAAGGCTTGGGTCGTCTTGTGCGGCCTCGTGAAATTGTACATACAAGGCGTTTAACTCTTGAATCGGATTCGCTTTGATCTTGGCTTCGTCGCCGTAGCGGTGGTAGGCGACGATGATCTTGCCGAATTGCGTTCCCCAGTCGCCCAAGTGATTGATTCGGAGGGTTTGATAACTGTCCGATTCAAGCAAGTTCGCAATTGCCGTGCCAATCACAGTGGACCGCAGGTGCCCCATCGAAAATGGCTTAGCGATATTAGGAGAAGAGAGGTCGATTGCGACGACTTGTCCTGCACCCTGAGCACCGTGGTAGAACGCGTCGTCATCCCTTATCTGGCGCATCACTTGTTCCATCGCTGTGGCTCGATTCAGTCGAAAATTTACATAAGGTCCAGCAGGGACGGCACTTTCGACCAGTTCATTCTCCACCAACGCATCAGCGATGTCGGCCGCGATGACTTGCGGCGATTTGTGCAATTCCTTAGCCAAGCGAAAGCATGGCAATGCCAGGTCGCCCATCTCGGAGTTTGGCGGGATCTCAAGCCAGGACGCCAAGATACTCTCGTCTATCATGAGTTGTTTTGATAAACTGTTAGCAATCTGCTTCATAAAGCGTTCCATGCTGTCACCAGCCTAAAAAAGTATAGTATTTATCATTATAATCTGAAACGGCGCAGCTCAGCAAGGTGCTGTTCAGCATCACCAGGTCTTGTGGCATGACAAGCGCAAGATGCCTGTGATATACTTATACCATTGATATTCCCAACCGAGTGATGCTCGTAATTAGGGGGGGCAAGGAGGTTGCTTCATGGAAGGACGGGAAAAGGAAACAAAGGTTGTGCCGTTCCAGCCAGATGCCGCTTTCTTCTTTGAGCGCGGCGTGCGGTATCTGAACCGTCACGACTTGTCGCGCGCACTAAAGTCATTTCAGCGAGCTGTGGATTGTGAACCTGCTAATGCGGTGAATCATTGCAACTTAGCGGGTGTGCTATCCGAATTAGGCGATTTTGAAAAATCCAACGAGGTTTTGCAAAGTGTCCTGACTGAAATCGCTCCCGACATGTCTGAATGTTACTTCTATATGGCAAATAACTATGCGAACCTTGGCGAATATGAGCTTGCTGAAGCGCACGCGGTGAAGTATTTGGAAGTGGATCCTACAGGCGAGTTTGCTCCGGATGCTGACGAGATGCTAGATGTTCTGATCCATGAATTCGGTGGCGGCGATATCTTGAGAGAAAGCCGTCGGCGCCAGGTGGAAGACAGCAAAGAGCGAGATGAGGCGCGCGGCTTGCTGGAAGAGGGTAAGTTCCATGAGGCCAGTGCACTCTTGGAACAAGAGATTGAGCGACAACCGGATGCGGTCGCTGCAAGAAACAACCTGGCGCTGGCAAAGTATTATTTAGGCCAGATGGATGATGCGGTCACGCTCACGAGGCAAGTGCTCGACATTGAACCGATGAATATTCACGCGTTATGCAACTTGGCTGTATTTATCCGTCACACAGGCAGAGAGAACGATGAGTACAAGCACCTGATGCAAGTGTTGAAAAAGTTGATGCCGCTCCAATTTGATCAAGGCTATAAACTGGCTATGACCCTTGGTATTCTGGGAGAGCATCGCTCTGCCTACCGTGTGTTTTTACAACTGGTACAGTTTGGCGATCGTCACGATCCCGCGCTGTACTTTGCTCTTGCTGCAGCAGCTGCAAACATGACCAGGCTAAAGCTCGCTAAACAGTGGCTATTAGAGGTGCAGGCGCTTGATGCCGAAAGCGGAGTGGCCGACTTTTATCTGAAGGAACTCGATCGGCTAAGTAACAGCTCTGATCGCGTTTTTATCAGCTACACGTACCAATTGCCATTTCACATGCGTAATCACAGCAGTCAATCACAAAATTCTGCAGGCTTCACGAAAGTCGGCTCGTGGGCGCGTGACCCTAGTGTGAGGTCTTCGCTTTATTTTGCGCTTTTTCATGGTCCGCGCCAAACCAAACGCGAGGCGTTGCAGGCATTTGCGGTTTTGAAGGACACCGAGTCTATTCATATTCTGAAAGAGTTTGTGAAGGATCCTACGCAGCATGACGATATGGTTTGGAACGCACTCTTTGTTCTGCAACTGATGAATGTCACAGGGCCGATTGACGCTCGGCTTGGTGGAAAAGAGGTCAGCGTGGAGCTGCCTTCAAGAGATAAGCGCTTATTATCTTGGCATTCGACGCTTGAGGCGATTTTGCAAGATGTTGAGGCGGAGCTTGTTAAGACAGAACCAGACTTGTGCGATCGAGCGTCGGACGTCTGGTTGCAGTACATTTCAAGTAGCTACACGATGTTGCCAAAGATCGTGAAGCGCGGTGTGTGGGCGGCGGCACTCGAATATGTCGTTAGGCGCATGGCTGGAAGGACTGAACCGCAAGCTGTCGTGGCGGGAAGATACAATGTATCGGTGAAGGCACTGGCAAAGGCAGCGCATGCAATCAGTGTTACGCTGTGAGATAAAGAAGGAGATTCATAGTGGATGAAGATTTTGTAATCGTCGGCACCGCAGGGCATATCGATCACGGGAAGTCAGCCTTAGTCTCGGCGCTGACCGGGGTAGCTACCGATCGGATGAAGGAAGAAAAAGAGCGGGGCATCTCCATTGATATTGGATTTGCCCCCCTTTTATTACCGAGTGGAAAGCGCCTTGGACTCGTGGATGTTCCGGGTCACGAGCGTTTTATCCGCAACATGTTGGCGGGCGCTGGTGGAATCGACCTCATTTTGCTCGTGATCGATGCGCGTGAAGGTGTGATGCCGCAAACGCGGGAACACCTTGCGATATTACAACTGCTCGATATCTCGGTTGGACTGGTCGTCATCACGAAGATTGACTTGGTCGATGAAGAGTGGCTGCACCTTGTGCATGACGAGGTTGCGTCCGATCTTGCTGGCACATTTCTGGAGGGTGCACCCATGTTGGATGTATCGGCGGTGACGAAACAAGGGCTACCTGAGCTTTTGAACACTATCGAAAGTGTGTTGCCGAAGGTCCGCCGCAAGCCACGAAACGGGCCCTTGCGCATGCCGATCGATCGGGTGTTTTCGGTGCAAGGATTTGGTACGGTGGTCACGGGTACGATTTGGCGAGGCGGAATAAGTGTAGGGGATTTGCTGGATCTTTTCCCGAGCAATGAGAGGGTCCGCGTGCGTTCGATTCAGGTTCATGGGCAAGCTGTGGAGTTGGCAGTCGCTGGCCAACGGACGGCTGTCGCTTTGTCTGGGGTGCGCAGCCCTGTTCACCGCGGGATGAGCATTGGTGCGGCAGATACATATGAGACAACAAGGTTGCTGGACGTTCGCGTTCGGGTGTTGCCCGATGCCTCGATGAACTTGGCTCATCGCATGCGAGTACGATTGTATATAGGAACTTCCGAAGTCGTTGGCAGAGTGCTGCTAATCGGAACTCAGGAGATTGCTCATGGAGAGGAAGGCCTGGCACAGATCCTGCTCGAGCAGGACGTTTTGGCGGAAGCGAGGGATCGGTTTGTTTTGCGATCGTATTCTCCGATGCATACCATTGGCGGCGGCGCCGTGATCGACCCGCATCCCCAAAGATTGCACAGAAGGCACAGTGAGGTCGTAAAGGATCAGATGCTAAGACGGGAGCGCGGAACTCCGGCCGAACGTTTGTATGAACTTGTCATGACGCACGGTGTTGTGCAAGGGCGTCAGATACAGGAATTCGCGACGAGGCTTGGTGAAAGTAGTGACGTAGTAGAGGCGGCGCTCTCAGATATGCTGAATCACGGTATGCTCGTCGCTTTACCGGGTGACGATGCGTTTGTACCGGCGAAGAAGGTAGGGCAATTCGCCCAAATAGTGAGCGATGCACTGAAGGAACATTTTCAAAAAAATAAATTTGACGTATGGGTTTCAAAGTCGGTCGCCTTGCAGGCCTTACGGGACCATAGCGTCGACCATAAGTACGCGGATCTGATGTTGAATTTGGTGGCGAGAGACGCCGGGGTGGATATCGCTCGAGATCGCGTGCGTTTGACTGATCGCACCGTCGAGTTAAGCGTTCCAGAAAAGGAGATTCGCGACCGCATCTTACGCGAGCTATTGGAACATCGCTTCGACCCCCCTAGCGTTTCGGATATGGAAGCATGGTATAAAGGTCGCGAGAAGGTTGTCCGCAATATGCTTCATTTGCTTGAACAAGAAGGCCTGATCGCATCTGTCGCGCCGGATCTGCGGTTTGCAGCTTCATCATTAGATGAAGCTGAGGGTGTTTTACGGGCGCTGAGAGATGAGTTGGGTCAATTTACTGTCGCAGCATTTCGGGATAGAGTGAAGACTAGTCGCAAGTTTGCAGTCGCGCTTCTAGAGTATATGGATCGCCAGAAAAAGACGCGACGCAATGGTGATGTTCGGGAATATATTGTGTAGTTAGGGTAAGACTTTCTGGAAAATGGGGTGCACTATGGAGGAGTTGTACGCTGTTCCCTTCGTTTCCGGGCCGATTCACCACACGGTGCAGATTCCGGGCTCTAAATCGATTACTAATCGCGCCTTGCCGATTGCCGCTTTGGCGGACGGCGCCACGCATCTCACCAATGCATTATTTTCGGACGATAGTAGGCATTTCATGGATTCGTTGCAGCGTTTGGGATATAAGCTCGAAGCATCAGCGATCACTTCAACGATCACCGTGTATGGAGAGGGTATTCGGCCCCTTAACCATCCCGGAGGGGTAGAGCTTTTTGTCGGCAACTCCGGGACGACTGCTCGCTTTATCAGCGCGTTTGTAAGTCTCGGTCGCGGAACCTATCGTATCGATGGCGTGAAAAGGATGCGGGAAAGGCCGATGGGTGATCTGCTCGCTGGTCTGCGTGACCTTGGCGTGAATGCGCATGATGAGTTACAAACTGGCTGTCCTCCACTAAAGATTGATACGAGTGGCATCAAGGGTGGCACAGCCGTCGTCAAGAGCAATGCCAGCAGCCAGTATTTATCAGGATTGTTAATCGCTGCACCCTATGCCTTAGGTCCGGTAGAGATTCGCGTTCCTGGTGAGTTAGTGTCTGCGCCTTATGTCGATATGACCATTAAGATGATGAAGCGGTTTGGGGCGGACATAGAATCAGATGGATCAATTTTTCGCACGAAGCCGAGTCGCTATCAAGCCGGCGATTACGCGATTGAACCGGATGCATCTGGCGCGTCGTATTTCTTAGCTGCGGCTGCTATATGTGGTGGCAGCGTGACGGTGGCAGGGCTAAGTGCTGATTCATTACAGGGTGATGCAAAATTTGCAAGGGTTTTAGAGATGATGGGATGTGCCGTCATTTATGATCAAAACGGGATCACGGTTACTGGACCGGTTGATGGCCTGCACGGCGTAGAAGCGGACCTGTTTGACATGTCGGACATGGTGCCCACGCTCGCCGCCATCGCTCCTTTAGCGACCTCTCCGACACGCATTTCTAATGTTGCAAATGTGAGATTAAAAGAGACCGACCGCATCCGAGCGTGCGTGACTGAGCTTCGTCGGTTTGGGGTAGATGTGACAGAACTGGCCGATGGCTTAGTCATACAGCCCTGCGATCATTTGCGCACCGGCGTTAGCGTTGAGACGTATGATGACCACCGCATGGCGATGGCTTTTACGATCCTGGGCCTTAAGGTGTCTGGGACCGCCATTCAAAATCCGGAGTGTGTCGCTAAGACGTTTCCAGATTTCTACGAGCGACTGGGCAAGATGCTCGATCCTTCGAATTAGTAATAAGATCTTGATACATGCGTAATGCGTTTGACATCTTGATCTTTTATGATTACAACGTAGCATATTTGACCCCCTTTTGATGATTATATTTACGTAACGCAAGCGATCGCTTCGCGTTGCGTCTTTTTTTTGATCTCGTGTTACAATGGGGTTTGACTGGTTCGCTCGCGGGCGATGGGAGAAAAGGAGGCGCTGTCATGAAAAAAGCTGTCGGTATTGACCTTGGCGGCACGTTTATTAAGGGTGCCATTATCGATGAAGAAGGGCATATTGTCGTGAAAAATGAGATTCCGACTGAGGTAGAGAAGGGCCCCGAAGATATTTTGAAGCGGATTGAAGTATTGGTACATAGTTTGGCGCGAGGTGCTTCGGTCGCGCTATCTGACCTCGCAGGCGTCGGCATTGGCATTCCGGGATTTCTTGATGATGCGACTGGTATGGCTGTGGAAGTTGTGAACTTGGGATGGAAAGACGTTTCTGTTCGCGATCCGCTCAAAGAGCGGCTAGGGCTGCCTATCTATCTCGAAAATGATGCCAATTCTGCAGCCCTTGGTGAAGCTTGGGTCGGCGCTGGCAGAGGCAGAGACAGCGCCATCTGCATTACCCTGGGAACTGGTGTGGGTGGTGGAATCGTACTAGGAGCAAGGGTGCTTCGTGGCGCCAATGTGATGGCAGGCGAGATTGGTCACATGGTGATGGATCCTGATGGCGCACGGTGCAACTGCGGCCGTCACGGATGTCTGGAGACAGTATCTTCTGCGACTGGCATTGTGCGGTTAGCTAAAGAGAGGCTGGCGCGCGGTGAAACGTCGAGTTTAAACGCGAATCAACTAACTCCGGCGGATGTGTTTGCTGCTGCGGCGCAAGGTGATATTGTGGCAACGGAAGTTTTGTCTTATGCGATCGACACCCTGGGTAGAGGCCTGGCTATTGCGGCGGTTCTCATCAATCCGGAAGTCATCGTAGTTGGAGGTGGTATGTCGCGTGCCGGAAATGCGTTATTTAAACCGTTAAATGCGTCCTTTAAACACTATGCCCTTCCTCGCGTAGCCGAGGTGGCAGACATCGTCCCAGCGACATTGGGAAACGATGCGGGCGTCGTAGGGGCAGGGAAGTTGGCGCTATACTCCTAAAGGGGGGCGGCTTATGCCGCAGCTTGTTCGGATGGTTATCATCACAGGGTTGTCAGGCGCTGGGAAAAGTCTCGCATTGCAGAGCTTGGAGGATATCGGTTTTTTCTGT
>JAKACY010000002.1 GCA_021821025.1 Bacillota bacterium | reverse complement strand
AGAACGGGACTACTGCGGTCCACAACGGACCAAACCAGAATGAAGCAGGCGCCAAGCCACCGAGAACAGCCAACGTTTCGACAGCAAACGGCACATCCAGAGTATCGCAGACCACTCCGATCAGTCGCAGCAGCACAAAATCGCATCACCTTCCTGCAGAGTCGGCTGGGACAGGTTTGGCGCAAAGCGGTTTGACAACAAACAGATCAACACCAAATCGCGGGAGTTCAGGCTCGTCCTCAACCACCAAAACGACTACAACTAAACCTTCAGAATCGCAGATCGTGAGCATCTATTCGTCACAACTTAATGCCTTGCAGGCGCAGTATGTCGGAGCCGCAACCGCCATCTACAACCAGGCACGCGCGGCGTATCATGCAGGAAAAGGATCAAAGGCTGCGATCGAACGGCAATATTACCCGCAAATCGCATCGTTAGAAAATAATGCGCAAGACCAAGTGAATAGTATTTTATTCGCCCTGCGCGCAAAGCTGACTACATACGGTTATTCGCTTACAGCGCTAAGCGTACTCAGAGATCAGTACAACCGTGAAGTTTCACAGGCCCTGGCGGTTCACCCTTAACGTGCCTTCTTTTAGAAGTAAAGTAGCCCCACGCCTAAGTGAAAGAGACGTTGGGCGTCGTTTGGATGCGATATCAGCCTTTTCGTCTTAAAGGCTGATATCGCCGTCGAAATCCAATCCACCATGTCGGCGGCTCAACAAACTCAATGTTCCAGGACCGCAACACCTGCGCCCACATTGGGGATCGGGTCGGCAATACTCACGATTCAAAATGAAAGACCTCCGCCATCTGCGCCCACCACTCACCCTCGGCACAAGCTTCCAAAGGTTGCTGACAAGGATCGCATAGGGTCCACCATTTTTGTGTCACCGGATCGTCAGCCATTTTACGCATGTCAGCCTCGTAATCCTCACCGATGTACTCATAGTAACTAAAGAGAAGGTCGTCTTTTAGGAAAATGGAGTAGTTCGTGATCTTGCACTGGCGTATCGTCTCTAGCACACCGGGCCAAACAGCACGGTGCAACTCGATATACTCTTCGCGTTTTTCAGGTCTCAATCTGATGACCATCCCATATCTTTTCATCGTCACGCCGTCCTTTCGAGGCTGCACTCATTCAGATCGATCTTCCATATTGGCGCAACCGACAAAGTCTATTCGAACACCACTTTTAAACATTGCGTATAATCGGATGATTTTTGAGCCGGCAATGCAATCACCAACCCACGCTCGGTCTGTTCGAACTGTAACGCTTCTTTCACACCCAACAACTCCACGGATGCCACACGCCCCACTTTGCCACCAGCCATACTGCGAATGACCGTCCGTCCGCCCTCCGGCCACTTCATTTGGAAGGCATAAACTGCATTTCCCTTACTGGTAAATCGGAAATCTTCGATCGTCCAATCCACTGTGTTCTCCTTAAAGTGGTCGATGACAACCTGTGATGGTCCTTCCCCTGCCTGCATCCATGGGCGTGTACCGTAGATCCCTTCCCCGTTAACCCGAATCCATTTGGCCATCCCTTCGAGGACCCATAAGCATTCATCATCGAGCGTCCCGTCTGGACGTTGTGGAATGTTCAATAGGAGATTGCCATTTTTACTCACGATATCGACGAGGATTTCTGCGACCTGTTTGGGCGTCTTATAGACTGCCCGAACATCGTAAAACCAGTGCCCGACGCAGGTGTCTGTCTGCCATACATCCTTCCTTATATCTGGGAGCTGACTTCGCTCAATATCAAGTACCCCGACCTGATATACCTTTTCGTCTCGATCCTTCTGGTTATACACCGCCTGATTCACGCCGCTGTTTTGCTGCGCGCTGGTGTTGTACAAATGAGCGATGGCAGAGAGTCCAACATCGCCAAACGGGACGCCACCGTCTGAGTAGAGCAAGTCGGGCTGGTATTGATCGATCAAATCTTTCATATACAAAAACCACTTTTCATGCCAACTGGGGTCGTCTGTGTACCAATCTTTCGTGTCATTTTGATTCGGCAAATAAAGATCCACCCAATCAGGATTGGCGCCATCATATGAAATACCCGCATACGGACCACTCTCATCCGCGCCCTTATTCGGCTTACTCCACGAAAATGACGCGCCAATATGCTCCGTAATCCCAAATCGCAGTCCTCGTTTCAACGCAGCATCGCGCCACATGCCGACGATGTCCTTATTCGGCCCCATCTCAAAGGCGTTCCAGTGGTGATGACGGCTATTCCAGTTATGGAAGTTGTCGTGATGGGCAGCTTGCGCCGTAAAATAGCGTGCGCCAGCAGCGACATACAAATCCATCAAGGCGTCTGGATCAAAGTGTTCTGCCCGCCATAATTTGACCACATCCTTATAGCCAAATTTCGACGGGTGACCATACTTGCGCAGGTGGTACCGGTACTGATCTGACCCTTCCATATACATGTTGCGCGCATACCAATCCCCGTACATCGGCACCGATTGCGGCCCCCAATGAGACCATATGCCAAGTTTAGCGTCGCGGAACCATTCCGGGCAGTCAAACTGTCTAAGAGACTCCCAGGTAGGTTCAAAGGGTCCCCGTGCAATTTCCATCTTCATCCTCATCACTCCTCGTATGAACTTGTAAAATTTGATAGCTGCTTTGCCAAAGATTTGTTCCCTTTCCTCCTGTGATAAATTCTGTGGAAGCGATTCATTAGCTATTGTGTAAACATCATCATATGTTGCAGCCAATAGACACACAGGCCAATCGCTGCCGTACATAATCCGGTCTGGGCCGATGAGACAAAAGCCAAGTCAGCTAAAATAACACTAAAGTATCAATGTACCGTTTCTGTTTTCAGCAGGGAGGCCGGCCATGCGTATTTCTCAGGCAACACAATTGGGGCCCCCAGCTCCAGGGTAATCTGTTTATGAGGCGTCAACTCAATAGTGGTTGGATCTCCTTTGTACAGGATGCCGTTAACAAAAGTGGTGACTTTAGTCCGGATATTCAAAAATTGATTCTGCGACAATTTAACTCCCCAGATATCGAAGAAGTTTCCGAGGGTAAAGTTCCGTCTTCCAGGAGACTCGATGTGAATAATGCCTGTATTGTCATGCGTATGAAGCCAGTACATGGCGCGTCCACCATCAATAAATACGTTGGGCGAACCTATCCAGGGAGGAACAATACCAATACCAGCCGGAACCGCCGCCTGTTTCCCGTTCACGTACAGGCTTAGATGCACATGCGTATGATACGCGTCCTGATCCGTTCGATCAGCCGCTATTGCGTCAACGGGCATCCCCTGACCTCCTGATGGTTGATCACCGTACGGGGCAAATAATAGCCCCACCTGAGTTCCTTGCTTTAAGGGGATTGGACTTTGCGAAAAATAAGGGCCCGAACGATCTGACTGCACGCTTGGTTGGATATGAACATAAAACCAGACAGCACCCGCTATCAAAAGGGACGAAGCCCCACTAATGATCCACAGCGTCCAATGCCTAATCTTCGTCCCCCTGGATGCTACATGAAACGACGACATAAGGATCATTCCTCGATAGAAGTCATCATCTTCGCCTGCAAAGTGCACAACAACAAAGTCACAGCGTCTCTTGAGAATCGATCCAATATGACGAGTCCTCCGTACAAGCCTACTCGATGACTAACATCGCGTGGCCATCTAACACAGTAACTGTTGTATGAACATAGCCATCCTTGTACGCAAAAGGCAGTTCCCTTTCTACGGGCGCCAAGAAAACCCGACGGGGTTGACGGTTCACTTTGACAGCGATGGGCATGTCGACGATAGGAAATGGATCTTCCACAATATCGAGGTCGGCGGCGCGCCTCTCCGGACAAAAGCTGAGTAGATGAACTACCGTGGTGGTTCCCTTTCGCACGACCGTAGTCTCTAATTTGCTTGGTCCCTCATCTTTAATGATCGGTTCAGACATTAAAAGCTTGATGCAATTGCCGAAAAGCGTGCGATAATTTGGGGCCGCATGCTTGCCATACGCTTCAAGAATAGGCACAGAAAATGTGATCACCTTGCCATTCTTCACAGCCGCAGCGTACGAGGTCAACTGATCTTCTGGTGTGTAGTCATGACCCGAAAAATGATTGAATGCCCGTTCAAAATAAGGCTCGCCCACAAGCACAAGCGTTTCAGCCTCTGGTAACGCAGTCATACGGAACCCAGGTTCATACATCACATATCCGTAATCTTCAAGACCTTCAGAGACCTGCTGGGCAGCATGCAAAAATGTATGAGTAAACGGGCTCTGCCCATGAGCTTCAACACCCAACTCAGGCATGATAGGTTGACCATGATCATCCAGTGCGGCCGGGCCACAAACGATCAAAGACCCTCCACCTTGCAAATAGATTTCAAGTTTTTCTTTGAGGTTTTCATCGACATGCGTAGTTTCAGGAATGATAACCAGTTCATAAGGAGTGAGTTCCGATTTAGATGATAAGATGTCAAATTGATGGCGTAATTGTTGCAATGCCCGAACAGTGCCAACACCAGATGGCCCAGGGTTATCTCCTAATTTGGGATCGGTAATCACAGCGATTTGACTGAGTAGCTTCCCTCCCTCTACGTACGGTTCGCAGGCCTCAATATATTCGTAAACCTCTCCGATCAAATCATACACTGCTTGATTCGGGACACCGCGAGGATGAAGCAGATCGCCAACGCCACTCGTCATACCTTGACTTAAAATCTGGCAACACTCATATTTAAGAGCCATCTTCGGTTTTAACGAAGTATTGTCGCCCCAACTCTTGAAGAAACGTCCAGTATGGCTCAAAGTAGGCAAACCCAGCGGCCTAACAAAACGCGCCACGTAAGGAAAATACGCATATCCCCATCCCCCCGTGGGAAGGGCCTCAATTTCCACGTGGCGAAGAAACTTTTTCTCTTCATTCAAATTAGTCTTTGGTCTACTGTTAAACCAAACTCCCGCAGGTTTAAACTGCCTCTGGGCTTGCTCTACCATATCGCGGTAACGTTTCATATATTGGTGGACCAATTCTCGCGCATACTTTGAACGATCTAATTCATTGGCGGGATCATAGCCGCGTTCCAACATCGCTGCGATCGCCCATTTGGAGGAACTAGGCTGATCCCAGCACATATCCATAAAAATCCCATCCACTGGCGCAAATCGATCCAATACATCAGCCAAAATATCTGCCACATAATCCTGATAAGGGCTGGACATGTCTAGGATTTGCCATCCGGGCCGAAAGGCGGACTTGCCCCACTTGACCTGCTGAAGATCAGGGGTGAGAGCGAGCCACTCCGGGTGCGTATTGGCCGCATATTCGTTGCACTGCACACTGATATAAATCGGCGCCCGGATACCAACGTTGTGAAGCGCTGTAATCTGCTCTCCCAACAGATCAAGCCCCTGAGGAAGGCTCGGATGACGCGCCGAATGCTCAGTGTCGTAATACAAGTGCCCATGGTGACACATAGCAAAGACCGTCACGCTATCCACGTGCGCTTTCTTAAACGTGGCGGCAAACCGCTCCGGATCGAAGTCCTTACCGACATCAGGTACCCATGGCCCCGTATGAAAGTCTAAATGAATAGTTCGTTTCGGAAACTCCAATACTTGATCCACTAAATCTACCCCCAATATCGATAAGTCGGCAATCAGCTCGAGCATGTGACATCACGAATACGGCGAAGAATAGACAAAACTTCTTGTAACGGTTCCTGATCTCCACATTTTCTGGATGTACACTGCTAAATAAGGTCCACGATCACCTTGATCGCTTTCGCCTCAGGGCTTGTGATCCGCTCAAATTCATCTGCGAGATCAGCAAATGCGATGCGGTTAGTGATGTATTTCGTATCATCGATAAATCCCTCTACCATCGCCTTATGAACCTCTTGAAAATCCTCCCGTGTGGCGTTGCGGCTACTTAGCAAAGTCGTTTCACGCTTGTGAAATTCAGGATCCGGGAATGTGACGTTTTCTTTCACCAGCCCAACAAAAATCAGTTTGCCGCCATGAGCCACGTACTGCAGCGCTGAGTTCATCGATCCCACACTGCCTGTCGCATCAAACACGGCAGTGGGATATTCACCTCCGAAGTTCGCGGTGATTTGCGCTGTAATTGCCTCCATCGGTTGGTCAAAAGCGCTTACACTCGCATTGATGTGTGCCCAAGTTCGACAAAACTCTAAGCGTTCTACATTCGTATCCATCGCGACCACATTGGCCCCTTTGCGTTTAGCAAAAGCCATCACTCCAAGCCCTATGGGACCCCCACCGATCACTAGAACCGAATCATTTTTCGTAATGCCGGAGCGGCGTACCGCATGCGCACCGATACTCAAAGGCTCAATGATTGCCGACTGGTCCAGAGTCAGATCGTTCGTTTTAACCAGGTGCGTAACCGGAACGCTGATCCACTCTGCCATGGCCCCATCGATATGCACGCCGAGAACTCGCATATCTGTACAGCAGTTCGGCTTGCCGTTGCGACAGGCGATGCATTTGCCGCAGTGCATGTACGGAACGACTGCGACCTGATCACCCACGAAAAATCCATCCACACCATCATCAAGTTCCTCGATCACGCCCGCGATCTCATGCCCCAGTATCCGCGGATAGGTAAAATACGGTTGGTTACCATGAAACGCATGAATATCTGTGCCACACACCCCTACTCGCCTTACGTGAATCAGTGCTTCCCCAGCGCGCTTCGCAGGTTTTTCGATATCCACCAACTGAAATTCAAATGGTTTTATACAAGAAATCGCCTTCATAACTGGACTCCCTTCAACTCCAACCCGCCCCGTCCTCAAGAACCAAGGGTCCACCTCATTGCCAGCTCGCCCTGTACTTTCATCATAATGCATCGTTTCTATATGAAAATGTCAAAATTGCGCATATATGTACCTCATTTTGATATATACTGAGACCAAGATTGACGAGGAGGAATTGAGCCTTGAATCCGCTTCGTAAGGACATGCAGATGCATAGCACACTGTTTCCCTTTACACTCGTCTATCGTGATACGAAGATCCCGGATCACGAACTACCGGATCATTTCCACGACTGGCATGAAATCGTTTATGTGTACGGCGGCAATGGAATATTCTTTATCGACAACACCGTTTATACCATGTCAGCTGGCGATCTATTTGTGATTCCAGCTAACACGATTCACAGAGCGATACCGGACAGCGCACAACCAGTTACATCCACCGCCATATTCTTTCGACCACCGATCATTCTATCAGAAACACTCGGTGATCCATTTTCTTATCACCGCGTGATGGAAGAAACCGCCAAAAATAAAATCTATCGCTTCCCACTGGCACCAAGTCATCAAACAGTGGTGCAGACTAAAATCGATATCCTCTTCGATGAGATGAACCGGCAACAGTTCGGGTACCGCAGTGCGGTCGTGCTAGAATTGCGAATGATGCTCCTGCAGCTCTATAGGGAGGTTTTCCAGTTCTCCGATCATTCGGCGAATATGGATTCACTCGGACCTAGGTGGTTGAATAAGGCGCTACATTATATCGAGGAAAATTTTGTAAATCCCATTTCCCTACATGAACTCTCAAATCAAGTCAACGTCAGTTCCTCGCACTTTAGCCGCGTATTTCGGCAGATGACAGGTATGAGCTTCGTCGACTACATCACCGTCAAGAGAATCATCCTGGCGCGTGAGCTTTTATGCAACACAGAGGACAATATTGCGGTCATTGCGGAATTGTGCGGATTTTCTAGCCTCCCCCATTTTCATCGAACGTTTGTCAAACACACGAATTCAACTCCCGCAGCCTATCGCAGACATACTGCTCCGTTTCGTTCAGCCAAGTCCACCGCTTCGCCCAGCTCTTCACTGCCACCGAGTCTGTATTCTAGGGCCCAACAGCCGCTGTAAGCTGTTTTTTGCTAGATCGCCACTTCCGATAATTACTGAAGGTGCTTTCCGTAAGGCTAAGATGAGTTGATCAAGAACCTATCTTTAGCCGAAAAGAGCACCCCAAAACCCATATCGACAAATAAATCAATAAGTCGCTAACCTAAATCGTGAGTGCGACTACCAATTTGGCCTGTTAACAGCAACAGGCCAATCGTACCGATCAAAGCAATGACGAGCAGAATCCATCCTATTGCAGATGCGTATCCGATCTTTAGATACTTAAAAAGCTACGGGATTCCAGGAACCAAACAGACTGCCTTCAAACTTATCCTTCATCTTGTATAATAAAAATCCAGGGATTTTTCCATGTCCCCCACCGTCAGCGCAACGTGACCAAGTCGACGAATCATTGGCAACCTACATCGGCATTTCCTCTCCATGAATATTGATGATCAAGCGTTACGGAACTATCTAGCAGAGTTCCAGACTGCTCTTTTTAGTTCAGCCAAATCCACCGCAACGCCCAGATACTCGCTGCTGCCAAGCCTGTATTCCAATGCCCAACAGCCGCTATAGCCTGCTTTTTGCAAAATCGCCACCTTGCCCTCCAGTTCATTAGACGACTTCGTTCTGCTGCTATCAAAGTGAACATGGCGGGCATACGGGGCGCACATCTCATCTCCCACGCTTTCGTCAACTAACCAACGGTCCACATCGAGGACGATTCCAAATGCATCAGATGAAATGGCATCATATAATCGCTTTACGTTTGTTGGAACCTGAACTGCAGGTTGATGCGTCTGCGGTCCTACGTAAAAGCCTCTTTCTCTGGCAATGTGCGCATACTCTCGATAACGATTGACCACAAAATCAAACTCTTCTTCTGTCAATTCAGCACCCGTCGACCCTGGATCGATTCGCAGCATATGGGCGCCAAGTGTCGTTGCAATATCAAGGTAACGAAGGGCCAATTGATGGTGTTGCTCACGAATCTCTGGGTCACGATGCCAGATACCCGTTCCGTCAGATGCAAGACACGCCAGAGAAATATCCTCTTCTTCCAACGTGTGTTTCAAGAGTTGAATATAGTCATCCTCAACAGACAGGATCATCTCTGACCATATATCAGCGTCTCGTAAATGATATCGATACTTGAGACTCTCCAAATAACCAAACAGGTTCATCTTCCCTGCTTCAAACAGCTCGTGAAACGACCAAGAACCAATTGAAAACGCTGCCACACCATCACCTCGACGGGAAAGTTTTAAACCCCATGCTCAAAACTGAACTGATTAGCCTAGACAATTGTCTTCGAAGCTATTATTGTTTATATATAACATTCTGTCAAGTACAAATATTGTACATATTTTTGATTTCATCAATGATACAATGGCGACAGCGAGGAGTGTCTACATGCCCAACATACAAGACGTAGCGAAACATGCCAAAGTATCCGTGATGACCGTGTCACGCGTATTGAATCACAGCCCGCTCGTGAAAGAAAGCACCCGGCAGCACGTCCTTCAGGCCATGCGCGATCTTAACTATGTACCCAATCAACTAACCAACGCCCTATATCGAGGAGAAAGTCGAACCTTGGCTGTGATCGTCCCGGATATTCGAAATCCATTTTTCACGGCAGTCGTACGAGGCGCGGAAGATGCAGCCAACGAGAGAGGATACCGCATCATTTTATGTAACACGGATGAAAATCCGGAAAAAGAATACGATTACATCGAAATGTCCTATTCCATTCGGGTCGAAGGCATTGCAATTATGGCATCAGGTGATGAGTCACTCAGCAATTTACACAAGTTACAATCCTTCGGAATACCATTTGTGCTCATTGATCGGCCTGTTTACGGCATAGAGGCGGATATCGTCAAGGGGATGCATGAAGAAGGTGCAGCGCAGCTTGTCAAATATCTGCTGGAGATGGGGCACAAACGGATCGCCTTTATGGTTGGTAAATACTCGATTTCCCCATGGCGAGAATTGTTAACAGGTTATCAAAAGGCCTTTAAGGAAGCTGGATTGAATCCTTCTGAGGGCGATGTCTTCCATTTCCCTAGTTTTCCACACGAAGGGGCACTGCAGCAAGTGCTTGACTCCATTTTACAGTGCAATCCCAGACCCACCGCAATTATTGCTGGGAGCCAATTCGAGGCGTCGCAAGTTTTACAAATTCTACTTCGAAAGAATATCAGCGTGCCACATGACCTGTCCGTCGCATGCTTTGGAGACTCAAATCCCTATCCTTCCATGGATAAGTTTTTAACCTCAGCCGAACTGCCAGTACGACAATTTGGAACAAAAGCGATCGAAGTTCTGCTAAATCGAATTAACGGCAACTTGATTCAGGCGCCGTTCAAATTAGCTCTACCGTACAGTTTAGCCCTTAGACAGTCAGTTCTGCTTAGGCAACCAAACGAGAACTGATGCATGCGAGCATCTTCGCCGGACCAGGCCGTCTGCGGTCATATCAATCCAGCGGGAACTCTCCTTATCTGCTAGAGGTCGCTTTTTGTGAGTTCAATGGCTGTCCTTCCTCTTCGGCGCGCTGAGCTGCCTTCCAACCGATAAAGGAGTCGCGAGCAGCTACTTTCCAAGCGGCAGCACCAAAACCGATCACGGCCAAGAGCATATCTTCATGCTTAACGATATAACGTGCCTGAGCACCTGGCAATAACCCTCCGAATCATTTCAAGGTCTGACTCGGTGAACAATCTCCCTTGACGGATCATATTCACACCCGGGGCAAATCGCTGGAAACGCGAACGTCGCCGAGTCCACGACTGTTCCTCTTGGAACACCGACGCAGCTCAGCGACAAATAGCGCAATATGAACGAATTGCTCAATTTTGCAGATTCTCACCCTGACACGTGTCGAACTCTACGCACGCCTTCGGGATACTTCCCGTGGTTCAAGAACAACTCGACCACAGGGACTACCACATTTGGTTGTTGAACTGGCAACTCTAAAGTGACTGTACCGTCTGTCTCGGCGACGTCGATAGGCGATTCGGATTGACGGCCCGTGTGCTCGACATACTTGACTTCCGAAGCATCGTGCAATAGCTGGGCGTAACTGATGCGTCCAGCCAATCCGCTTAAGTGAATGTGACGGTAGGGCCAAGAGTAGATATGCAAGTACAGCCGATCGCCTCGTTGTGTATAACGACAATCTACTGGTGCGTCAAATTCGCTACTACCTGCTCCGTAAATCGATCGTGAATGCTGGCGCATCCATTTTCCAATTCCCTGCAAGCTCGACAATGCTCGCTCATCAAACTCTCCGCGCCCTGTGGGGCCGACGTTGAGCAGCAAGTTGCCCCCTTTTGATACGCTGTCGATCAGCATCTTGACCAGCATCTCGACGGACTTGTAATCGTGGTTGTCTCGGTCGTATCCCCAACTCCCATTTAACGTCTGGCAAGCCTCCCAGATAACTGGTTGCCCGCCCTGCGTGATGGCCTGCCGAGGTTGGTACTGCTCCGGGGTGACAACGCCGCGACCCAGTTCAAGCCTATCATTTAACAGGATATCGGGTTGCAGTTCCAAGACCAGCCGTTCCAAGGCCTCAGACTGCCAGTCCAGAGCACCCTTTCCTTTCGACCAGCCCCAATCCATCTTGGAATACGAGAAGTCAAACCACAGGTAGTCTATCTTCCCGTAGTTCGTCAGCAATTCCCTCACTTGTCCGTGCAGATATTCGACGTAGCGCTCCATTTTCCGATCTTTCTCCTGCTCTCGGAATGCCTCGTCGTCGCGCATCGGATGCAAGCCGTCGATCGGGAAGTCCGGATGATGCCAGTCGATGAGGGAATGATACATGCCTACCTTCAATCCTCTACTACGAAATGCATCTAACATCGGACGAAGCAAGTCGCGTCCGGCAGGCGTATTCGTTGCCTTATAATCGGTCAACTGTGAGTCCCAGAGGGAGAAGCCCTCATGATGCTTCGTCGTGATGACGAAGTACTTCATGCCTGCGTCCTTAGCCGCGTCCGCCCAAACTGTCGGATCGTATAGATCCGGGTCGAAATGCTCAAAGTACTTGCGATACTTCTCAGAATTGATTTTCTCCCGATTCATCACCCACTCGTGGCGCGCTGCGGCAGCGTATAGTCCCCAGTGGATGAATAGTCCAAAGCGAGCGTTTACTAACCAGTCCGGATTCCCGTACTTATCCGGCCACCCATAGTAAGCCATCTCCATAACCTCCTAAGTTTGTGCTGAACCCTCGCAATCCTGCTTTCCCTACAATTTCCCGTTTTCTGCGTAATCGAAACCACCGTGCAGCTGCGGAAAGTAACTGGCGAAGTGAAACACAGGAGGTTCCTCAAACTCCAGTTCCAAAACTGCGATACCCGCAATTTCATCCGGCGACGATGCGGGCAGGTTTTTCAAAATAATGCGGTGGCCGCGTTGTTCAAATTCAATCGGCTTACCATCCTCCACCAGTCGAATAGTCTTCACGGGTGTTACGAACCCTCCGAGGGCCATCTGCCCCTCACGTGGCCACACCCAGTTCCACAGATATACACGGTTGCCTTCGCGGGAACTACCGCATACCCCACTTGCCCTACTAAACTCCGTTCTTTGCTTGACCCCGTAGGCCGCCTGCCCGTTTCTCGCAAGCCACCTCCCTACCGTTTCCAGCGGTACCTGGGCCTCCTGCGGTACAGATCCATCCGGCGCCGGGCCAATATTAAGAAGTAGGTTTCCTCCTCCTGCCGTGACGGTATTTAGCATGCGGATGATGCGCTGTGCATTATAGCTGTACGGCATCGCCTGTTTAGAATCCACATATCCCCAACTGATGCCGTTGAATGTCATGCACGCTTCCCAGTCCCTGTCCATCGCGGTCAGGTGTTCCTCAGGTGTTCCGAAATCCTCGTCCAGTCTGCTGCGGTTGTTGAGAATGATATCCGGTTGCAGTTCGCGCACCATCTGATTCATCGTCAGCGAATCCCAACCTTCCCACGTCTCCATGGGCAGAGCAACGTCGTACCATAGTACATCGATCTTTCCGTACTGCGTCATGAGCTCGCGATTCAACCCCTTCACATAAGCTGTGAAGCGAGCGCGAGCCTCGCGATCATACGCGGCACGACCACCGTCCGGATGGTGCCAGTCCATCAACGAAGAGTAAAAGCCAATGCGCAGGTCGAACTCCCGACAAGCATCGACGAACTCGCGCACGATGTCCCGCTTCGGCCCGATGTTCACGCTATTGTACGGATTCACCTTGGAATCCCACAGGCTGAAGCCATCATGATGCCGCGTGGTCAATACCATGTACTTCATCCCTGCCGCCTTAGCTAGCTTCGCCCATTCCCTCGGCGCACCAGGCTTTGGATTGAATTGTTGGGCCAACTTCTCATACTCAGCAATTGGGTAATTCTCCAAGGACATCGCCCATTCGTTTCTACCAATGAGCGCGTATAGTCCAAAGTGCACGAACATCCCAAAGCGGGCTTCTCGCCACCAAGCCATCCGCCGATCGCGACTCTCAGCCACGTTTTGCTCATACTCTGTCTTACTCAGCAGTTTTGCCATTCTCCACACTCCTTCGGGTATATCAAATCCGCTAATTCCATAGATTCATCGGACACCACGAACCACGCAGCCTTCATTCGTCCAGTCGGAACACTTCCTCCATCTGGGCCACCATTCGCCAGGGGCCCGCGTCTGCAATGGGTCCTGACAAGGTTCGCAAAGTGCCCACCATTTTTTCGTCATCGAATCGGCGGCCATCTTCGCCATATCTCCCTCGTAATCCTCACCTGTTACTCGTAGTAACTAAAAAGCAGATCGTCTTTCAAAAAGATGGAGTAGCCTCAGGCCACACGGCTTGTTGCAACCGCACATACTCCTCGACTTTTCCCGGCATCACCTTGATGACCATTCCATACCTTGCCACCGAGCACCGTCCTCCCTATCACCCAAAATCTACGGCCACAAAGGGGGTTGCGCAAACTCAACCGCGATGACGGTATTGTACGGATCGCACTGCTCACGGGACAAATCCACTTCAAGTCGCTGCTCGCTAGAGTCCCAGAAGTGTGGTGCGTTATGTACTCGGTATGATAGCGGATCCCCTGTCGACATCAGTGTAACGCTCACGACCTCGCCAGCAACGCCTCGCAGTTCGACAGGCCCTTGCGGAATGTCCAACACGTGCAGGAACACTGTGTTATCCTTAGTTGTCAGCGGCCCATAGAAACACTCTGAAGCACCTTCAGGCGCAGGGCGTGTTCCGTACAGACTGGATCCCGAATGTCCCATCCACTGGCCGATGCTCTCAAGGCGCTGTACAGCCTCCTGAGGAAAGGTTCCGTCCGGCTTCGGTCCGACGTTCAAAAGCAGGTTTCCCCCTTTGTGCACCACCTCCGTAAGGGTTCGAATCAAGGTGCGGACATCCTTGTAAGTAGACCCGTCTGGGTGATACGCCCATTGATGGTTCATGGTCATGCAGGTCTCCCACCAGCCTTTCGGTGGATGGTGTGGGATAAACTGCTCCGGTGTTGCGTAGTCTCCCACTTCAGGAAGCCGATCGTTGATGACGATGTGTGGCTGTAGATTGAGCATCATCTGCTTGACTTCATAGCTGCGCCAGCGATCCGCACCGAACCCTGGCACGTCAAACCAGATCAGGTCAATTTGCCCGTAGTTCGTCAATAACTCCGTGAGTTGGGTCATAAAACGTTGGTGAAAACTGTACCAGCGCTGCGGATCATAAACAAATGGTTTAGGAGACTGGATGTAGGACTTGATAGGAATAGTAGCAAAATCAGGATCGTGCCAATCAATCGTGGTGAAGTAGAATCCGACCTTGAGCCCAGCAGCGCGTACGGCCTCCACATACGGAGTGATGAGATCAACGCCAGGCCCTGTTTTCGGCGCACAGTAGTCGGTGGTCTTGGTATCAAACAGACAGTAGCCATCGTGGTGCTTTGCCGTCAGCACGACGTACTTGGCTCCCGCCTCTTTAGCCATGCGAGCCCATTTAACAGGATCGTAGTGTTCAGGGCAAAAGTCCAGGGCCAACGCCTCGTACTCCTCAGTCGCGATATACTGATGGCTGTGCGGCTGAAGCGGCCACGAAGCCTCAATCCCTCTTAGTGAATACGGGCCCCAATGAATGAACATACCCAGCTTTGCGTCCGGAAACCACTGGGCACCTGGATGTATGGCTGCCATCGATATCCCCTCCTCAATATTTGTTTTCCTTGTGCGAACTGAACTTGCGGCCGGGACTCATTTTTCATGCGATATGCTAAGGAAGCATCTATTTTAAGACTGCGGCCATTTTATGAGAAGCGTCTTTAGCGAACGCGGTACCTTTCAAACGCCTCCGGAGAGACCTCCGTCGCAGCTCCCGGCAATTCAGGCAACCTGTAACGACCTTTCTCCACTTGTACCGGCTCAACAAAGATATGCCGAATCCACGGAATATACTCCAGCATCGGCGCATTTCTCGTCGCTGCAACCAAGTGCTGGTGTATTTGGCCCATGTCACCAACGTGTGGGACGATGGGCAGGTCATACGCCGCCGCAAGCCCGGCGACTTCCAACCATTCTGTGATACCGCCGACCCGGGTCGCATCGACCTGCACGTACTCCACCGCACCTTGATGGATGTAATCTCGAAAAGCGTACTTCGTGTATAGGTGCTCCCCGAGCGCGATGGCCGTGTTGAGTTCATCAGCCAATTTCTTATGGCCAATCGTATCATCCGGGTTCAGAGGTTCTTCCAACCATAGCGGGTCAAAATCTTCGAGCTTTTTACCCCATCGCATCGCCGTAGTAATGTTCCAGCCCTGATTGACATCCAACATCAGGTCTACGTCGTCTCCGATGGCTTGGCGCACCGCCTTGACCCGTTCGTAATCTTCTTTCGGGTCCGGTTTGCCCACCTTCATCTTCACGCCCGTAAAACCCTCATCAACGAAGGTGGTTATATCCTGCAGCAGGCGGTCAGTCGTCCAGTTTAACCATCCGCCATTCGTGTTGTATGCCTTTATTCCGTCTGTCTTATGCCCGCCCAAATACCGCCACAATGGCTCTCCCGCGGCTTTAGCCATGATGTCCCACAGCGCGATATCCACCGCGGCCAACGCCATCTGCGTGATGCCCGCCCTACCTACCCAGTGCAAGTCACCATAACGCAGACTCTGCCAGATATCCCGGACCAGAAATGGATCGCGCTGCAATAGTGCGGGGGCGTAGTACCGATCAATTGTGTCCGCGATCATCTCATCACCTAACGCGCAAGTTCCGGTATAGCCGTATCCCACGATACCCTCGTCCGTAAATATCCGTACTCCAGGCAACCCCCAATGCGTAGGTGAATTAATGGCATCGGTAATCGGGGGATTGAGTGGTACGTGCAGGACGAAGCTTTCCACCTTCGTGATCTTCACGGCAACTCCTCACTTTCTCAACCTTATCTAAAAATCACATGATCACCAGCGAAACTACATGATGACAGTGTAGATCAAAGCGTTAAAGACGCTCGATAAAATGCTGCAAACATCATGTATCATACATGATTCAGTCTAAGCATAATATTCAGATAAGTCAATTACCCTAACCGGAAAATCGCTATCATCGATTGACAGTCATATAATTGCGAACCAGACCTTCTTTTTCTGTCTTATGCACTCAACGATTCTAGAGGTGGCACAACACCCGAAGTCTTCCGATTAGCCGGCCCCATGGGCGAATCGTCTGCCATGATTGACACAAAACTGGAACATCTACTTCAAAGGACTGAGTGGTGATGGATAGATGAATTGCATCGTTATCTTATGTGATACTCTACGCAGGGATCATTGTGGCCCTTATCATCATGGCCTGCCACTCTCTCAGGTAACAGGCCCGGAGCAGGCAGAATGGACTGTTCCGACGCCGAACATGGATCGGCTTGCTGCCCGCGGAGTGGTATTTGATCATGCATGGTGCGGATCAACCCCGTGTATGCCAGCTCGTAGAGATATCTATACAGGACGCTATGAGTTTCTCGAACGCGGCTGGGGACCTTTAGAGGACGAAGACCTGGATCTGCCTCGTCAAGTTTCGGGCCCACCCAATCAGTCGCTTGCAAAGGTACAAGCGGAAGGCTTTTCGATTAGTTATCTCGTCACAGATCATTTTCACTTGTGGGAGCAAGGATCAGGTAACTACCATATGGGTTACTCCGGATTTGAGTTTATTCGCGGGCACGAGGCGGACGCTTGGAAAACTAACCCTGTCACATTTCCTAACCCAGACCCACCCTTTCATAAAACAGAACGTCATTTTCGCAATGTCCACCTTACGCACCACGATGAAAAGGATACTTTTTCAGCTCAGGTTTTTACGAAGGCGGCAGATTGGCTGGAACATAACCACACATATGAGGGGTTCTACCTTCACGTAGACTGTTTTGATCCGCACGAACCTTGGGACGCGCCTGAGAAACTGGTTAAACGATTCGACCCGCGCGGCTACAATATACCTCATTGGCGTTCGATGGCCCCCTACGACCATTGGCGAAACCACATGTCCTTCGATGAACTACGTCACTACCAAGCCCGCTATGCCGCTCACGTGATGCTAGTGGATAAGTGGTTGGGAAAACTCCTCGACAAGATGGACGAACTAAACCTATGGCGCAACACGATGGTTATTTTTACTTCTGATCATGGTACTTATAACGGGGACCACGGCAGACTGGGAAAGCTGCAGACACACGAACACGACGCGGTAGGACATATCCCCTTTATTGTGGCACACCCGGATGCAAAGGCTGGAACACGCCGAAGTCAGTTGGTGCAACTCGTAGACATATATCCGACCGTCCTCAGTGCCCTGAACAAACCGTGCCCACCCGGACGGCATGGAATAGACCTCCATCCCGTCCTGCTGGATCCTAACACCTCGATTCGATCGTATGCCATAGCCGGACAGTTTGGAAAAAGCGTCACATTAACTGACGGTCGCTGGATCCTTCACCAATCGCCTTGCCAGGATAACCAACCGCTTTACTGGTATGGACATCACATGGCTCGCTTTCTCCCCTATGAGTTAGGGCCGTATGAGAGCGAGCCATCTGACGAGTCACTGACCGTTCACTCCTATCGCCCAGGCCGGCGTCAGGTCCATCATTGCGTTTCATGGGAAACTGAGACGTGGCTTAGCGATAAAGAAAATGATCCGAACGAACTTATCAACCTATCACGGTCCCACCCCGACAAGGTGGCCGAACTCCAGTTGCGACTCAAAAATACGCTTAAGGAACTCGGGGCACCGGAAGAGCAGTTACTTCGGCTTGGCTTACGCTAACTTCTAGAAAAAAAGTTGATCAGGCGCTAGGTAGAACTGTTTTGGCCGCATACCCGGAGCCGGGCCCGGTATGAGACAATACATTGTTTGACACTTGTGTAGCGGTCATTCCAGCCCAATCCAAACTGTCGACATCCCAAAACAGAATCTTATAACCCAAGCACATGACCATCCGAATCGTTTCGTCGTTCAAAGCGCCATATAGAGGCCTGAAAAAGCGCGGTCGGATACCTGCAACCCACTGAATGATATCCGACATGTAGTTCAATTGACTCCGCGCCTCTTCGTGTGGGAGATTCTTCATCCAACGTGGCTATTTTTTGCAAATTACGCCTTTTTTCAGGATCATGTTTGCGTACAATGCCCGTTCACCGGTAGCAACAATTGCATACGCCTTGCGCGCCCTTTCGTAGAATGAGAATCGCTCCATGTACTCAAATGGCTGACTTACTCCGGTCCGCTCACCAAGGACAGCTGCGAAAGTATCCCAAATTGGGGTTTCCACGGTATCTCCGGGAACAACCTGCATGAGGGCAACTGGATGATCGACGTAGGCATCCAGTGGGAATAGCTCAAGAATTGCGTCTAATAAAGTGACTATCCCGTGCCCATCTGCTCTCACTAAGCGATTAGCGTGACTTACCGCCGGAAAGTTTCCATCCGCCAATACGATTTCGTCTCCATGCCCCATCTCCATCAAGATCTTCAGCAAATCTGGAGAAATTACTTCAGGAATCCCTATTAACATTGCGTTTTCACCTACCTAGCCATGACGTGTGTTCATCTAAATCTATTGGCCTCGGGATTGTCCGTATCAAACCCAATGGCATCTAGTTTTGGCCAAATATCCGCGGGAATGGGATAACTGGCAAGTTCCATAGTCTGGCTGATGCGTTCCGGCTTTGTCATGCCAACGACAGTGCTCGTAATCCGGGGATCCCTTAGAGAGAATTGAAGTGCCACAGCTGCCAGCGGCACATTGTATTCCTGGCAGACCCTTGCAAGCCCTCGAGCGCGTTCAAGCAACGCCGGGGGCGCATCATCGTATGCATAACGAGCGTAGGCATCTGGCCCTTTCGCTAAGATGCCGCTCCCGTAGGGCGCCGCATTGATGACCGCAACATGTAGTTGATTGGCAACATCCAGTAAAGGCTCCGCGGATCGGTTGAGCAGGGTGTAGCGATTATGGGTCTCCACAGCGCTGAACTCTCCTGTTTGTACATAGCGAATCAGCATGTCGATGGGACCGCCGGATATACCAATGTGATCAATAACTCCTTGCTCCTTAAAGTTCTTCAACACTTCAAGCGGTCCGCACGATCCCATGACATTTTCGAAAGTGGTGTGTTCTGGATCGTGGATATATACATATTGCAAGCGGTCAAGTCCCAATCGCTGAAGACTTCCTTCGATGGAACGCTTGATTTGTTCGCCACTAAAGTCTCCTGTTTGCAAATGGCGATCAGCTTTGGTGGCTAATACAAAGCCCGCTGGGAGTCCGCCCATCTCGCGAATCACCTTGCCAATTCGACGCTCGCTTTCTCCATCTCCATATGCGGCCGCAGTATCGAGAAAGTTGATGGGACTTGCAAAGGCGGCACGAATGGTGGCTAGCGCATTCTCTTCTGGTGCACTGTAGGCAAAGGTTTCTGGCATATCACCCAATGGAGCACCGCCAACGCAGAGCGACGTGACCACTAGTCCAGTACTACCGAGTGGACGATGAGAGGCAAAAGATTTAGACATTGAGGTATCCTCGCTTTCTTTCCAAATGGGAAATAGTAGTAAGACAGGTTGAATTCAACTCCGAATAGGAGCCCTTACAAGGTATCCAGTGAATCAAACATCAGGCGATCACCATATAACTCTAGACAAATGACAGAATCCAGCGAATCCTGTGGTGTCGATCCAAGATGGAAGGTAGTTCGATGTTGCTTGAGTGAAGGAATATAACGACGTTCAACGGGAACCGCTGCCCCGGTGGAAAGCCAATAAGCCTTTGTCATATCATTGGCTAGGCCGTGAATATGAATGTCTTTTTGCCAGTCAAAGACGTGCAAATACAATTTCCCTGGCTTGTAGGTGAAGGTTCCCCAAGGCAACTCGTACGGAAAAACAGGAACCGGTTGTGTGCCGTAAATGCTTGCGCCATTTCGAGCGAGCCATTGACCAACCTCCCGCAAAATCTGAGCACTGGCTTCTGGAATAATTCCGCGCGCATCCGGGCCAACGTTTAATAAATAATTCCCGCCGCGACTATTGATCTTGACCAATAACTGAAGGATGTCTTTAGGAGATTTCCAGTTGGTGTCGAATGATTTATAACCCCAGGTATCATTCAGCGTCGCCGGAACCTCCCAGTCCCCATAGTACGGCAAAGCTGGAATCATATTGTCTCCGGTGGACATATAGTCTCCAATCTGATTGCCGATCCGACCGCTGACCAGGCAGTTGGGCTGTATACTTTTGACATACTGCGCCAATTCCCTGCTATGTTGCTCCGACATAATCAGCGGCGTGTCAAACCAAATGAGGCCAACATCCCCGTATTGGGTGAGCAGTTCCCTAAGTTGAGGTTTGCACTTTTCTTCGAGATACTTTGAAAAGTCTTTGTTTTCATCTGGAATCGGCCCATAGCCATATCCATTCGGGTCATGCCAGTCCTGAGCCTGGGAGTAGTAAAAACACAACTTGATACCCGCATCTTGACAAGCTTGCGCCAATTCTGCGATGGGATCCCTTTTAAAAGGCGTTGCATCCACGATATTATAGGGCGAGCATGTTGAATGAAACATGGCGAAACCGTCATGGTGTTTCGCAGTGATCACGATGTACTTCATACCAGCTTCTTTCGCCAAACGTACCCATTGATATGCGTCGAAATCGATCGGATTGAACTGTCGAGCCACCTGTTCATATTCATCGACGGGGATGCCCAGATGCTTCATGATCCATTCCCCGATATGGGGTGTCCGAATTCCCTTCCATTCTCCGGCTAACTGAGCATACAGTCCCCAGTGAATGAACATTCCGTATTTCGCTTCTTGCCACCACGGTTGTTTACAGTCTTTGGGCAATTCATTTCACGCCCCTTTCGAAATATGAGAACGAACGAGTGCTCACTCGATTCCGTAAAATCTTGCGGCATTTCCACCAAAGATAAGATCCCATTTCTCATGAGATAAGTCCTTCGGTAGCAGATCCTGAAGAGTCTGGTAAACCGTCTCATAATCGGCAACCGCTGTACACACTGGCCAGTCACTGCCGAACATCACTCGATCCGGTCCGAAGACGCTTAGGACATGTTCAACGTATGGACGTAGGTCAGATGGCTTCCAGTTTTCATGATCTGCTTCTGTCACCATCCCGGAAAGTTTGCACATGACAGATGGATACTCTGCAATTTCAGCGATGAGGGAACGCCAAGGTTCCAAAACCCGCGCATGGATCGGCGGCTTGGCTAAATGGTCAATGACCCCATGCAGCTTGGGGAACATTTGTAAGAGGCGAGAAATGTACGGTAGGTGGCGTGGGAAAACCAGGATGTCCATCGGAATTTCTTGCTCCACTATAATCGCGACATTGTCCACTACTTGCCGTCTCAGGATCCAATCGTCTTGCGGCAGATCCTGAAGCATGGGCCGAATGCCTACAAACTTTGGATGCCGAGACATGCGTTGCAATTTTGCAGGAAAATCATCGGACTCCAAATTCAACCAACCGACAACACCGGCAATGGAAGGGTGGTTGTCAGCAAGTTTGAGTAAGAACTCTGTTTCTTCCACGGTCGGCGCAGCCTGTACAACAATTGTCTTTGAAATACCACAACTGTCTAAATAGGGACGAAGGTCCTGCGGAAGAAAGTCCCGGTACAAGGGACCATACTCCGGAGTCAACCAGGCGTAGTCTCCACGATCCAACTTCCAGTAGTGTTGGTGCGCGTCAATCCGGTCCATTCTGATCCACCCCACCGTGTCTTAAGGAATTTAAAGCTTCTCGTACTTTACTTTTCAAAAGGACCCACTAATTCCCCGTAACCGGACTCCTCACTGGCCAAAATACCATCCTACCATGCTACGATCCTTTACTATCATACACAAGCTGATGAATATTCTGAATCGTGAGTTGCGGTATTTCTCCCAACCATTGTTCGATCTACCTGAACATGATGAGTTCCGATTCAATACTGCCCGGACCGATCCCGGATGGTCTTATTCAATCTTCAGAACTGCTTTTTGTTTCAATTCCTCCCAATCGAATTGATATCCGATACCTGGATCATTAGGCACAAAAATGCAGCTATCTGGCCCTATATTGTGGGCGAATTGTGCAGGTTCCCCAAAGACCAGGATTTCATAATAGGAATTGTTAGGGATTGCGCACGCAAGGTGAAGGTTAGGTAAGCCACCCCCGTGTATTTCCGCTTTCATACCAAATGAATCTGCTAGATGTGCAATTCTAAGCGCACCCGTAATTCCGCCTTTTAACCCAGTACTCGTGCGAACGAGATCAGCTCATTCATCGTTCCCGACCCAGGAAGCCCCCGTCTCCAAACAAACGGTGGTGCAACTGGCTCCTGAAGTGTATACGCTTCCACGTTGATGATTTTCACCGATATTCCCCCTGTCTGCCTCCGAGCGGTTGCTTCATGCGACTCCTCTGAGATCGACTTAGCAAACTTATCGAACACCACAAATATTATACATCATACATGATTTAGTCTATTAATATTATTATGAATAGTCAATTCCAGAGTCAAGAAACCGCTCTTGATGGTTGACAAGTCGGA
The DNA here is from genome assembly GCA_021821025.1 of Bacillota bacterium. Taxonomy (GTDB): domain Bacteria; phylum Bacillota; class Bacilli; order Alicyclobacillales; family SLC66; genus JAKACY01. Next base: position 13,858 of record JAKACY010000002.1, on the reverse strand, counting down.
AAATTCGTAATAGAATGTCGGCAGTTACAACAATAAATCATGTATGATTTTCTCGGTGACCAGCCTATTTTACAATTTAACCCATCATCGACTCACGCATCATGACCTACTCCGTGATAATCTGACCTATCACTTCACGATAACGGGATCTACCCTCTGGCACTACCTGAAAGTCAGCAGCACGATATTAAAAGAACTGACCGCAGTTTAAATCTCTTTAAATCTTGCAGAAAACTCCATACTGAATTCGAGGTGCGAGTACGTAGTTGGGTGACATGTAAAATTGAATAAAAGACTCTGGTTAAAGTTACACATAAGGGGAGGGTTTATATGGGGATCCCAATCAACGCTGTCAACGCATCCAACGAAGTGTCTATCGGTGCCGGTATCAGAAGAAAGAGTCTGGCAAAGCGAATCATCCGACACTGGCAACTGTACGCGATGATCAGTCTTCCGCTTGCTTTTTTGGCTATTTTCAACTATTGGCCGATGCTTGGAATTCAGATTGCCTTTCGTATGTACAATCCCGTTGGAGGAATCTGGCACAGCCCGTGGATAGGCATGCAGGAGATGCAGTTCTGGCTCCAGTCCCCCTACTTTTGGCCGACTCTCGATAACACACTGACCATCGGAGTTTACTCTCTCATCATCGGCACCATCGCTTCCATCGTTCTCGCCATCGCGCTTAATGAAGTCAAGCACTTGTGGTTCAAAAAGACAATCCAGACCATTACCTATATTCCCTACTTTGTTTCCGCCGTGGTCCTGGTGGGAATGATGCAGATTTTGCTCGCGCCTAGCGCAAGCCCGCTTGCAGGCTTGTTCCACCTGTTTGGCGTGAGCAACGTCCCTGATTGGATGTCCAGCCCCGGCGCATTCTCATCTTTATACGTCTGGTCTGGCGTCTGGCAAACAACTGGATATGGAGCCGTAATCTACTTGGCAGCCTTATCTAACGTAAATCCAGAACTATACGACGCCGCGCGCATTGATGGCGCTTCGAGATTTCAGAGGATTCTAAACATTGATTGGCAAGGTATCAAACCTACCGTCATCGTCCTCGTGATTCTTGCAATTGGTGGACTGTTGAACGCCGCATCCTTGGAGGAGGTCTTTCTCATGCAGAACCCACTGAACATGAGCACATCTCAGGTCATCTCGACCTACACCTACCAGGTAGGATTGGTCGACGCGAACTTCTCGTTTGCAACCGCAGTCGGTCTATTCAACTCCGTCATCGGATTCATTCTATTGGTCATCGCCAATATCGTTGCTCGATATGTGTCCGATACCAGCCTGTTCTAAGTCTACATAATCTTATCGAGCACGGGGGGAAACTGGATGTCACTGCCAAGCACCCAATTCACAAAATCGTCTGAGCATAGAAATCATGTTCGGGAATCAACGGGCGACCGACTATTTCTCATCCTTATCTATAGCTCCTTGACCGCTATAGGCATTGCAGTTGTCTACCCGATGATCTACATTATCAGCTCATCCCTAAGTTCCGGTGCGGCTGTCATCGACGGGAAGGTCTGGTTATGGCCGGTCCACTTTACGCTCGATGGGTACTCTGCCGTCTTTCGCTACAACACGGTATTACCGGGGCTCTGGCACTCTATTATCTACTCAGTAGGCGGCACGCTGTTAACAGTCATCCTGACCTTGCTAATGGCCTATCCTCTGTCCGTCCGAGACCTCGTGGGTCGCAAGATTTTCGTCTGGCTCTTACTGTTTGCCTTGATGTTCAACGGGGGGCTTATCCCATTTTACATCGTCGTCCAAGACCTCGGCATGCTCAACACCATATGGTCACAGATTGTACCCTTTGCATTAAACGTGTTTCTAATCATCCTGGCGAAGACGTTTTTCCAAGCCAGTGTGCCGCAGGCACTGCGCGAGGCTGCCGAGATTGACGGTGCGAGTGATTTCGGATTCTTCATGCGTATCGTCATCCCCATTTCAAAGCCTATCATCGCCGTCATTGCGCTGCTAACCATGGTCACAGACTGGAACTCATACTTTCCAGCACTTATCTTCCTGAATTCAACTTCACTGTATCCACTCATCATGGTGTTGCGTTCGATTCTCGAGTTTAACAATGTTAGCATGGGAGGGTTTGGTTTCATGAGCACCCTATCTCCACAAGAGTTGATCTACTACCAAAACGTTGCAACCCTCCTTAAATACTCACTCATCGTCATCGGCAGCATTCCGATGGTCGCTTTATATCCGCTGGCCCAACGATACTTCGTCAAAGGGGTGATGATTGGATCTTTGAAAGACTGAGCAACCGCAGCAGGTCCTACATGCACAGAAAACAGATTCAAAACAGATTCAAAGCAGACAGGGGCATACCAACGTATGCCATATCCAGAAGGTCAAGTGAGGAGGCTGTGATTCTATGAAATTATGGAAAAAGTTCGGGTTTATCGCCTCTGCGATGGCGATGTTGGGGCTTACTGCGCCTCTTTCAATTCCCGCCGCTGAGGCTGCATCCCCCGTGCAGGTGTCGATGTTCGCCTCACCGAGTACGCAGATCATCAATATGAATACCAACTGGTTCACAAAGTACGTCGAGAAGAAATTCAACATGAATATCACCTGGGTGGAAGCACCGGCTAGCGACGAACAGACCAAGGAATCTCTTCTTTTAGAGAGCGGCAAATACCCCCCTGTCTTCTGGGGCGGAAGCTTCACGCCGGTGCAAGAGCTTCAGTACGGCACAGAGGGAATTTTCCTCCCCCTGAACAATCTCCTGAAGAAATACGCGCCAAACGCCTGGAAAGCCATCAACACCGTTCCCGGATTTAAACAGGGCGTCACCGCGCCAAACGGGGACATCTACGGCTTGCCTGCGTACAACTGGTGCTGGCATTGCGACTGGTCCGCAAAGATGTGGATCAACGTAAAACTTTTAAAAAAATTCCATCTGTCCATGCCGACAACAACCGGTCAGTTTGAAAATGTGCTGGAAGTCTTTAAGAAACATGGCATCGATCCACTAGTTGGCGCGACCGTCGGTCCTGGCGGTGGATGGCATTCGAATCCCACCACCTTTCTGATGAACTCCTTCGTGTACGATGACGAAAACGGCTCCAACTCGGATTACTTTTTCATCAACCCTAAGGGCAAGTTGGCTTTCGCACCCGCGCAATCCGGTTGGAAGCAAGGTTTGGAGTACCTGCATACCCTGTACGCCAATGGTCTGATGGATAAAACTGCAATGACGCAGAACAACACGCAATTGCAAGCACAAGTGAACAGCGGAAAGGTCGGCGTTTTCCCTTACGGATGTAAACAGTGCGTCATCAACAATTACGGTACACCACAAAGTCACTTCAATGACTGGGTATCCATGGCTCCGCTGAAAGGGCCGAAGGGCATTAATTACTCTCCCTTTTACGGACTGCCACCTTCTGGCGCCACCTTCGCGTTGACGAATACATCAACGCCGGCGCAACAGATTGCCGTGATGAAGCTCATCAACTTCCTTTATACGCCGCTGGGGACACAGATGATGGACTTTGGACCCGAAGGAAAATATTGGACATACGCCAAAAAGGGCCAGAAAGGGCTCATGGGTACTCAGGCGATATTCAACACCAACTTTAATGAATTCTACAATGGAAGTTCCCAACAGAACTGGGGCTGGAATCAGCTCGGCCCGATGTACCAATCTTTCAAGTGGAGAAACGGTTACGTCGCGTATCCGCCGAACACCGGTGAAGGATCAGAATCCATGCTCCAGTTGGAAACTGAGATGAATAACACCGGGCATCAACCGAAACTGGTGTACCCTGGATTTGCATGGATTCCGTCCGACCAAGTCCAGCAGTATGCTATGTACCAGACGAATATCGACAACTACGTAAACCAGTGGATGGACCAGTTTATCGCCGGCACCAAGTCTCTTAGCAAGGACTGGAACACCTACATCCAAGGACTCAATGGTCTTGGACTGCAGCAGTACCTGCAAACCACCCAGCAATACATGGGTAAGCCGTTTAACACTAGTTCATTCACGAAAAGCGAAAAGGACATCAAGTTCCTAGAGGGCCTCAACAAGAAAGGTTGATGCATAGGATTTCAAACTCAAGCTTCGACGGAGTGCCAGCCCACGCTTTGCTGGGCTGGCACCTCTTCACACGAAGACCAAATCGATAGGTTCTGAAATCCATTGCAAATCATCACGAATAAGCACTGCAAGATCACAAAAACCTATACTCATATTGCATATACCTGAGCACCAGAAATAACTGATTTTAGGATCCTAGGATAAAAAAGTAGACACCATGGACTGAAAATGCAACAATGAGACAATTTGAGACGATCATTAAAAAACATGCCAGATATGAACTATGCGACGACGGCAGAAGGCTAGCCTAGTGACTATGTAGCGAGTGTGATGGAATTAACAACCGAAAGACCTTAAGAAGGTGGAGGAGTCCTTGAAAAATCGCCCGATGCGCTATGTTTTGACCGATGAACTATACAAGCTGATCAAGCAGCAAATTCTCTCTTATCAACTGAAGTCGGGGGATCGTATCAATATCGATCAACTCTCCAGAAAGTGGGAGGTCAGCAACATTCCTATCCGAGAGGCGCTGTCCAGACTAGCATCTGAGGGGTTCGTCGAGACAGTTCCATTTAAAGGTACCTTTGTCTCGCACATCTCTCGTAAGGAACTGCATAGCATCTTCGAAATTCGGCGGGTTCTTGAATCATACGCCGTAGAAAAGGCCACCCCGGTCATCCCGCAGTGGGAACTTCTTGCTGTTCAAGAACACCTCCAGCAGTTGTCCAGTCCCACCGTGATAAGCGCAAGCGGGTTTCGCAACTGGATTGAGTCGATAAACAATTCGGTCCATGGCGTTGTGCTCAAGTACTGCGACAACGACGTCCTCGCTGCCGCTGTGAACGAACACATCGCCCGTATCCAAAGGTATCTCAACTATATCGCCATCTTTACCCAAGCCGATTTCAGCGAAGCAGAATGGATGGAGCACCATGACATTCTGACGGCGCTCCAATCCCGAGATACAACTAGAGCCGTTCAAGCCATGGCCACGCACCTGAAAAATGCATGCGAGCGCACGATTGTCTTCTTCACTTGACCGATTCCTGCCTGCCTTTGCTATTATGAATCATACAAGGTTGATGCAAAGTCTAAAGGCGGCGGAGATGAACTGTATCCTGAACCGCCCTATGGCTAAAGCCCTTAGCATTACCCATAAATCACGTTGGATGAAGAATCCCCCACATTGTGGTTAGGTCCTCAAGCCGACAAGTCCTTTCCAAAGGACCTTCAAACCAGGATTACCATCATGTTTACCCCATCGAAAATTTGAATGTACGCGGCCTGTTGGCGAATCATCGTTTAGCACGTGCAATTAGTGATATGGGGTTTCATGAGTTTCGACGGCAATTGGAATACAAGACGGCGATGCATGGCGCAAAGCTCACTGTGGCGGACAGGCGGTTTGAATCGAGCAAGATTTGCTCGGAATGCGGAATCAAGTACGCCGATATGCCGCTGTCTGTTCGAGAGTGGACTTTCTGTTGGCGCCTAGTGGATAAGATTGGGCAGTTGCAATAACCACTCATCGAAAATCTCTCATGCTATGGTCTGGGTCGGCCGGATAACTATGTCGCCTTGAACACATATAGGGGAATGTTCGCGTGCGACTTCGCGGCATAGACAAATTCCTCAATGCCCCGCATCAAAAGATAGAATCCCTTGCCCTTGGCTAATCAGTAGAGTCTTCCCTTTCAAATTCGCAGCTCTAAAGTTCACCTGCGTGGTCCGACAGATGCCCTCTCCACGAGGGCTGGCTTTAAAACGACTGGGAGAGCATTGCCTGGTCGTTCAATCAAGGTCTGCAGCAAAGAGACTGATTTCGACACCATTTCCTCCAAAGACGGTCCGACGGTAGTCAAGGGCACTTCCGCGTTCTTTAATTCTGGAAGGTTGTCGTAGCCGACGAGTGAAATATCTGCGGGTACCGAAAATCCACGTTCCAAAAGTGCCCGCAACACGCCCTTGGTAATCAAATTGTTCAGACCAATAAATGCCGTTGGCGACTCCTTGTGAAAAGCATAATCTCGAATCACCCGATAACCGCCTTCCCAGGTCGAATCAGCCGGGATGAGCCAGTCTTCTGAAGTTTCAAGCCCCATCTCGGAGATTGCTTCTCGAAAGGCATTCACCTTGATCTCCTGTGATCCTCCTACAAATCCAATCTTACGATGCCCGTGCGCGATCAAGTATCGCACCGCTTCATGGATGCACGCCTTACGGTCGATGAGGATGTGCGGGATTCTGAGCACCTCGTCCGTCCCCAAAATGAATCCGGGCACATTCAGGTCGTGAAACCTCTTGAGGAAATCAGGATCAGAGTGGATGAGATCACCCCAAATGATGATCCCTTCCACCCGAAGTTGATTGAGAAGTTCCACTCCATCTGGCGAAATAGCAAGCAGCATGTGATAGTCATGGTTTTGGAGTTCCAGGTGCAGGTCGTTTGCCATATGCGCAAAAATGGGATTGCGCACGTTGTCCACCACGAATCCCACTAGCCTGCTTCGGCCTGACACCAATTGGGTGGCCAGAAGGTTCTTCTGGTAGCCATACTTTTCAGCGATCTCCAATATTTTGGACTTGGTCGCAGGCTTAACAAGTGAGCTGCCGTTGAGCGCCTTGGAAACGGTACTGTAACTGACCCCAGCCAGCTTTGCGATGTCTTTGATATTGATCATGTCGATATCGATGAATTTCCAGTACTCGATGGATTGAGCAAATCGTCTATCTTTACGAATATCCCGTTGGCCATAGAGATGTTAGCGGCAGCGCCTACCAGCATCGCCATCGCGCCTGCGCGGCTACCGGCTACGTGGCCCAGCGGATCGTACGAATCATCGCGAAAAAGATGGTCTCTTAATCTACGATCGCCTCCGCCGTGTCCCTCTTTTACAAATGGAACTTTAAAGGTCTGCACCCCGCCAAAAAGTGGGTAGAACCGTGCCTCCAGCGAATCAAACTCCTTGAGGTCCGCCAAGTTGCCGTTGCGCCAATCAACTGTTCTGCGCACCCTGCCAGATGCTCGTTCGACGAACTTGGTCTGATCTTCAGCCGTGATAAAGGCTTCAGGCTCAAAGGCTTCCAATCGGCCCTTGCTTCCGTTAAAAGCGACCTGCCAACCCTCAAACGAAGTAGCGGCTGTCAACCCGTAAGTCAATTGAATCCCTCGGTTGTACCGCACAATCACCGACATGGTGTCCTCAATGTCAATGCGTTTGGAGAATACACATCCATCCCGATGATAGCCGTCATACTTCTCATTTTCCTGATATAGTGCGTGCAATACTTTGTCGGCCGCGAGGTCTAAATAAAATTCACATGACTCCGCAATGTCACAAGTCGAGCAACGCTCACCATGCCCTGGCTTACGTTCGGGTAGGTAATACTGGCGTGACCCCATCGCGGCCACCTCACTGGGTTCCGCATCCAACCACCAGTTTATCAGATCGAAATGGTGGCTTGCCTTATGGATAAGGAGTCCACCGCTGTTCTGCTTTTGCGCGTGCCACCGACGGAAATAGTCCGCACCGTGGATGGTATCCAGAAACCAGCGAAACTCGACGGAATGCAATTCTCCGACGATCCCCTCTTTTAGAAGGCGTTTAATCTCAGTCTTGTAAGGTGCATAGCGATAGTTGAAGGCCACCTTCAACGTCCGGCCTGTTTCCTGTTCCACCTTCAGGATGGCTCTGCACTTATCTGCATCCGTCGTCATCGGCTTCTCTGTGATGACATCTTTGCCTCGGCGCATGGCCCGTATGATGAAATCGTCGTGAGTCGCGTCTTTCGTCGTGACGATGACTACATCACAAGAAACGCTGTCCAACATCTCATCAAAATCAGTAAATATCGGAATGTCCATCTTTAACAGCTTTTGAGTGTATTCCAGGCGCCCCGGATTCAGGTCGCATAAACCTGTCAAATCTGCGACATCAGCGTAGTTTGTGATCAAATCCTGCGCATACATTCCGATTCCTCGATGACCCGTCCCCACAATACAGTAGCTCTTCCTCATCCAACTCTCTCCTTGCTGAATCAGTCTACGTCCCAGGGTGCAATGCTCTCAAGTTCTTATTTTACAGCGGTAACAACGTTGTTAATGATAGTATATCACGCTTTCTGACACCTAGACAGCGTTTTCAGAGAACACTCCTAGACAAAATTTGAGCCAACCAGTCAATAGATCTCTCCCCGGATATCTCATGACTGCCTTCAAATAGATGCGATTCCAAACGGCCCTCAAACCCCATCTGGCGGTAGATTGCTTCCAGTTGTGCCAAACAAACCCTAGTCGTCGCGATGGGGAAGATCGGGTCATCCAGTCCCGCCTCAATAAATAGATAGCGCGGAGCAATCAAGCCAAGTAGATCCGGCATTTCGGCATGATCCAGTATGCGCGGGATGTAGTTGCAAAGACAGTGTTGCATCGCGAGGATACTTCCTTGAAAGGTATTGGGGTAAATCCCCACAACTGAGGCCTTAATCCTGGTATCGAGCGCGGCCGACAAGGAAGCCACCATCCCACCACCCGAGTGCCCCATGTTCCCGACTCTCTGTGCATCTACTTCCGGCCTTGACGCCAAGTAGTCCATCGCTCGAATCGCTTCACACGTCCGTAATCCTGCCGTCGTCTTGCCGGACATGAGGAGCGACACAGAGAGGTTGAAACAAGAATTATTGATGTTGGGATTGCTCCGTAAATCCCGCTCCAGTCGTCGATCCCCGAAGCCCACAATCTCTGGTGCCATCGCAACCATTCCACGACGCGCAAACTCCAGCGCCAGGTTATCCGCAGGCTTTCCAGTCGTCGTTACAGGTGTGCCGTCGGCCTGAAGGCCGACCAATGACCTGCTGCCGTTCCCATGCCCATGCCAGAGCAAAACGGCAGGCCGCTTCCCCCCTGCTGTAAATGACATCGGGATAACCACGAACGCCTGCATCCGCAATCCGCCCACGGTCGTAAACTCCACCCGTTCACGGATCACTTCGTCCAGCTCCACCCGCTCCAATAGGATGGGATCAAGTAGGGGTTCCCCGCTTGCGTCAACTTCCGAAACCCCGTTGACACGAGTTTCATGGCCTAACCTAACTTGCCGGTCGTTCGTAGGTGCATTCAAGCCAAAATCCCCTAACGACTCAATCAACTCTCTCTTGATTCGATCAGCTTTCTCTTGCCAGGTCCCCAGAATTCGTTTACGCGCAGTCTCGCGCTCATCATATAACTGCTTTAAGAATGCATCTGGCGAAACACTTGCCGACGTATACATCCGATCATCATCCTCTTCAAATTCATCTCTTGACACAGCTATTTTGGTCCACCCAAAGAGACAAGTGATACCTGCGTACCACCATCTACCTTGACAATGCGGTTATCCACGCTTATGGAAATGGCCCGTAGTGGTCTCTAGCAATATCCAGAATCAAATCACCGTACTATTTCACCTTGTGAAGGTACTTCTGCGCATCGATTGAGGAGTCACCCCTTCGATTCAAACTATGCATGCGGTCCAATCGCTGGTCGAGGTGTTTTCGACCAGCGATTGTAATAACAGCGTTATTTCTTCTAGCACTTCATCTCAGGCTCATTTGGCCTTGATATACTGTAGGTCATGGAAGTTTAACCAACCATACGGGCTCGACTGGGCTCCCGTAAAGTTTGAGCGCTCCAAGAAGATGTTGTAGTTGTAGTAAAGCGGTTCGCGGTATCCGGATTGAATAACCTGATCAGCAATCTGCGCTGCCAGTTTATACCCCTGTTGCAAGTTTGTTACAGAACCCAATTTTGCAGTCTCTAAGATCTGGTCGTAAACGAACGTCGGCTCGTGTTGATCCACATAAACCTGACCGCTGAGACCAATCGAAGCCAGCGCGTTCCCGATGGAGTAATTACTCACCATTTGGTAGGCGGTAACCCAGATCTGATGCTTATCAGCAGCGGTTTTTGCTGCCTTCCACTGCTGAATCAGACCGCTCCAGATTTCCTGATTGGATTGTCCTGGTGCCGGTTGGTTCAACTGCTGATACCACTTTGGTTGCCTATTCATCCATGCCGACAGCCAAGCCATATCCGTAGTGGCCTCTTTGTTCAGTGCAGACCACTGTGACCATTTTGTCCCCATGTTAGAATCGTTCGGATTACCATACTTCGAGACATCTGCAGGGTTGGTGGTATCAAAGTACCAAGGCTGAAAATGCTGCCTATAGGAAGCTGGCCCAACTGTCCCCGGGCGAGATGCCATCTGGTTCGCTTGCAGCGGCAGATAGCCAGAGTCGATCCAAGGTGCATTGCCACCCGCAATCACGTAGCCTGGCTTAACGCCTGGTACGAGACCGTTATACACCATTTGCCCAAGAATGGAGCTGGCGACTGGGCTGATCTTGAAGTTGATGCCCAATTCCTGCTGGAACTCTTGCGCGAGCGCCTCCGCGACAGACACCTGAACCGGATCGTCTGCAGTGGTCTTACAGTATAGGTACAGCGTGGGTATTCCTTTGCCGTTCGGATAGCCGGCTTGCGCCAATAGTTGCTTTGCTTTGGTGAGGTTGAACGCAATCCCATGCTCATACTTTGTTGGTGGCCATTGTGGCGGGCCAAAGGTTGTGGTTGCGCCGCCCATTCCATGGAGCACCGCCTGCACGATCGGTGTGCGGTTAATTGCCATCGCGATGGCCTGGCGTACCAATTTGTTATCCAGCGGGGATGCGGCAGACGACTTGTCGAATTCCAATGAGAATGCTTCGTAACCTGGTTGAAGTTGAACTTCTGATTTTAGCGAAGGATGCGTCTCGATATAACGGAAGTCAGATGGATTCGTGATCCAAGCGAGATCTAGTTTGTTCGCCATGAAGTCTTCTACTGGCACGGTTGGTGTCGGAACGATGTTGACTTGGTCAACGTTTGCCCCCGTGTCGCCAGGTGCTGGCACATAATACGGATTCTTTTGTAACGTCATGGCCCCGTTAACGGTGAATGACTTCACCACATAGGGCCCATCACCCACAAAGTTTTGCGGCATAAACCAGTCACTGGGATGCGCTTTTACGTCACCAGGGTAGAGCGGCATAGAACCGGCGATAGCCAACATGCCTCGGATGTCGTGTGGGGCGGTCAGAGTCAGTTGGATCGCATATGGACCGAGCACCTTGATTCCGACCTGATTCGCTGGAACCTGTCCGGCATGGTACTGATTGGCACCCTGTACATCGGTTAAGACACTCTGCCATACGGCCCCAGTATTGTCTTTTGGATCTAACAATCGCATCCATGCGTAATAGAAGTCGTTGGCGGTGACAGGTTCGCCATTAGACCACTTCGCATTATTCCGGAGATAGAAGGTCCAAACTTTTCCTCCGTCACTTACCTTATAACTTTTCGCAATCTTTGGGATCAGTTGATTACTTGCGTTATACCCGTATAGCCCTTCTAAAATTGTCCCTTGGTCGAGAAGGACCTCTGGCCCGTTTTGTGTGGGATCTCGGGTCGACATCGCAGGTTCCGTAATGGTGATGGAACTTGTCGATGCACTTGCTTGGGTCAACACACCACCAAAGACTAACCCCATCATGCCTGCACTGGAAAGGATGCTCAAGGATAGTAAACGCTTTCTTCTTTTTCGTTCGGAAACGTTCATCGCAACCTTCCTTTTCTATGGAAAATATTCTTCTTGTCTACGTTTCAATCTCTGAGATGTATATTCGCGTTGTTACCTAACACGTTGCGCTTATGTTGATATCCTTAATCGCCTCCTTTAACAACGTTGTTATTAAACTATAAAACAAATTTTCAGAATAGTCAATAGGGCGTGATAACTTCAGGGAGGAATTCATAATTCTGGTAGTATCGACCAATACTGATGGACCGACCCCTTTCAGGCAACAAGTGGACGAGAAGATCGCGATTACGAAAACATACCGCGATCTTCTCATGTCCAGTTGCCTCCTACGAGCATCCTCATACACTTGCCCGCAAACCACTCGCCCACTTATTCGAATTCGAAATACTCCTTCGCATTGACATAAGAGATGCGCCGCACGATGTCACCCAATAGCTCCATATCATCTGGCGCTTCTCCACTCTCGACCCATTCCCCTAACATGTTACAAAGCAGGCGTCGAAAATACTCGTGGCGTGTATACGACAAGAAACTCCGTGAATCCGTCAGCATACCTACAAACCGACTCAAGAGTCCTATGTTGGCTAACGTCCTCATCTGTTCAATCATGCCGTCTTTCGTATCATTGAACCACCATGCAGCTCCTAGTTGCAGCTTCCCTGGGATGCCGCCTCCTTGAAAGCTGCCCATCAGCGCCGCTAACACCGCATAATCTTTCGGATTCAGTGAATACAAAATCGTCTTCGGCAGCAATTCTTCCTCTTCAAGTGTGTTGAGCAATTGACCTAGAGCATTTGCAAGGTGACCGTCTTGCAGGGAGTCATACCCAGTGTCGGGGCCAAGTTGGCGGAACATGCGCGAATTGTTGTTGCGCCTTGCGTGCATATGCAGTTGCATCACCCACCCGAGACGAGCGTAAAGTTTCCCGAGAAATACCATCGTATAAGTCTTGTATTGATGCTCCTCTAATGTAGTAAGGGCCTCGCCACTTAGCGCCTTTGCAAAGATCGCACTAGCCTGCTCCAGGGTCGTATGCTCAAATGGGACGACATCTAAGGCATGATCAGAAACGCGGCACCCTAACCGGTGGAAATACTGTGCCCGCGATTCGAGCGCATGTAACAGATCAGCGTAGTTTACGATGTTTTGTCCGGCGGCGCGGCTTAATTTTAGAAGCCACGGAGAAAAGGTGTCACGTCGAATCTCCAACGCCTTATCCGGTCGAAACGATGGCACAACTCTCACGTCGAAGTCATGATCCTCTTTGAGTTTCAAATGATACTCCAATCCATCGCTCGGATCATCTGTGGTGCAAATCACTTTCACATTCGACCTTTTAATAAGATCCCGCGTACTGAACCCCTCACCGCTTAGCATCGCATTCGCCTTTTGCCAAATCCCATCCGCCGTACGCTCATTAATCAGGGTGTCAATGCCAAAGAAGCGCTGCAACTCAAGGTGCGACCAGTGATATAGCGGATTGCCAAGTGTCATAGGGACCGTCCTGGCATACGCGAGAAATTTCTCATAGTCACTCGCGTTACCCGTGATCAGAGACTCATCGATACCGTTTGCCCGCATCACGCGCCACTTATAGTGATCGCCGCCGAGCCATATTTCCGTAATCGTCTTAAACCGATGATTCTCGTAAATCTGCTGCGGGCTCAGGTGACAATGGTAGTCAATAATCGGCATATCTTTCGCAAAATCGTTATATAGTGCAACCGCAGTCTGATTGGTCAACAAAAAGTTCTTATCTAGAAACTTAACCATCGGCCATCTTCCCCTCTATTGTAATTCATGACTCTCAGGTACTCAGACGTTGAACGATTCCTTCATGTTAAGCTGCGCACCTTGAACCACCGGCTTTGCAAACTTCGAATTGCGGATGAGGTCCTGCAAGATGCCTTCGTATTCATTCGCATCAAACGGCACCTCGACCGTGCGGTGGGTGAATGATGACAGCATGATGCCATTGGCGAGCGTCAGTCCGTTGATGCCTTCCGGACCATGGGCCGTTAAGTCCTGCGATCCATTCAAAATCGCCTCAATCAAGCGATTCGTCACCACTCGATGGCCCACTGGTACATTCGTCTAAACAGGAATCTCGGTGTACCAGTTTTCCACGTGCGCAAAGCCTTGTTCGGACTCGGCCAAAAACTTC
>JAKACY010000117.1 GCA_021821025.1 Bacillota bacterium | reverse complement strand
CACTGGCTTGTCAAGCCTAAAAAAGAGGCTGCGCACTTCATCAACGGTTGACGCAACCCCTCCATCAGGCACCTTGATACCGGCGGTATACAAGATGTCTTTGGTTAACGCCTTATCACTGGCGATATCCACGGCGATAGCGGACGTGTTGTGGGTGATCGTGGCCTCGACGTATTTGCGATACTTTCCGGTACCAAGTTGCAACAGGCTTGCGTGTCCGATCCGACGCACGGGAATGTTACGGGCAATAGCGGCTTGCATCAACGCATGGGTGCTCGGGCCGAGCTCCGTTTGCCCTGCCAAGCTTCGGGCAGACTCCAGGCGCTCTGAAAGTGGATAAGATAGCCCTAGGGCTGCTGCATGTACCAATTCAAAAGCCGTCTGCAGGATAAACCGAGCCACAGCTTCTGATTCATACTCGATGACAATGTCATATACCCCTTGCACACCTGCGTTTCTGGTCTTTCCAAAATTAGCCTTTGTACCAATTTGAGTCAATAGCTCTAAAGTCACATGTTCAATAACATGGCCTAGGTAGGTGCCACCATAAAGCCTTTCAACAAATCCACCAGGCCTTCCCATGGCGCAATAATGGTCATAAAGTCCTGGGCAATCACATAGTAACCGCTCTGGCAGGCCGGGAAACTCGTAACTATCGCGGTCGGTAAACTCCTCCAAGTCCACTCTCATGATCATGACGGGCTTATGAATATACACGTTCGGACCATCGATGGTCCGAATCTCAACCACTTTCACTCGTTTCCACTCCCTGCTTCGCGGCCTTTAATCGGTTTACGCTCACGGAGATCAAATTGGTAACCAGCCGGAAGAATGTGTAATTTTACTCCACAAAGAGCCAGCGCGTCATTTTCACGCAGTGATCCAAGATTGGAGTACATCAGATCACCCGCATCTACAACCGCCACTGCGCCTCTGCCGATCACTCGAAACTCATAATCATTCACTACAACTGCGGTATCTTCGTCAATTCCCAATCCCAAGTGATGCGGATACTGAGCCACAGCCGACAGCAGGCGCCCTAAGCGACCACGCTGTGCGAAATGCTGATCGATCACCACGCCATCGATAAACTCCATCCCAGGGGCCATATCGACAATGCCTAAACGTGGGTTGGTCTCGGCCGTCCCTTCGACGATCATGGTGCTGCTCATCATCGATGCGCCAGCACTCGTGCCAGCAAGCACCAAACCTTCCTCATGCCTTACATGCAAAGCTCCGTCCATCTTCGTACCACCGAGCAAAGTCGTGATTCTGATCTGCTCTCCACCGGTAAAAAATACTCCAGTGGCCGCTTCAATCGCCTTACACGCACTGGTTCGATTCGCTGCATCACGAGTGGACACATCGAAAGTACGAACGTCTTGTACTCCAATCTGCTCGAAAATGTCGATATAGTCCGCGCCCACCTCGATAGGCAGTTCAGTGGCCACAGTCATCACGACAATCTTTGCATGCGGTCCTCCGGCTAGTCGCACGAATTCACGCAGAATCACCATATCCCCGCGCTTATCCTCCGCGCCGCCAACGATTACGAGCGCGCCCTTTGTGCCGCTCATCTTCCGCCTCCTGTAGTCATAGATATAACCACTAACATAGATTGACCGAAACGCTTTTATCTATACCACTTCGTGCATAGTAAAGCACCAAAAAGGCGGCTGAGATCAGCCGCCTCGGAACGCTGTACCAACGGGTTGGACTAGTGACGCTCACGTTCTGCGAGCGAATTCTCGGCGATCTCAATGGCACGTTTCACCATATTGCCTGCATCGCGCGTGGTAATGCCGCCCCATCCTTCTCGCTGTAGAGTTGGATAAAAGCCCAGTTCTTTTGCAAGTTCGTACTTAAACTGTTCTGACATCACGCCACGTCTTCGCGCCATAGAGTTCCCCCCTTTGACAACTGCGTTCATATGTAGCTTACCCCACGCAATCTCCGGAAATTCAACAAAGGCGCCCATCCTTTTCGGATAGCCGCCTTCTATTTTGGAGAATAACAAATTCCATACCATTGCTAAAAACTTATAAAACCGCAGGGGCATCGTCCGGCAGTGCATGACCGTCCACTTTGACCTGCATATCGTTGCGATATACCATCAGCTCTACAGTTTCTGTCAAGATATCTGCATAGCTATAGGATACCCGCTTAAATGAGCTTTCAGCTTGGTCCAACTTTACAACGAAAACGGATGGGTATGTCTCCTCGAGGACGCCAGTACGTTCAACGGTCTTGCGCCGTCCGCCATTCGCACGGAGAAGAATCTTCTCCCCTACGAGACCCTCCAAATTCCGCTTGATATCACTCAAAGCGTTCTTTGCAGCCACACACACCACCTCTTTCTACATAATGAAGTATACCACACCTCCACTATGATGTCAAAGGCGGTTGAATATTATATCAGCGGATTAATTTCATTGTCAATCATCCGAAACACCCAAATTAAGATAACATAATTTTAGAAGCGTGATCGCGGCAAGCCAATCCGGTATTTCCCACGTGATTCTACGCCTCCTAGTCCATCCGTTCCGGTAATCGTAGAGCGCACGACATGATAGATGTCTACGGTTTCGTTGATAGGCGTATAAGCGATCTTCTCGGCGACGAAAACAGGGTCTAGCGCATGGATTAAGATCCTTTGCGGCGAGCTCGCAAAGTTTGCGCCGGCATCAAGCAATGCCTCATAGTGGGACTGACAAGCTCCTGCAAAGATGATCAGCTCATCGAGACTTCGCTCGTATTTGCGAGCAGCCCGGACTGCTCGTACGAAGTGATCCGAGTTTCGATAATTATCGATGCGCAGTACTTCCTGCGAAATGTTTTTCCGCAGCACGCCATCATGACCTGTGATGATCAAAATATCCGGCTCATACTCTTCCAGCAATTCTGTCATTTCTTCTGCCATATGCGACTCCGGAATATTTTTCCCGACCGCGCGAATTCCCAAGCGGCGATAGATCGTCAAGCACTTCTCCAAATACGTCCCATCGCCGTCTAAATGTAGTACGCGGCCGGGTCGCTCAAAAAAATCATGCGGGTGGCGCTTTCGTTCTGATCGATATCCCTGTTTATCCTTTTCCACCTGCCTACGCAATTGCACCAGTCGAATCGTATCATTTTCAAGCTTATTCTGCTCCATTTGATAAGATTTGAAATCCGCTTCAGATATCGGATCCAGATCATCAATTGGGGCATCTGCGATAAGCCGTACGTCAAGGCCCTTTAACACTGCAATGCCCTGATTCGTGTCGACGCTCATCACGACAAAGCATACATCGTGCCCATAAGATTGACGCACAACGAGGTCACCTACACCGATCATACGATTCGCCCCTTTTGTGGGTGTTTCGCCACTATCGTATGATAGGCTTTAAAATTTGGTGAAACGATCAGCGACCTTCGATGCACCGAACGACTCAGGCTTAATCTTCGTCTCATACCCACTTTGCGTAACCCAGCCGACAAGGTCCTTGATGATCGTTCGGGTGGCTCCTTGTTCGCCTACATCGAGGTGAATTTCAATCGGCAACTTGTTACCAGCCTCGCCCAGTGCGGTCTCCAGCACTTGAACCACCTCAAGCGCCATCGACGCCTCAGTGAAAATGCGCTGTCTAAACGCCATGGGCTTTTTGTAGGGTCTCTTCAAAAAATAAAACCGCGCACCATTACCCACTCGGTGAATGATGACCGCGGTTACGAAGACTGCTGAATGGTGCGACGTTTGAGGTTGGGAATCCGACCCCACGATCAAGCGATAAGGATGTTCAGGCGCTTGCGCCCGAAAAGCCAGGATATCTCTTGCGACTTCTTCAATGCTCATACTCCCTTTGGAAGGGCTCATGAAATTCACGTCTATCACCACCTGTCCTTATTCAATCCGAACAGTTCACTTCTCAAACGCTACATCTCCCGCCCGCCTGAACCACTTGGATATGCCGCGCAAAGTTTTGCAAACTCGTTGAGTGAGAGCGTCTCTCCGCGGCGCTTTTCATCAATTCCAGCGTCAATAAGCCATCTCAGAACATCTGTTTTCGTTAATTCAGAAAACTCCTGCGCAATAGAATTGGCTAATGTTTTCCTGCGTTTGGCGAACGCCCCTCTCACAATCTTAAAATACATTTGTCGATTGAGTTCCGGGAATAAAGGCGCATCATGAACATCAAGCACCACGATAGCTGATTCAACGTTTGGAGGGGGCATGAAACATCCTGGCGTCACGATACGCGCAATGCTGGGTTGTGTGTAGTATTGCACAGCCACACTCAAAGCGCCATATATTTTACCTCCAGGCGGCGCAACGATTCTCTCTGCCACCTCTCGTTGCACCATGACCACAAGACGGTCAAAAGGAATGTCCGACTCCAACATCGACATAAGTAGTGGTGTCGTTATATAGTACGGTAAATTTGCGATCAGGCGAATGTGCGAATATCCCGATAGGTGCTCCATCACAACATCTTTAGTCAATTCTAGGCCATCCGCTTGGATCACCTGTACATTTGCATATGAACCTACCGTTTCTGATAGGATAGGCAATAATTGGCGATCCTTTTCAACCGCTAAAATCTGACCAAACCCAGCTTGCGCCAAGGCACTGGTCAGCGTCCCCATCCCAGGTCCAATTTCCAATATGCCGCATGCCCGAACGTCATTAAGCTCACCTGATGCCAATTCTATGATATCTTGCAGCACATGAGCATCTGTTAAGAAATTTTGTCCGAATGACTTTTTAATTGTAAATTGATACCGTGAAAGAATATCCTTGATCGCTGATGGTTGATACAGACGGTCTGTCACTGACTTTCCCCCGAATTCAAACGCGCGATTGCCTCTTCAAACTCTCGTCGCGAGACCTGAAGGGAATTCAAACGTTTAAAAAATGACTTGCTGTTGGCATACCCGATCCTGAGGATGGCGCCTAAGCGTTCCCTGCGCGAAGACGCGTCTGGAGTCCCTACAAGGCCGTTGCGAAGCATGTCTTCCCACACAAATTCCGTGTCGTGCGCCTCACCCCACGCCGTGCGAACCCCCTCCAAAGCTTTTTTGATGTCGGTGGCATGAGCATTTTCAACGCCAACGTCGCCCGCCTTCATCGCGCGTGCTCTTGGGATAAACGCATGTTTACTCTTTGGAAAACGTGCCTCGATCTGCTTTCTGATCAAACCACCGGCGTAATCTGGATCGGTCAAGATGATGATGCCACGCGTATCTGCTACGCGCTCTAGCTGAAGATAGACCTCTTTTTTTATCCGGGCTCCACCAGTCACAATAATGTCTGCATCAACAGCCTGCAGCACCTGCGACCGATCATGTTCGCCTTCAACAACGATGACCTCTTTAATCTTCATTCTGAAGACCTCTGCTCAAAGACCCCTGCAAGCCAAAGATACGAAGGGCGTTATCCGTCGTGATCGCGCCAATCTCCTCGATGGGCATACCTCGCAACTCCGCGATCTTTTGCGCGACAAGTCGTACGTTGGCTGGGTGGTTTTGCTTTCCACGAAAGGGCTCTGGCGATAACCACGGCGCATCCGTTTCAATCAGAAGGCGGTCGAGCGGCACTTCTAATGCCACCTGTGCCGGTTTCTTCGCATTTTTAAACGTGATAGGCCCGCCGAGCGAGATGTAAAAATTCAGCTGTAGACATTCACGCATCAACTCAACACTGCCTGAAAAGCAGTGCATAATGCCACCGATGCTCACTGCATCCGTGTTCCGTAAAATCTGCAGGATATCTGCATGTGCTTCGCGATCATGGATAATGATCGGCAGGCGCTTTTTCTTCGCGAGGTCAATCTGTGCAAGAAAGGCATCTTGCTGTACATCTCGCGGCGAATTATCGTAATGGTAGTCAAGGCCGATCTCCCCGACTGCCACTACTTTTTCATGGTCACACCACAGGTCTAATTGGTGCAAATCTGATGCCGTGAGTGTCTTCGCGTCGTGCGGATGCACGCCGACTGCCGCGTAAACTTCAGAAAACCGCTCCGAAAGTTCAATCGCCTGGCGCGAAGACAGCATGTCGTATCCTGGCACGACCAGATGCCGCACACCTGCAGAGATCGCTTGTTCGATGAGAACCTGCGCCTGATCATAAAGATCTGGATCATTGAGGTGCGTATGCGTATCAAAAAGTGTCACTTCGCTCATTCACTTCACCTTGGAGCCTACAGGTATGTCTGCAGACACCGTTCCAAGCACCAATTGATCGCCACTCGATGCCGCCAAAATCATGCCGTGAGACTCGACCCCACGCAGTTTGACCGGTTGCAGATTAGTGACGACGATCACCTTTTGACCTACCAAGTCTTGCGGTTGATAGTACTTGGCAATGCCTGATACCACTTGTCGCGTCTCGAAGCCAAGATCAATTTGCAACTTCAAAAGTTTGTCAGCCTTTTCGATTCTTTCTGCAGACAGGATCCGTCCAACTCTGAGCTCAATTTTACTAAAATCGTCAATCGAGATAAGTGGTGTTGCAGACTGTGTTGCAGCGGCTATCCTTGTTACCGCAGACCCCGCTGTAGCGGTCGCATCGGTGACCCCTAGTCCTGCGGCTGGCTCCGACGCTGTTGCTACAGGGTTCGTCAAAGCCTCGAGCGCCTCAATCTCTTTTTCAACATCAAGCCTTGGAAAAATCGGCTCACCTTTATCTAGCTTCATGCCAGTTGGCAACAAGCCAAACAGCCTTGCCAACTCCCACGCAGCGCCATTGCCTTCCTGCATGCCGATCTGGCGCCAGATCGCGCCAGACGTCCTGGGCATAAACGGTTGAAGCACAATCCCCACGATCCGCAAAGCATCAAGTACAGTGTAGAGCACCCGGCTGATGCGCTCTTCGTTTTGCGACTTATGCAGGGCCCATGGAGCCGTTTCATCGATATAGCGGTTGCCGCGACGAACAATTTGCCATATCGAAGTTAGTGCAGTTGAAAAATCATACCGCTCGATCGCAGCTTCCACGTTCGCAACAGACTCCAAAATAAGCTGTTCAAATGATTCCTCGAGCGGCGTTTTTGCGCCTGGCGTCAATACGATGCCATCACAGAAGCGCTCAACCATCGCGAGCGAACGGTGCAATAAATTCCCGAGGTCATTTGCCAGATCAAAATTCAGCCGCTCCATCAACGCTTCTAGCGTAAATACGCCGTCTTGTCCAAACGGAATCTCGCGCAGCAAGAAATATCGCAGCGCGTCGGCCCCATAGCGGTCGATCAGCATATTCGGATCAATCACGTTGCCTTTTGATTTGGACATCTTGCCGTCTTTCATCAGTAGCCACCCATGCGCCACGATCTGCTTAGGAAGTGGGAGATCGAGCGCCATGAGAATGATTGGCCAGTAGATGGTATGAAAACGAACAATCTCCTTGGCCATCACGTGCACATCGGCAGGCCAGTAGTGAGCGAAGCGCTCTCGCAAAGCCGAATCATCGGATAAGTAACCCAGCGCTGTGATGTAATTGGTGAGCGCATCGATCCACACGTAGATCACATGTTTCGGATCTTCAAGTACTGGGATCCCCCAGTCAAACGTCATCCTCGACACGCACAAATCCTCTAGACCTGGCAGGAGGAAGTTGTTTAACATCTCATTTTTACGCGATTCCGGGATAATAAAGTCTGGATGATCCTCGTAAAACTTGATCAGTCGATCCGCATATTTACTCATGCGGAAAAAGTAGCTGTTCTCGCGAACGAGTTCGACAGGGCCCCCACAATCTGGGCACTTTCCGCCTGCGAGTTGACGCTCTGTCCAATAAGATTCACATGGCGTACAGTACCACCCTTCATACTGTCCGAGGTAAATGTCGCCTTGTTCGAGAAGCCTGGAGAAGATCTTTTGCACTACGACCTTGTGGCGCATTTCCGTCGTTCTGATGAAATCATCATACGAGATATCCAGGCGTGACCACAGTGCGCGAATCCCTTTTACGATCTCATCGACAAACTCTTGGGGGGCTTTGCCCGCAGCTTCGGCTTTACGCTGGAGCTTTTGCCCGTGTTCGTCCGTGCCCGTCAAGAAACGAACATCGAATCCGCGCAGCCTTTTATAACGTGCGAGTGTGTCAGCCACGGTAGTTGAATAAGCGTGGCCAATATGTAGCTTGTCACTTGGATAGTAGATCGGCGTTGTAATATAAAAAGTTGGCTTCAAGACGGTTTTCCTCCAATAACCAACCAGACATTTTATTTTGATCCTATATTAT
>JAKACY010000116.1 GCA_021821025.1 Bacillota bacterium | reverse complement strand
TCGCGTTTACCAACTTCAGCGGTGGAGCGATATCATCTGTGCGCGTGATGTGAGCGCCCAAATCCCTTAGCTTCCCAACCAAGTTCCCATATCCGCGATCGATATGCTCGAGTCCTGCGATTACAGTTTCTCCTTGCGCAACTAAACCGCACAAAACCAGTGCAGCACCCGCTCTTAAATCAGTAGAGGTAACCGTTGCGCCAGTCAGATTAGAGGGGCCCTCGACGACCGCCGTGCGCCCCTCGATTTTCACGTCTGCGCCCATTCTGCGCATCTCCGCTACATGCAAAAAGCGGTTTTCAAACACAGTCTCAGTAACGATACTAACTCCTTGCGCCGTGGTCAACAAGGCGAGCATCTGCGCCTGTAGGTCCGTTGGAAAACCTGGATGCGGCAGCGTTTTTAGGTCGATGCCACGCAGTGGCCCATCCACACGAATACGAATTCCCGTGATATCATCTTCAACCGTGACACCAGCTTCACGTAGCTTTGCACAGAGGGAACTTAAGTGGTTATAAATCGCGCCTTCGATGAACACATCACCGCGCGTAATCGCCGCTGCTACCATGTACGTACCTGCTTCGATGCGGTCTGGGATCACAGTGTGCGATGCACCGTGTAGTTGCGAGACTCCTTCGATCCGAATCGTGTCCGTTCCAGCGCCCCTTACTTTCGCGCCCATCGCATTTAAATAATTCGCGACATCGACGACTTCTGGCTCTTTAGCCGCATTTTCAATCAAAGTCTGTCCCTCAGCCAAGGTTGCGGCCATCATCGTGTTGATGGTCGCGCCAACACTGATTACATCGAGATATACGCGAGCGCCGCGCAGGCGCCCTGAAACATGTCCTTCCACATATCCATGTTCGATAATAACAGTTGCACCTAATGCTTCGAACCCTTTTATATGTTGATCTACTGGTCTTTCTCCGATGTTGCATCCACCTGGCAAGGCCACCTTAAAGTGTCCCATCCTCGCAAGCAGTGGGCCTGCTACCATAAATGAGGCACGCATCATCCTCACCAACTCATACGGGGCAGTGGTTGTTTGAATTTTTTCCGCGGACAATTTCAGGACTCCGTCCGCATTCAACTCTGCATGTGCCCCAAGTCCACGCACGATGTCTGCAATATGCGTGATATCTGTCAAATAAGGCACACCTTCAATGATCGTCTGTCCACTCTGTGCCAGAAGTGAGGCGGCGATGATGGGTAGTACGGCATTTTTCGCGCCATCCACCCGAACTCTTCCAGTCAGGCGCTGGCCGCCGCGAACCGTGATAACTGCCACTTTGTTGCACCCCCATAGCCGTGAGCTATACACTCTCTTATTTTGCAAATTGGTTATCGTTAGTATTCTACAGTGATAAGCGGACTTCCTACAAGTACCCTTGTGTCATGTTTATACGAGTTTTCGTGCAAAGCGACCTGAAGATTGACCGGCTGTGCGCCCGACAGTAGAGATGGCGCCGCGCCGCTTGCATAAGCTGAGGTGCTCGTGGTGTACGAATCGGTCATGGTCCCCGCGGGTGTTGCGTTGACTGCCGATAGCACGTTCAATACAATTCCTGCACGCGCGCTTGTCGATAGTTGGCCTGATAGTGATCCGAACAGCATGACGTTGATGTCTAAGTCGCCATGTGCAAGCAAGACGGATTTCCGTATGGCGTCATACGATAGAGGAACGAGCGCCTGCGAGGTTGTATTTTTCACGATCCGCTCAATCAAAACGGTCTGGGATGGCGCATCGATAAACCTCATGCTTGCGATTTCTACCGTGGCCGTCGCAGGATCATTTGCTGCATGAAATGTGCCTGACCACAAAAAGACATGATCGTGTGCATCTATATGTTCGTAATGCTTAAGGCTTGTGAGCCCAAGGCCTTTCGCTAGCACGGTAGCCTCATGTCGAATTGTAGACTCCGACTCGAACTGTCGACTGAGCGTAGACCAATCATGAACTTCAAAGCCGGTTTCTCTGGCATGCGTTGTTGCAAACGCATGAAGCGCATAGGTAACAGGGTTACCGCTCTTAGTTAGCTCGTTTGTCGCGAGCGCTTTGCCGGACATATAGGCTGCACCCATC
Organism: Bacillota bacterium; assembly: GCA_021821025.1. Lineage (GTDB taxonomy): Bacteria > Bacillota > Bacilli > Alicyclobacillales > SLC66 > JAKACY01. The sequence goes on along the minus strand of JAKACY010000116.1, from coordinate 6,188 downwards.
AGCAAAACCGTTGCCAACATCGCTAGTTTCTTCATTTGCTTTCACTCCCATTCACCGAGATGATACTCAGTATCGCCACGGTGAATGGAACGTATACGAATCTAGCGAAAGACTTTCGCGGCGCTAGCATAGGCACCTAGAATTAAGGTCATTCGTCGCCCGTTTAACTATGCATAAGCGCTGCCCCTTGGCTGTATTGCAGGACAAAGCCGGCTATTCCAGTGCCGATGAGAACAGCTAAAAGCAGGCGTAACAAGCGTCCTGCACGCGATTGGGGATCGCGCATGAAGATGTCCCAGCGAATCGCACCGAGCGCATACCAGGCCAGAAATGTCCCGATGAGAAGTGAAAATACCATCAGGCTGCCCTGCATGCGCAAAGACAGCGCGCTCAGTGAATTCATGTACAGCCCTCACTTCTCATACTAGTATTCGTCCAGGTTTCGCCATTTTATGTCCGTCAACTAGCACATTTTACTTCTCTGCCTCTCTAATCGCTCGCTCAGTTAACTGATGCAGTGTGTTGTCATCCATCGGTGGATTATGCAATCCGGCGCGTACGTCGCGATAGTAACGTTCTAAAGGGGTGGTTTGCAACAGGCTGTTCCCGCCCACAATACGCATCGCCAAGTCTACGATTTGAACGGCGGCATTAGTGGCCACGTATTTAGCCAACCCTAGATCGGGCCGCATCTGCATGCGTACATCCGGTTGGGCCTCTTCGTAGCGGCGCGCTGTGTCGTATAGTAGGGTGCGCGCAGTCTGCCTGAGCACTTCCATTCTGCCGATCTTGTCGCGCACATGCGGGACCGAGGAGATTGGCTTATCAAGGCTATTCGGGGCATATGTGACCGCATAGTTGATGGCATACTTTCGCGCGGCATTAGCAATGCCAAGATACGTAGCTGGGATGTGCAGCATCCATCCACCACCATCACTGCTACGCTTCGTCCTCTGTCCGACAGCGACGATATCCAGTGCTCGCTCCGTTGGTACAAACACGTCTTGCAACACGAGCGTATGACTGCCAGTACCGCGCATCGCTATCGAATCCCATGTTTCGTCGATCGACAAGCCGGGGCTTCCGGCAAGCACCAAAAACTCACCGATACGATCAAGATCCTTTATATAAGCTGTGACCATGATATGTGAGAGCATCTGGCTACCCGTGGACCACGTCTTTTTGCCCGTGATACGGTACCCACCTTCTACCGGGGTTGCTGTCGTGGAAGGTCGTCCGCCGCGGCTTGGACTACCAGTTATTGGTTCTGACGCGCAAGAATTGACCAAGGCCTTTCCATTCACAGCCTTGCGGCACAAGTCCGCATATAGTTCATCCGGCCAAGCCTTCGTGTCGTGCAAACTGAGCGTAATCCCAAGGTGCCATCCAAGCACCAAAGCGCTCGAAGGATCCCCTTCAGCAAGGCATTCCTGTGCCAAGAGCATTTGATACAGCGTTGCCCCATGCCCGCCGAACTCTTTTGGGACTGTGAGCGCGGTGTAGCCGGCCTGTTGCAAGATTTCGATCTGCTTCGAAGCAAACTGTCCATCGCGGTCAGCTTGAACTCCAATCGGGGCGATCTGGTCGGCGAGTTCCCCGACCCACGCTAGAAGTTTCTGATCTTTTTCGCGTACAAAAGGATCCATGGTTCGCCTCCGAACATCCAGTTTCATAGCGCCAAATCAGGCTAAATCGCGCAAGACCCGCTGGAAAGCGGGTCTTGATACAAGTCTACTATATCACTTCGGGTAACGTCCTAGCTCAATCAAACCAACCTCAACCAAACCAGTGCAAGCCGTTTAAAAGACCCATCAGCGAGGATGGGAACACACCGAGCACTAATGTTCCAACAACGCATAACGTCACCACGACATGCATCACGCCAGTGCCTTTGACCGGATCGCGGTCACCAACGGGCTCGCGCATGAACATCGCCCGCAAGATCGCGAAGTAGTAATAGAAGGCAATCACGCTAGTCGCAAAGAGCAGTACGCCAAGCCAGTATTGACTGGTGTTGAACGCGACCAAGAAGATGAGAAATTTGCCAAAAAAGCCTGCCGTCAAAGGCATCCCCGCCAAGGACAGCAAAAAGATGGCCATTGCGCTGGCAAGCCAAGGAGACCGACGATATAAACCATTAAACGCATCGATCCCCTCAGATGCTCGCGCGCCTGCGACAACTGCAAAAATGGCAAATGCCCCGATCGTCATGAGCGCATAGGCGAAGAGATAGAACACGATCGCAGACAACCCCTGGCTGATATTCGCCGTAGTCGCAGTTTGTCCAATCGCTGCAAACGGAACGAGCAAGTAGCCCGCTTGTGCAATACTTGAATAAGCCAGCAGCCGTTTGACATTTTTCTGCGTCAATGCACCCACATTACCGATGACCATCGTGATCACAGCTAGCCATGCGACGATGCCGTACCACTGGCCCATGCCCTGACCATATGCTGCGATAAGAAGACGTAGCAGCAAGGCGAACGCCGCCGCTTTTGACACGACAGCAAGATACGCGCTAACCGGTGTTGGAGCCCCTTCGTATACATCGGCCGTCCACAAGTGAAATGGCGCGACGGAGAGCTTTACGCCAAGTCCTACGATAATGAGCGCTAAGGACAAAAACATCATGCCGGGATAAGAAGACCATCCACTTTGCACGTTAGCAATGATGGTTCCGAGTTGTGTAGAACCCGTCATTCCGTACAAGAAGGACAAGCCATAAAGGAAGGTGGCGGATGCTATTGATCCGATGATGAGATATTTTAGACCGCCTTCACTGGAGCGGATACTCTTTTTGTAAAGCGCGACAAGAATGTACGTCGTAATCGATAGCAGCTCGAGCCCGACGTACATGGTAATGAGGTCCGTGGCAGAAGCCATGATCATGGCGCCGACCGTCGCAAATAACACCAAGTACGAATACTCGTATGGAAGAGACTCCTGCTTCCTGCTGCCGATTGCAAGAAGGATGACCAAGCCACTGCTAAGCAAGAGCAAGAGCTTAAAGATTGTGCCAAAGTCATCGACGGCGTTGACAGGCAGTGAGAGCCCTGGAACGCCGGACAGGCGTGCGGCAGTCACGATCATCGCGACGATGATGCCAATCACAGACAACCAAGGAGCGATCTGCTTTTTAGTTCCTGTAACGATAAATTCTACAATCATGATGACAAATGCAAACACGGTCAAGATGATCTCAGGCCCGAGGTTTCTCCATGCATCGCCAAAAGTTAAGAAGGCACTCGTCACTGTCTTAACCCCCTATCCGTGCAGTGATCGCCTGCACCGTACCATGGACGACATTGCCTAGCACGCCCGGATAGACGCCAATCCATATGACGAGGGCAACCAGTATGACAAGTGGCACGTACTCGATCGCTCGAGCATCAGCCAAACCTTCAAACTGCGGTCTCATAGGACCGAATGTGGTCTTTTGCATGGCGTAAAGCATGTAAAGAGCGGCCAATATCATACCGAGCGTTCCGATGGCAGATAAGACAGGGAACCCTGCAAAGCTGCCGACAAACAGTGAAAACTCGCTAATAAACCCGCTTAATCCCGGCAATCCTACTAGGCCCAGCGCTGCAACGAGCATAACACCGGAAAGTACCGGCAAAGACTTTGATAGACCACCAAGCACTTCTCGCGAGTACGTTTTGGTTCTGTCAGCTTGTGCACCAACCGTAAAGAACATCAATGCGTTTAATAATCCCGACGATACCAGCATAAACACCGCGCCTTGAAGGCCGATCGCCTGCATGGATGCGATGGCAAGAAGCACAAGCCCCATATGGCTAATGCTCGAAAATGCAATGATCCGCCGCCAGTCCTTTTGCGCAAACGCGACGAAAGCGCCATACAGAATGCTAATCACGCCGAGGATGCCGACGAAGAGGGCATATGTTTTCAATCCTTGAGGCAAAAGTTCTACCCCAAAGCGGATGAGTACGTAGAGCCCGATCTTCATCAGGGCGCCACCGATCAACATGTTGGTGCCCGTATCGCTATGTTCATGCGTATCCGCCAACCATGTGTGAAACGGTACGAACGCCTCTTCGATCAATACTGCCAGGAGCAGCACGAGAAACAGTACATTCTGAGTTGCGACTGGCAGTTGAAACTTCCCAGCCTCATCTAACAACTGGCTCAAGGATAGGCTCAAAAAATCTGGTGAATAGGGTAGATAGACGCTTGTACTCACTTGCTGCGCCTGCACTGCGTACATATAGGCGATTCCGACAAACGCTGCCAGCAACACGACGCTAGCGATGCCGCGATACAGAAGAAACTTAATCGCTACATACTGCCGTCTTTCATTGCCCCATATATGAATGAGGAAAAACGTTGCGACAAGCGTCGCTTCTAAGAAGAAGAACAGCGTGAACATATCAGCGGCCGCAAATACCCCATAAAGGCCAGCCACCAAAAGCAGCATCCAGAAGTAGTGCCCTTTGACCCTGTGCGTGATACCAAAGTTGCGTATCACCGCCAAGAAGCTCACAACGCCCACCAGCACGATCAGCGGCATTGATATGCCGTCGGCGCCAAAGGCGAATTGGATGTTAAGCGGGAGCTGTCCGAATGCATTTTGTATGTTCAACCATGTGAACGATGAACCAAACTGCAACAGCGCTGAGCCGCGCTGAAAAGCCACATAAGCTACGAGCGCCAACAGCGCCGGAATGATCGTTCCCAAAAATGCTACGGTTCGCACTGCACCTTGCGATCGCACCGGAATGAGCAAGGTGATGATCGCAGCGATGACAGGTATGGCTACCAACCAGAATAACATGTTCACCTACAGCACCCCCCCGATTCCGATAGCCACCAAGATGACGATCGCGAGTCCAAACAAGGAGATGAGACCATAAGTCTGCACCTGGCCTGTGTTGGTGTAACGGAGTCCAGTACCTGCCCCATTAGCCCCTGCGCCAACCAGTCGAACAATACCATCGATGATCCACTCATCGATAAAGAGGAGTGTCACAGCGATCGTACGAACAGGCACCGTGATCACATAGTGGTATAGTTCGTCAAAATAAAATTTGTTAAAGCTCAGCCGATATAAGAACCCTGTGCGTTCGGCCATTTGCGCCGCGCGGTTTTCGCCATGGTACATGTAATAAGCAAGCCATATACCAAGAAGACCAACCACAGCAGACAAGACCATGAGGCCGCCATTGGCGCTCGGATCGTAACCGATCGGGCCTTGATCCTGCAAAAAGCGACCGATCCACGGAGCCCATGGAGTATTCAGGAATCCTGAGAACGTTGCTAGAAAACCAAGCGTCAGGAGCGGCACGGTCATCGCCAAGCCGCCTTCGTGCGGATGCTTATCTCCTTTGTAAGTGCCGCCAAAGGCCAAAAAGTAGACACGGAAGATATAAAACGCTGTAAAGAACGCAGCGATTAAGCCGAGCGCCCACAGGACATAGTTGCCTGAAGAAAATGCTGCCGACAGAATATCATCCTTTGACCAGAAACCTGCAAACGGTGGGATACCCGCTAATGCCAACGCGCCTGCTAAGAACGTGATGTGCGTGATAGGCATCAGCTTGCGAAGGCCACCCATTTCAAACAGATCCTGCGTATCGAGCGCATGTATGATGCTACCTGCTGCAAGAAACAGCAGCGCCTTAAAAAACGCGTGCGTCATCAGGTGGAACATGCCAGATACGTATGCACCGACGCCCATCGCGAGCATCATGTACCCTAACTGCGATATCGTTGAATAAGCGATCACTCGCTTGATATCTCGCTGCGTTAGACCGATCGACGCCGCCAAGATCGCTGTAATCCCACCGATGATGGCGACCGTCTCGCTTGCCCCGTGCGACGCCTCAAAAAGCGGGAACATCCTGGCTACCAAGTATACTCCGGCCGCGACCATCGTCGCCGCGTGGATGAGCGCGGACACTGGCGTCGGGCCTTCCATGGCATCTGGCAACCAAACATGAAGTGGAAACTGGGCCGATTTGCCGACCGCCCCCACAAAGACGAGAAGCGCAACTAGCGTCACGAAAGCCGCCGGCCCCCATCCTGCAAAAGGTACGTGCCAAAGTGGGAAGTAATGTGATCCTGCATATAAAAGGGGCGCTGCCCCGCCTAACGCTGATCCAGCAGAAGTGCTAAAGAGTGCATCGAAGTTAAATGTGCCGCGCGCCAGGTAGATGAGGATGATGCCG
>JAKACY010000115.1 GCA_021821025.1 Bacillota bacterium | reverse complement strand
CAGGAGGTTGGCGACAGGTGCTCGTGAGCAAATAACTGCGCAGCTACATACGATCAGGGGTATCCCGGCAAGAATATCGCCGTGTACCCCTTATACGCAGATATACCCCGATGCGCCCCGCTATTTTGATAGTGGGCGAATATTGCGCACACCACTGCGCGGAGCGCTTTTAGGCCGTGGGCGCAACGCATGCTGCAGCTTCGTAAGCGCTCTCGCTTCGATGCGCGAAACGTATGATCGCGAGATTCCCATTTGCTCAGCGATCTGATGCTGTGTCCATTCCACGCCGTCCGTCAAGCCATAACGAAGGCAAATGACTTTCTGCTCCCTGGCATCAAGCACATGCAGCAGTGACCGTAGTCGCTGTTGTTCAAGGCGATCTCCAACCTGACGTTCAAGTTCATCAGGGTCAGACCCCAACACATCTCGAAGTGTCAAATCATTGCCTTCCTTATCCGTCCCAATCGACTCATCCATCGATACGTCGCGGCTAGATTTCTTACGTGAGCGCAAGTGCATCAGCATCTCGTTTTCAATACACCGTGCCGCGTATGTCGCAAACTTTGTTCCAGCATCTGCCCTAAAACTTTTGACGGCCTTGATCAACCCTATCGTCCCAAGTGATATGAGATCGTCTTCTTCAACGCCTGAATCCCGAAACTTTTTCGCAATATAAGCAACCAATCGCAAGTTATGCTCTACAAGCTGGTGATAGGCGGTTTCATCTCCTATTTGTACCCGCTGCAAGTAGTTCCTCTCGTCCTCCTCATTTAATGGGAGCGGGAAAGCCTGATTTTTAACATATGAAACGAGGTTCACCGTATCTTGGAGAGCTAAGGCGACCAAAGACAGTAATACTGGCATAAAAAGTCCCTCCTCCACGCTGTACGGAGATCGAACCATACTATGGCAGAAGGTGACGGATCGTTCATGATTTTAAGCCCAATTTAACGAACTGGATATAGACTATATGTGTTGCACATAACTGAATGAAGTGGTAGACTTTCACTAGTAAATATGTGGATGAAGCTTAATGGTGTCTTTGCCAGACTTGGCCTAAACATACCATTCCCGTTGGAAAACCGACGCAGATCTCACATAAGCATTAAGAAGGTCTACTGCAGTCTTGAGCCGAGAGGTTGCTGCGGTTTTGGCAAAACCGCCGTGCAAAGTGGAGCAAGAGTTTTATACTAGATGAGCGAATTTCGCAGAATGTACAAAAGCATAACCATTTACATCACCACACTTGTAGGAGGTTTGAAATCATGAAATCTACTGGCATCGTGCGTAAAGTTGATGAACTAGGGCGCGTCGTGATTCCGATTGAACTTCGTCGAACGTTGGGAATTGGGGAAAAGGATGCATTAGAGATCTATGTGGATGGCGATCGTATCGTCCTGAAAAAGTACGAACCGGCATGCATCTTCTGCGGGCAGGCAGACGAGATCATTCACTTTAAAGGAAAGAACATCTGTCCATCCTGCATTGAAGAGATGGCAAAAGCCTAATCCACAGTCGAAGCATATTGGGTTGATGCGCGGGCTTGATTTAGATTGAGGGGCATTAGATAACGGGTAGACCTGTTAGCTAATCTCCTCTTCTTTTTTAACACCAAATACAATGTTCTTCATGTTCGGTCCTTTGTGTCTGCATCCGTTGTGCCTTCTAATGTCATCCCACGCGGCGCATCGTCAGTAAGCGAACTTACCTCGCGATTCAATAGTTCCTGATAGACTTGTCGTCGTGATATGCGAAGGTCCTTCGCAGTCGCACGCATCGCTTCTTTATAAGGTAACCCTTTGGATATGTACTCGTTAACGAGTTGCACAATATCCGGGAGCTGACTCTCTGGACCCGATTCTTCACTCGCACCCGGCGTCTCGCCTTGCGCCTCGCCTGAAGATTGCTCAGGCTGGTCACTCGATGCCTGTCCTGCTATAACAATCACCATCTCGCCCCGCGGACCATCATCTCCAAAGAATTCCTCGCATTGAGACAAGCGGCCTTGGATGTATTCTTCATGAACCTTGGACAATTCCCGAGCAATGACTACCAGCCGATCCCCCAAGATCTCTTTTGCATCACGCAACATCTTTTTTATCCTATGGGGCGCCTCGTAAAAGATCAACGTATCCTTACGGTGTTTGACCGCCGCAAGCTCCAAGCGGCGAACCTTCGCCTCACGGCTTAAAAATCCGACAAATGTAAAGGTGGATGTCGGAAGCCCTGATCCGATGAGCGCTGTGAGTGCGGCGCTGGCACCAGGAAGCACGATAGCGGGACACCCCATGGCGCGCAGTTTCGCGACAATATCTTCACCCGGATCCGAGATCCCCGGCATTCCTGCATCGGTGACAAGGGCTCCTGATTGGCCTTGTTCGATCAATTGAATGATGCGCTCACCAGAGCTTTTAAAGTTATGCTCATGATAGGAAAAGTATTCAGCAGGATGAATATCGTAGTGCGTAAGCAGCTTTCTAGTATGCCGCGTGTCTTCAGCAGCGATAAAATCCGCCTCGCGCAAAATGCGCAACGAACGAAGCGTAATATCCTCTAAATTACCGATCGGAGTAGGTACGAGATACAGCGTTCCAAGCTGATGGCCTTTCCAATCCATTGCAGTAAACTCCTTACTCTACGATGTGCGTTGCAAATTCTGCAGGCAAAATAGGCAGTCCCCTTGGCGCAGACTGCCATAGTTGACGTTGCAAATATGAAATCCATCTTCATACAACTTACCTAGATACTTGGCCGCTTCCCCAGCCACCGCGGGTTGCTCCTCGATATACATATGAGCGCGTTCACGCAAGTGAGCATTCTCCAGTGATAGCTTTTGGTTCTCTTCAATCAAATCCCTCATGGCCAATTTTAACGCGCCTAATTCCTCGTAAAATTCACCAATTCGCTCTTGTAAGGATTCCACCTGTCGAACGATCGTTCGCAGATCCACCACAGCCTGTCACCTCACCTGGAATGCATCTCGATCATCATCGCCTCGATAGCCAATTGCATGTTGACGTGGCTTTGCAGGCGGCGTCGTAAGGCGGACAATCTAACGGCAAAATCTGCACACTTTTTGCTAAATGGACTTTGCGCAAGCTTTAAAATGCGTTCCTTATGCATTACATATACTTTTGGTGCTCCACCGACACTGACTGCACTGACATCCCTCAACGCTGCAATGAACAAGTCAACGACGATTAAAGACTCATCGCTGTTCAAGTTCATCTTGCCCATGCGATCAAATACTGTGTGCCACACCTTATTGCCAGAAGTTGCCCAAGCATTAACCCATTCTAACACCAGGTTCATGATCTCGGCAAACCGCCCTGGGTCACCACTCATGCCAAATCGACTCGCCAGACTCGCATCGTCTGTGCCTGACGCGAGCATGTCCTCATCATCATTTTCGACTACGAGCTTCACGCAGCGCGACTGCAGAGTAGGCAAGAGCGAGGAGGGGGAGTGTGTGAGAAAAAGAAAGAGTCGACCGTCAAAAGGTTCCTCGACCCATTTTAAGATGGCATTTCCGGCCTCGACGGTCAACTTATGCGCATCTTGAAATACGATAATACTCATCGGTGTACCGCTAGCCTTTCTCATGTCTGACCGCAATGCTGAACGCATCTGTGCAATTTTAATCGAAGCCCCATCGGGCGACAAGAGCATCCACCCAGTGTGATTGCCAGATTTAAACTGAATGCAAGCGCGACACTGCCCACAGGCCCTACCCGACTCATCTGGCCGATCACATAAAAGGACAGATCCCACTGCGGTAACCGCATGAAGCAAAACCCCAGCACTTTGATTGGTTAAAATATAAGCATGACCAAGACGTTCCCTGGCTCTAAGCTGGCAAATTTTCACCACTAATTCTGAAACGCGCGTGGCGTTATCCCCCTTTACATTTTCAGGCTGATCAAAAGCCCTTTGATCTCACCGACGAGTTTCAGCATCTCAAGTGGTCGCTGTTGCCCACTTATGACAGATTCCCACAGTGACAATAAATCGCGATCAATTTCATCTACTATAGCGAAAATCTTTTGCCTTCCATGCATGTCCGACACGCGGCGCGTCGTCAGCTTCAATCCATCTTTTACGATCAGATCTAAAAGCTTCATCACAGATTTTCTATAGATATCCGCAGCGTCAAGGGACTGCTTGGCAACGAGGACATCTCCTTGCCTCACGATCAGATTGAATAACTCATTCCACTCTGCTGCTTCTACCTTTTCATGCGCCTGTTGCAACTCTAAACGAAAATCCCGCGCCGTGTCTCGATGCATGCTATCTGACTCGGGCGGGGGGCTATAGGGCATAACTCTGCGCGAAGCACGCTGCACTCTCACGTTTCTACCTCGCAAATATTAGGACTGGAAAATCAAAACTGTTCAAATCGGTCTACGGGCACTACGAATACCGTTGCGCCGCCTACTTGCACAGATACAGGATAGGAAACATATGACTCCACCTGGTTGCCGAGTGGAGAAAGCGGGGTGACCAACTGCTCCCTCGCCCTGCAGCTTTGCTTGATGATCGACAGTGCCTCTTCCACCTTGTCTTCCTCAAGACCAATCATAAATGTGGTGTTTCCGGCCCGTAAAAAACCGCCAGTTGAAGGCAGTTTTGTCGCTCGGATCCCAGCTTTGACCAGCCGATCCGATAGCCGCGCGACATCCTTATCCTGTACGATCGCAAAAATCAATTGCATGGCAACTCACCCACTCCCTATGAGATTTTACTTATCCTAGCCCAGATTAAATCTCGCAGCGCCTCAGCCGACATCGTTCCGTCTAGCAACACCACTCGAGTCGGATTTTCCCGGGAAATAGCCCACAATCCATCACGTACTCTTTCAAAAAATGCCGTTCCCCTTCGTTCAATGCGATCTGCCCCGGCAAATAGCAGGCGGTTGCTCTGTCGAAGGCGCTCTTGGGCGACATCCACCGGCACATCGATCATAAACGTGAGATCAGGCATCACTCCCCCTACTGCGTGAGCATTGATATCGTTCACCAGCCCAGGTGTGAGCGAGTCACCTTGCAAGCCGTATCCCTGATACGCGATGCTCGCATCCACGAAGCGATCGCACACCACGATATCCCCACGCGCAAGCGCTGGTAGAATCACTCGGCGTACGTGTTCAGCACGACTCGCTGCGTATAAATAGGTTTCTGTCAGGGGCAGCATGTCGGAAGACGGATTCAGTAGAAGACTTCGAATCCCGTCTCCGATGGGCGTCCCGCCAGGCTCCCTTGTTCGAATAAAGGCTATACCCCGCTGTGCCAATGTCTCGCAGAGCATATCAACCTGCGTTGTCTTACCACAGCCATCGATACCTTCCATCGTAATGAATATTCCTTTTTCTTTCCTTAAAAAATCGATAGATTCCAAAAAGCTATTCATCCTCTATGTTGTGTGTCAATCAGCGCAGTTAACCCTTTGCAGTTCATCTATACCATCGACTCGAATGCCGTGTCCAACCATCTCCTGCAAAAAATCACACACCCCTTGCGTGACGAGTTCGCCAGGCAACAGAATTGGTATACCAGGTGGGTATACCGCAATGTGATCGACGACAGCGTAGCCAACTGCATCTTGAATCTCACGTTTGACGGCACGATCAGAAAAAAGTAACTTCATCGGTATGATCGGCGCAGAGATGCGAGGGATGGCAGAAAGATGATTCACCACGATTCGATCAGCCACATGCGAACCCTGCGCCCCTTGCTGCCGCCTGCCCCAAAGCCGAAGGAAGGCCTGCTCCGTGAGTTCGATGTCACGATCGGTACTGGCATACGACCAAGACAACAGCACGTAACGTTCATCTGCTAATTCTACGTATATGCCATCATTTTGCCTCAACTGCTCTGCGAGCGCAAATCCATCGAGTGAAAATGCGTGAGCATCAATATTCCATTTAAAAGGATCCTTTGGCGCTGAAGAATGAAGAAATGGAGCACATCCGTGCAGTTGTAAACGTGTCAGCGATCGCTCAAGTGAAGCGATCACTTGTTGTAACATGCTTCTTCCGTTTACCGCCATGTGCGCTCTCGCCGCGTCGATCGACGCTAGAAGCAGATAAGAAGGGGAACTTGACTGCAGTATACGCAGCACGTACCGGATTCGTTCACGACTTACGTCCTGTCCCACTACATGTAATATGCCTGTCTGCGTAAAGCCACCCAACATTTTGTGTGGGCTCTGAATAACGAGATCAGCCCCAGCATGAATAGCTGAGACCGGAAGCGAATCTAAGAAGGGAAAATGAGCACCGTGCGCCTCATCAACGATCACCACCATACCAACCTCATGAGCAATCCTTACAATCTCGCGCAAGTCTGAGGCAAAACCGTGATAAGTTGGACTGGTGATGACAAGCGCTACTGCTTTTGGATATCGATGTACCGCTTCTCTTACAGTGCTTGGAGAAATTCCCCCGAAAACAGATTCACCCTCTAATTCTGGCATCAAAGCAATTGACGTGGCCCGTGCAAGGTGGATTGCATTCCATACAGATTGATGTGCATTTCGTCCTACCAAAAGTAGGTCATCCTCTGAAGCTACGCTCATGATCGCGGCAAGATTGCCCACTGTACTGCCTCCGACCAGAAAAAACGCCTCATCGCTGCCAAAGGCTTGCGCTGCTAGCATCGAGGCATCTGCAATCGCTTCGACCGGGTGATGTAAATCATCAAGACCAGGCAGTTCAGTCACATCAAAATCAGCAAAAGCCCCGACACGATCCTTAAATAAAGGCCAGAACCCATGCATCTTGTGACCAGGAATGTGGAGGGAAACCTTCTCGCCTTTTGCGTGACGACAGAGCGCCTCTACCAGCGGCGTACGGTGTTGATCTTTTATCATTCTAAATCATTCGCGATTTCCATGGCGAATCCCTTCTCATACTATCGGTACAGCCGCATATTCTTCAGCTCTCGGTGAGGAACTCGCCGTCCCGATCAGGAATACGGCGTTCCCGGTGGAGGGTCTATATCGGTGCGCATAATGTCAAGCCACAGTGTTCGTAACTTTTCTACGAAGTAATCGTACAAGTCGTCATCCACATTTGTATTGACGATATCTTTCTCACAATCCGTGCAAATGAACTGCGACAGAATCTTGATACCTTCATGCTCATCGCACTCACGCTCGCAGATCATGCATACAGGTCGAAATTCCTCAGACATTCGCTTCACGTTCCTCTTCTAATACATCTCATTTCTATTATCTTGGGCAACTTTCGTTCCATATATACAAGGATGCTTGGCGATAGACGGCGATTATTCGAGATTCGCATGGTCACCGGGATCCTCACCCAAAATCCACACGGCACTTTATGCCTGAATTTCAAAAAGGTGACGCACCCTTGTCCATAAAATCGTGACTCGATAGCTTCGGCGTGGTAATCTGAGGTGTGGTATATTCGCCAGGAGGGTATTCATTGTCCGAAGACGCCAATGCAAAACTTGCCCGCGGCGCCACTTCAATGGTGGCTGCTGTGTTTATCGCAAAGCTGTTAGGTATTTTATTTATCATCCCAATGCAAAACCTGATCGGGAATTATGCGCTTGGAATCTATCAACTAGTATACCCTTTATACACGATTATGCTGACGCTCGCGACAGCCGGCTTTCCTTTAGCATTATCAAAAACGATTAGCGAACTCACCGCTCGAGGTAAGTTTAGGCAAGCAAGCGGTACTTATGCAATCGTCGGAAGGTTTTCACTGCTGTTTGGGCTGATCGGATTCGTGATCATGTGGTTTATTGGTCCATGGTACCTAGAATTGACGGCGCCAGGGCACACCGCGCAAACTGCGGCAGCAATTCCTGCGATCCACACCCTGGCGCCAGCGCTTTTATTCCTGCCGATCATGAGCGCACAGCGCGGTTATTTACAAGGGAATCTACGGCTAGAGCCATCGGCCGCGTCCCAGGTCATAGAGCAAATCACGCGGGTTGCCGTGGTACTGATCGGGCTGACCGTCGCTGTTTCATTTGGTGCAGGGCCTTCCACGACAGCTGCTATCGCCACATTTGGGGGCACTGCAGGTGCGGTGGCTGGCTTTATTTTGCTACTCGCAGGTGTAAAAAAGCTGAGGGGACAACTCGCGCGTAAGAGTAGATACAACCAAGCCATGCATCTAACCCCTGGATCTGTATTGAAGCAGCTTTTTATCTACTCCCTTCCTATCGCTATGGGCACGCTGATTCTTCCTGTGTCACAAGCGATCGACGCGTGGACCGTTCCCAAAGAACTGATGATGGGCGGTTTTTCG